>CAJFSX010000050.1 GCA_904419775.1 Candidatus Pararuminococcus gallinarum | reverse complement strand
TGGGGACAGCCCTGGACAAAGACGGTAAAACGCAGACCTGGACCATCCACAATGGATTCTTTGATCACCCCTGCCAGGCGCAGGGTGGTGTTTTCAGCCATAACTTTTCCTCCCAGGGGCAGCTGCCCTTCCTTCGCTGCAAAAGAGATGCCCCCAGCTGGGAGCATCTCTTTTTGAATTTATCTTAGATGCTGTGGTGCACTACAGTGTCTCCATGGTGACGCCGTGTTTGACCCTGTCTTCTACCTCTGCCCGTTTGGCGTTGTTGAAGCGGTCCAGGGTGCCCACCAGATAGCCGGTGATCCGGCGGATGCGCTCGAAGACGGGACCGTCGGCCTCGGTGCGGTGGCAGTTGGGGCACTCGTCTCCGATGATACCGGTATAGCCGCAGACCGGATCCCGGTCCACCGGATGGTTAATGGAACCGTAACCGATGCCGGATTCCTTCATGCAGCGGATAACCTGCTCAAAGGCCGCCAGGTTCTGGGTGGGATCCCCATCCATCTCAACATAGCTGATGTGGCCGCCGTTGGTCAGATGATGATAGGGGGCCTCCAGCCGGATCTTATCGAAAGCGGAGATGGGGAAGTATACCGGAATATGGAAGGAGTTGGTGTAATATTCCCGGTCAGTGACGCCGGGGATGACGCCGTATTTCTTCCGGTCGATCTTGACAAAACGGCCGGAGAGGCCCTCCGCCGGTGTGGCGATGAGGGAGAAGTTGAGGCCGCTCTTTTTGGTCTCCTGATCCACCCGGGAGCGCATATAGCCCACAATTTCCAGACCCAGATTCTGAGCCTCGGCGGATTCGCCGTGATGCTTGCCGATGAGGCATTTCAAGCATTCCGCCAGCCCGATAAAGCCCAGGGTCAGGGTGCCGTGTTTGAGGACCTCCTCCACCGAGTCATCGGGGGAAAGCTTGTCGCTGTCCAGCCAGACGCCCTGCCCCATGAGGAAGGGGAAGTTGCGGACCTTTTTCTGGCACTGGAGCTTAAACCGGTCATAGAGCTGATCGATGACCAGGTCGATTTTCCGGTCCAGATCCTCAAAGAAAATATCCAGGTTGCCGTGGGCCTTGATGGCCAGCCGGGGCAGGTTGATGGAGGTGAAGCTCAGGTTGCCGCGGCCGGCGGTCACCTCCCGGCTCGGATCATAGGCATTGCCCATGACACGGGTGCGGCAGCCCATATAAGCTACCTCTGTGTTGTGATCGCCCTCTTTATAATACTGCAGGTTAAAGGGGGCGTCCAGGAAGGAGAAGTTGGGGAACAGCCTTTTGGCGGATACCCGGCAGGCCAGCTTGAACAGGTCGTAGTTGGGATCCTCCGTGTTATAGTTAACCCCTTCCTTTACCTTAAAGATGTGGATGGGGAAGATGGGGGTCTCCCCATTGCCCAATCCAGCCTCCTCGGCCAGCAGGATATTTTTGATGACCATCCGTCCCTCGGGGGAGGTGTCGGTGCCGTAGTTGATGGAGCTAAAGGGGATCTGAGCGCCTGCCCGGGAATGCATGGTGTTCAGGTTGTGAACCAATGCTTCCATGGCCTGATAGGTAGCCCGATCGGTTTCCTGAAGGGCGTATTTCGCCGTGATTCCCTGGAGGCGGGAAGCGGTTTCCTCGTCGAAATGCTGGAGCAGATAGGCGTGCTCCGGGTGGCGTTCTGGGCAAGGGAGGGGATCAGGCCAGTTTCTTCTTTCAAGGCCTGGATCATTTGCTCGGTGAAGTCCTTGGCGTCCTCCCGGCCGGTGAGCAGCTCGATGGCCTTTGCCATGTTGGCCTTGTAGGCGTGAAGGTAAGACTTTCTCACGCCGCCCGCCATAGCGTAATCAAAATTGGGGATACTCTGTCCTCCGTGCTGGTCATTCTGATTGGACTGGATGGCAATACAGGCCAAAGCGCTGTAGCTGTGGATGGAGTTTGGCTCCCGCAGAAAGCCGTGGCCGGTGGAAAATCCCCCTGCAAAGAGCTTTTCCAGATCAATCTGACAGCAGGTGGTGGTCAGGGTCAGGAAGTCCAGATCGTGGATGTGGATATCCCCGTTTTCATGGGCCTGGGAATGCTTGGGATCCAGGATGAACATCTTATAAAACTGCTTGGCGCCTTCAGAGCCATATTTGAGCATGGTGCCCATGGCGGTATCGCCGTCGATATTGGCGTTTTCCCGCTTGATGTCGTTGTCCTTAGCCGATTGGAAGGTCAAATCCTCATAGGTCTTCATCAGCCGGGTATTCATCTCCCGTACCCGGGTGCGCTCGGAGCGATAGAGGATAAACTCCTTGGCGGTGCGGGCATGTCCGGTTTCCACCAGGATTTTTTCCACCGCGTCCTGGATTTCTTCCACGCTGGGGGTATGATTTCCCAGCTCATTTTCGATATAATCCACCACCTGGGAGGCAAGAGAAAACGCGGTATCATAGTCGTGTCCGCCGGTGGCCTGGGCGGCTTTAAAGATAGCGTTGGCGATTTTTTCGATGTTGAAGGCCACTTCCCGGCCATCCCGCTTGATGATTTTTGTGAGCATGATCGTTTCCTCCCATATATTCAAATACTATATATTGTGTTTATAAAAATGACAATACCAATTGTATAGTATGCATATGGAAAAGTCAAGGGCAAAGGGGAGGGAAATAGCGACAATGATTCACGATTTTTCCCTCTTATTTTTGTCGTATGGGCAATTTTGCACAATAAATATCCCCCTCCTTCCGCGCTTATACGGCAGGAGGGGGATATTTCCAGAGTGCTGTTACACCCGGTAGATCAAATCGGTGTAGGTGGGCAGCGGCCAAGCGTCCTCTGCCACCATGGTTTCCGCCCGGTCACAGCATTCCCGCAGCTGATTCATAGCGGGAATGACCATGTCGCAGTAATAGCGGGCGGTTTGATACAGGCTCTTTTCCTCCCCGGCGTTGGCGTTGAGCTCCTCTAGGGCGGAGATACCGGCCTTTATCTTGCCAATCAGGGAGGAAAGATCCCGGACAATATCAGAGACAGGGGCCGGCATTCCTCCGGCCTCCTTGATGAGGGAGGCGTCCTTGGCCATTTCGGCGGCAAAGCGGATGCAGGCGGGCAGGATGGAGCGCCGTGCCATATCCACCATGGTGGTGGCCTCAATGGAGAGGACATGGATATAGTTTTCCAGCATGATGTCGTGGCGGGAGAAGCATTCAGCCCGACTAAAGATATGATGACGCTCAAACAAGGCCACATTCTTGTCCGAGATTAAAGCGGGGATGGCGTCGCAGGTGGTGTTTAAGATGGGAAGTCCCCGTTTTTTGGCCCGCTCCACCCATTCCTCGGTGTAGTTGTTGCCGTTGTAGATGATACGGCTGTGATCCGCCACCACGTCGTGGACGATGCGGCGGACCTCTTCATGGATGTCAGAGGCGCTTTGCAGCCGCTGGGCATACCGGTCCAAAACATCTGCCACGGCGGTATTTAAAAAGATATTGGCGTAGGCGATGGACTGGGAAGCCCCCACCATACGGAATTCAAATTTGTTGCCGGTGAAGGCAAAGGGGGAGGTGCGGTTGCGGTCGGAATCGTCCTGGGGCAGATCAGGCAGGGCGGCAGCAGCGGTGTGAAGCACCAGCCGGGACACCGTATCCGGATTGACGCCGGAGGCGATGGACTGGAGCATGGTGGTCAGCTGTTCCCCTAAAAAGACAGAGACAATGGCGGGCGGAGCCTCAAAGCCGCCCAAACGATGGTCGTTGCCGGCGCTGGCGGCAGAAAGACGGAGCAGATCCCCGTATTCATCCACAGCCTCCAGCACAGCGCTGAGAAAGACCAGGAACACATCGTTCTCCCCCGGGTTTTTACCGGGGCTCAGCAGATTTTTCCCTGTGTCGGTGGAAAGTGACCAGTTGTTGTGCTTACCGGAACCGTTGATATAGTGGAAGGGCTTTTCGTGGAGCAGGCAGGCCAGGCCATTTTTCTTGGCCACGGTTTTGCAGGTCTCCATGATGAGCTGGTTGTGATCGCAGGCTACGTTGGCGGATTCAAAGACAGGGGCTAGCTCGTGCTGGGCAGGGGCCACCTCGTTGTGCTTGGTCTTGCTGGTGACGCCCAAACTCCACAGCTCTTCATCCAGGTCATGCATGTATTTGCTCACCCGAAGCCGGATCCGGCCAAAATAGTGGTCGTCCAGCTCCTGGCCCTTGGGAGGACGGGCGCCGAAAAGGGTCCGGCCGCAGAGCTTCAAGTCCAGCCGCCGCTCGTAAAGAGCCCGGTCGATGAGAAAGTATTCCTGCTCCGCGCCCACGGTAGCCATGACCCGTTTGACGTCGCTGACACCCAGCAGCCGCAGGACTGCGATGGCCTTGTCGCTGACCACATCCATAGATTGAAGCAGGGGGGTTTTGGTATCCAGCGCCTCGCCGGTGTAGGAACAGAAGGCGGTGGGGATATAAAGGGTACCGTCCTTGACAAAAGCGGGGGAGGTGGGATCCCAGGCGGTGTAGCCCCGGGCCTCAAAGGTGGCCCGCAGCCCGCCGGAGGGGAAGGAAGAAGCGTCCGGTTCGCCCTTGACCAGGCTTTTTCCTGAAAACTCCAGGATGACCCGGCCGTCGTCGGTGGGGGTGAGGAAGGCGTCGTGTTTGCCCGCGGTGATGTTGGTCATAGGCTGGAACCAGTGGGTATAATGGGTGGCGCCCATCTCCACCGCCCAGTCCTTCATAGCGCCGGCCACCACATGGGCCACATTCTCATCCAGAGGGGTGCCCTCTTTCCGGGTGCGCTTCAGGCTTTCATAGACGCTTTTAGGCAGCCGAGCTCGCATGACGGCGTCGTCAAACACCTTACATCCAAAGATTTTTGTTACATTCATCCGTTGATTCCTCCCGAAGTGGTAGATCTGCCAGATCGTACTAGAGAAGCTTTCACCGCCCGCGAAAAGAGCGGCTTGAGCCTTTGATGCTTGTCCCCGGCATTGCGCGGCCGGAGGGATATTTTCTAGCCTGGGATAGGGTGACGCTAGGCTTTTTCGCTGTTTTGTTAGAGTAGATGGATGCCGTTGGCCTCGCAGGCGTCAATCATTTCCTCCGACCAGACAGAGGCCTGAACCTCACCAATGTGGGCCTTTTGCAGCAAGAGCATACAGATCCTAGACTGGCCGATGCCGCCGCCCATGGTCAGGGGCAATTCCCCTGCCAGCAGCCTCTTGTGGAAATCCAGGTTCCGCCGTTCCTCGCAGCCGGCCTCTTTAAGCTGGGCGCTGAGGCTCTTCTCGTCTACCCGGATACCCATGGAGGAAATCTCCACCGCCCGGTTGAGAACAGGATACCAGACCAGAATGTCCCCGTTGAGCCGCCAATCGTCGTAGTCGGGTGCCCGGCCGTCATGAGGCTTGCCGTCCCGGAGTTTGCAGCCGATCTGGGTGACAAAGACAATCCCCTTCTCCTTGGCAATCCGGTCCTCCCGTTCATGGGGCGTCAGGCCGGGATACCGGTCCGCCAGCTCCTGGGAGGAGATGAAATAGACGTCGCTGTCAATGAGATGATCCAGGACCGGATACCGCAGGGAAAGAGCGCTCTGGGTTTTCCGCAGGGCGGAGACAATGGAAAGCACCGTCTCCCGCAGATAGTCTAGATTCCGGTGATCCCGGTCGATGACCTTTTCCCAGTCCCACTGGTCCACATAGACCGAGTGGAGATTGTCCAGGTCCTCATCCCGCCGGATGGCGTTCATGTCGGTATAAAGCCCAGTTCCCGGCGCAAAGCCATAGCGGCGCAGGGCCATCCTCTTCCATTTGGCCAGGGAGTGGACAATCTGCACATCGGCGCCCAGTTCCCGGATGTCAAACTGCACCGGCCGCTCTACCCCGTTGAGGTCGTCGTTGAGCCCGGTTTCGGGCCGGACAAAGAGTGGCGCCGAAACCCGGGTCAAAGAGAGGGCGCTGGCCAGTTCCCGTTCAAAGGTATCCTTGACCAGCTTGATGGCCACTTCCGTCTCCAGTATATCCAATTTATTTAGATAGGTGTCAGGCAAAATCAGGTTTTTTACAGACATAGTTTTCCCCCTATGATTTCAGTTGCAACCGCCATATTAACTAATTAATATTATCATTATTTGGCCGAAATTACAAGGACTGGCCTGGTGTCCGCCCCCTTCTTTTTTAGAGAAAATCGGGGAAAACTAGTTGCGAAAAATAGTAACATCTATTACAATAGGAACAAAGCGTTTTTTGTCTTGAGAAAGGGGGCGGAGCATTTGCCGGAACGGGTCAAATGGATGGGGCTTGGCTATAATCTGCCGGTCAATCCATCAAAGAACCGGGTTTATGTCTGGCGCAAGCTTAAGGAGATGGGCGCCGACTATTTTAAGCAGGGGGTGGCCATCCTGCCCAAAAATCCGGTAAATCTCCGCGCTTTTGGGAGGCTGGCCGATAAGATCCGGGATCTGGGCGGAGAAGCCACCCTCATCGAGATACAGTTTGTGGATGAGCGGGACGAGCTGCGGCAGATCGCCCGGTTCAAAGAGGCCCGGCGGCGGGAATACGATGAGATTATCACCGAAACCCACAAACTGCTGGGGACCTTGCAGCGGGGAGGCCGCTCCCAGATGACGCCAGAACAGGCGGATCAGCTGAAAAAGCTCATCAAGCGCTATGAGCGGGTCCGGGCCCGGGACTTTTTCGGATTGGGTTCCGGCGGCGTCATTGAAGGGGATATGCGCCAGATTGCGGAGCTATTGCGCTCCTCTATGGACAGTTTTTCCGCGGGGCTCCGCCGGCTGCTGGATAAATGGATGGGATAGGCCCTGGCTGGCCTTCTCAATAGAAAGGGGAACCTTCTGTGGCAAATCACGGCTTTGGAATCATGCCGGTAACGCCGGGAAAGGAGCGGTATGATACCTATGATCCAGAAAAATACGGCTGTATTTTTCTGGGCGATGATGACCTTTCCCCTCTGCTGCCGGAGTTTGAACATATTCCTTGTTATTGGCATACCCGCCTTCGCCCGGAATACAACCTGGACTACTGCGGGATCACCCTGATCCCTCCCTCCTCTGCCTCTCTCTTTGCTGAAGTTTGGAGACGGCAGGACGGCAGACAATTTGAACCTGTCCTTGCCCTCTTTGAGCGGGGGATCCGGGAAGAGAAATTTATCATCCACTATGGATTATAAACTCCCTCCGCTAGAAAAAAGAAACCATGAAATGCCAAGGCTTGCCCCAAAGGGCAGGCCTTTTTGAAAGCACAGGTTTTTTTCTGGAAGGGGGCGGGGAGATTGATATTTTCTTTGCATAAAAGTATAATAATAAGATGTGTATGACGCCGTTTTCCCTAGAAGCATCGGGGAAGAAAAACAAACGGCGGCAAGGGCCCGCAGGGAACCCCTCATCAGGAGGCTTTTTCCTAAGCGGCGCCGGGAAGGAAGCATATGGATAGCAGAGTCGCACAGTTTTTTGAGCAGATCCGGGGCAAGGACGTCACCTTTATCGGGTTGGGAGTCAGCCACCGGCTTTTGGTTTCCCTTTTTGCCCAGAAGGGGGCCCATGTCACCATCCGGGACCGTCGGACTCGGGAACAGATGGGGGAGGATTATGATATCCTCCGTGCCCAGGGGATTGACTTTATCCTGGGAGAAAATTATCTTGACCACCTGGATGGGGATATGATCTTCCGCACTCCGGGGATGTATTTTTATAACGAGGCCCTTCAAAAAGCCAGGAAGGAGGGCAAGGTGGTCACCAGCGAGATGGAGGTCCTTTTTGATCTTTGTCCCTGCCGGCTGATCGCGGTTACCGGCTCTGACGGCAAGACCACCACCACCACCCTCATTGGGGAGCTTTTGAAGGCCCAGGGGAAACGGGTCCACATCGGTGGAAACATCGGCCGGCCATTGCTTGCCCATATTGAGGAGATGGAGCCGGAGGACTACGCCGTGGTAGAGCTTTCCAGCTTCCAGCTGCTCTCCATGCGGGAAAGCCCGGATGTAGCGGTGGTGACCAACATCGCCCCCAACCATCTGGATGTCCATGGCACCATGGAAGAATACATCGGGGCCAAGCGGAACATCCTGCTGCATCAGAACGCGTTTTCCACCGCCGTATTGGGAGCGGATAGCGAGACGGCCATGTCTCTGGCCCCCGATGTGCGTGGAAAGCTGCTCACCTTTTCTATCCACGGCCCGGTGGAGCGGGGCGCTTATATGGATGAAAACGGGGATATTTTCTTTGCGGATAACGGCAATGTCATCAAGGTCATGAACCGGGATAAAATCAAAATCCCGGGGGATCACAATGTCCTCAACTACCTGGCGGCGATCTGCGCCACCTGGGGCCTGGTGGATATGGAAAACATCCTCCACACAGCGGAAACCTTCGGAGGGGTAGAGCACCGCATTGAGCTGGTGCGCACCCTGGATGGGGTGCGTTGGTATAACGACTCCATTGCCACCAGCCCTACCCGGACCATCGCGGGGCTCAACGCTTTTGACCAAAAGGTAATCCTTCTGGCCGGCGGCTATGACAAGAAGATCCCCTTCCTGCCCCTGGCGCCTAAGATTATTGAAAAGGTGAAAGCCCTCATCCTGATGGGGGTGACGGCGGATAAGATTGAAGACACGGTCCGAGGCTTTTCCGGTTACGATGAAAAGAAACTTCCCATCTACCGGGTGGGCTCTATGGAGGAAGCGGTAAACAAGGCCCGTGCAATCGCGGGAGAAGGGGACATTGTCACCCTGTCCCCGGCCTGTGCCAGCTTTGATATGTATCCCAACTTTGAGGCCCGGGGAGAACACTTCAAGTCCCTGGTCCATGGGCTTTGATCCAAAGGAGGAAACGGTTTGGATATCAAAAAATTGACCCTGACCCTGGCTTCCCGCTACGGCGTCAGCGGGGAGGAACAGGGAGCCGCTCAGGTGGCGGCGGATTATCTGAAAAAATGGGGCCCGGTACATTCCGATGCCTTGGGCAATCTCATCTGCGCCCTCCATCCCGTCCCGGAGAGCGGGGAGCATGTCATGCTCTGCGCCCATATGGATGAGATCGGGATGATTGTCACCGCCATCGAGGATACCGGATTTCTCAAGGTGGCGGCGGTAGGCGGTGTGGACCGCAGGACCCTGCTGGCCTCCCCGGTGAAGGTGCTGGCCAAAGAAAAGCTGGATGGGGTCATCTGCTCCATCCCTCCCCATCTCCAGCGGGGAGAGGAGAGCAAAAAGGTGCCGCAGATGGACGAAATTGCGATAGATGTAGGTCTTGACGGGGAGACCGCCCGGGAAAAGATCCCCTTGGGAACCCGGGTCGCTGTCTGCCACGAGGGGGCTGCCATGGGAGAACATCGGATCACCTCCAAGGCCCTGGATAACCGGGCCGGTTGCGCCGCGGTTCTTTACGCGGCGGAGCTTCTCAAGGACGCACCCCTTTCCTGCGGGGTTAGCGTGGTCCTCAGCACCCGGGAAGAGCTTTCTTGCAATGGGGCGAAAACCAGCGCCTTTGGCCTGAGCCCCACCCAGGCCATTGCGGTGGATGTGAGCTTTGCCTACACCGAAGACGCCCCCCGGCACAAATGCGGGGAGCTGGCCAAAGGCCCGATGATCGGCGTCTCCCCGGTGCTTTCCAAAGAGCTGAGCGCCGCTCTGACCGAGACTGCCAAAAAGCATGAAATCCCCTACCAAACCGAGGTGATGTCGGGGGCTACCTCCACCGACGCCGATGCCATTACCCTGGCGGGAGCCGGGGTGCCCTGCGGGCTCCTCTCCATCCCCCTGCGGTATATGCACACCCCCACCGAGCTCATTGACCTGCGGGATGTGGAATACTGTGGGCGGCTGATGGCGGCCTATGTGAAAGATACCTTTGGCGCAGCGGGAAAGGCGGTGGAATAAATGGACAGGCTCATGGAAACCATCAAAGATTTGAGCCTTCTTTCCGGTATCAGCGGGGATGAAGGCCGGGTGCGGGAATATATCCAGAAACGGCTGGCGGGTCATTGCCAGATGCGGGTGGACGCCTTGGGCAATCTCATCTGCGAGAAACAGGGAACAAAGCGGGCTCCCCACCGCCTGATGGTAGAGGCCCATATGGATGAAGTAGGCTTTCTCGTCACCGGCATCACCGAGACAGGGATGCTCCGCTTTGACGAGGTAGGGGGCATTGATCCCCGGGTGGTGATCGGAAAACCGGTCCGGGTAGGGCCGGAAGGCGTCCGAGGGATCATCGGTACCAAGGCCATGCATATGCAGTCGGCCAAGGAGCGGGACGAAACGGTACCTCTGGACAAACTTTACATCGACATCGGCGCAGATACCAAGGAAGAGGCGGAAAAGCTGGTTTCCTTGGGGGATAGCGTGGTATGGGAAAGCGTTTTTACCCCTTTTGGAGACGGCTTTCTCAAGGCCAGAGCCCTGGATGACCGGGCGGGCTGCGCTATTTTAATGGATATGATCCAGGGAGAAATCCCTTACGATACCACCTTTGTCTTCACCACCCAGGAAGAGGTGGGAACCCGTGGGGCTCAGACAGCGGCCTTTGGGGTGGATCCCCAGTTTGCCATTGTGCTGGAGACCACCACGGCGGCGGACATCGCCGGGGTGGAGGAAATAAATCAGGTCTGCCGGCTGGGCAAGGGCCCGGTGATCTCGGTCATGGACCGGGGCGCCATCTATGACAAGGGGCTGGTCAACCTGGCCATAGCCACAGCCCAGAGCCAGGGGATCCCGGCCCAGATCAAGGAGGGGGTCTACGGCGGCAACGACGCCCGGTCGGTGCACACGGCCCGGGCCGGAGTGCGGACCTTGGCGATCTCCATGCCCTGCCGGTACCTTCATTCCCCCTCCTGTGTCCTCAAGACCCAGGACATCACCGCCACGCGGGATCTGACCGCCGCTCTGCTGGCCTCCATTTGGGAGGAGAGCGCCTGGTGATCCGGCTCTTAGAAAGGAGCCGGGAAATTTCCCTCCAAAGTCCCCTGTCCCTCCTCTGTGCCCTGGATTTCGCGGCCTATGAGAACCGGTATCCCTTCTCCCAGGTGTGGGAATGGAAAAACCAAGGGATGGCGGAGGGATGTCTCTGCCTCTTTTATAGCGAAGCCACGGCTTGGGCCGGGGAGGAGACCGGGGCCGCAGAGATAGCGGAGTATCTCTCCGCCCTTTCCTGGGACAGCCTTCTCTGCACCAGGGAGATTGCCCGCCATTTGCAGGACATACCGGGGCGGAGGAAGCCCATCTGGACCCTGGGGGCCAGAGAGCTTCCTGGCAGGGAGGAGGAAAGGACGGTACATCCCTCCGAAGCGGAGGCTTATGAGCTGCTTTCTATGAGCGTCCGGGAAATACTGCCTTCTTTTGACGGGTGGTACTGCGACCGGAACCATCGGGCCCGGCGAGGGTTGATGGAGACCTGGGGAATCCGGGATAGCCAAGGTCTAGCCGCCACCCTGACGGCGTCGGGTTTGGATGGGCAGGTGTATCTATCTGACATCGCCACCCGGCCGGACTGCCGGGGACAGGGCTATTTCCGGCGGCTTTTGGGCCATGTGTCCGCCCAGTATCCGGGAAGGATGCTGCGGCTGTTGACCCGGGAAGAGAATGCCTGCCGCATCTATCAGCGGGCGGGCTTTGTCATCGAAAAGGAGAATATTGTTACCATACATAAGGAGACAAATCATGCAGCAGGAATTTTTTAAAATTGCGCCTGCCTTAGAGGAAAAGGCAAAACAGGCGGAGGAAATGTGCCGGGAACCCTTCCGGCGGATTGAGGAAATCTGTGAATACAATCAGCTGAAGGTTCTTTCTGCCTTTATCAAAAACAATGTGTCTGAATATCATCTCCACGGCACCACCGGCTATGGCTACGACGACCGAGGCCGGGATACCCTGGACGCAGTATTTGCCCAGGCCATGGGTTGTGAGGATGCCCTGGTGCGTCATACCTTTGTCTCCGGTACCCATGCCCTGGTGACCGCCTTGTTTGGGGTGCTGCGGACGGGGGACACCATGGTGTCCCTCACCGGCCGGCCCTATGATACATTAGAAGAAGCCATCGGCCTGCGAGGGGAGAACAACGGCTCCCTCAAAGAATTTGGCGTCCACTACCGGGAGGTTCCCATGGCAGGGGAGGCGCCGGATTATGAGAAGATACCAGAGGCCTGCGTAGGGGCCAAGGTTGCCTATATCCAGCGGTCCCGGGGCTATTCCCTCCGGCCCTCCCTCAGCGTGGCGGAGGTGGGAAGAATGGCCAAGCTGGCCCGGGAAAAGAATCCGGACATTGTGGTGATGGTGGATAACTGCTATGGGGAATTTGTAGAGGAACAGGAGCCTACCCAGGTGGGGGCGGATTTGATCATCGGCTCCCTGATTAAGAATCCGGGAGGCGGCCTTGCCCGCACCGGCGGTTACATTGCCGGCAAAGCCAAATGGGTGGAGCAGTGCGCTTACCGTCTCACAGCCCCTGGCATGGGCAAGGAGGTGGGCTGTACGTTAGAGCAGAACCGGGAGCTCTTTATGGGGCTTTTTTACGCCCCCACGACCACAGCCAACGCCCTGAAAACCGCTGTCTTTGCCTCCGCTCTTTTTGAGCTGCTGGGCTTTGGGGTGACGCCTCGCTTTGACGAGCTCAGAGCGGATATTATCCAAGCGGTACAGCTGGGAAATCCTGAAGGCCTGATCGCTTTCTGCCAGGGCATCCAGAAGGGAGCGGCAGTAGACGCCTACGTGGCTCCTGAACCCTGGGATATGCCAGGCTATGACAGCCAGGTGATCATGGCGGCCGGGGCCTTTACTATGGGCGCCTCTATCGAACTTTCCGCTGACGCGCCGTTGCGGGAACCCTATGCCGCCTGGATGCAGGGAGGTCTGATCTATCCCGCGGCGAAGATGGGGGTCATGCTGGCAGCTCAGTCCATGCTGGAAAAAGGGCTGCTGCCAGAGATCTCTCATTGACAGACAGATATTTCTATGCTAAAATAATCTTTACGAAACGTGGCCTATCCCCAAAGAAAGGTCACGGATTCTGCGGGCGTGGCGGAATGGCAGACGCGCTGGTCTTAGGAGCCAGTACTTCGGTGTGTGGGTTCAAGTCCCACCGCCCGCACCATGTGAACAGAGGTCGAAATTTGGAACTCAAAAATGAGACATCCAAATTTTGGCCTCTTTTTCTATGCCGAAAACCGAGGATTCAAGCCACGTTTTCGTGGTTGCCCTCTCTTGTAGAAATGGGACATCCAAAAAGAAAAATTGAAAAATCAAAATGTAAAAATGAAAATGGATCAAATCCGAACCCGGAATTCTCATGTTCTTGAGGATTCCTTTTCTTTTATCCAGCAATCCTGCTCTGTCTGTTCCGGAGTTTTATATTGCAGGGTAGAATGAGGACGTTCGGTATTGTAGAAGGCAATAAAATGGGCGATTCCTCTCATCAGATCCGCTTCCGACGTATAGTGCCTGCGGTATAGTTCTTCTTTTTTGAAAATGGAGAAGAACGCTTCGGAGACTGCATTGTCATGGGGGCACGCTGTCCGGGAAAAAGATTGTTCTACTCCAAAGTCCTCCAACAGGTGAACGAACGCATGGGACATATACTGCGTTCCACGATCACTATGGAACATGAGCTCTGCCTTTGGTTGCCTATCTGCGTAGGCCTGTTTAAAAGTCTTTGTAAGCAGTTGGGTGCTGCTTTTGTGCGAGATTCGATAGGAAATCACTTTCCGTGAAAACAGGTCTATGATGACGCAGAGATAATAATGCTTTTCACGGAATTTAAAAACAGTGATATCACTGACCCAGACTTGATTCGGCCGCTCGGTTTGGAACTGCTGCTGCAGGAAATTTCTGTTCTGTCCTTTCTCCCATTTTTTATATTCTTTCTTTGCAGTAGTGCTGACACTGCTGATTCCTAACTCCTTCATAAGCTGAGAAACATATTTTTTACTGGTTTTGACCCCTTGATTTTGGAGGATAGCGGTGATCTTGCCCGCCCCATAGATTTGTCCGCTATCATCATAAATGCTTTGAATCTGTGTTTTTAACTCCGCCCGCCGCTTTGCCGCAAGTGTATCGCCTTTCTTATTGCGGAAAATATGGTTGTAGAAAGTACCGCGTGAGACCTCCAGGGCGTCGCACAGAGCGTGTACACTGAACTGCCCGTAAAGTGGCTCCATGGCTTTGAGCTTTTCCTGCAAAGGCGAGAAAACAGTACAGCTGACCGTCTTTAAAATCTGAATCATATCCTCTAATTTGCTGATTCTTCTTTTCAAGTATAGGAACTCCTGGGGAGTCACTACTGTACCCGTATCGGTTCTCGTCTGTTGATAGTCTTGTATCCAGCGATAGAAGGTGCTGCGAGGGACTTGGTTCTCACTGCAAATTGAAAGCACTGTTTCTCCGTCCTGGTAGCGTTTGACGAAGGCTATCTTCTCTTCTTTGGTGAATTTCATGGGGTTACCTCCTCGTGTGTTTTATGGGGATATGGTAACACGAGGAGCACGGGAATTTGAAATCGCTTGCCATCCACTAAGAAGCAGGCACAGAGAGACGCTGGCAGTTTGGGCGCTGCCGGTGTCTCTCTATGCCTGCTTTCCTCGTTGAGAAATGGGAGAATTTGTGATATAATCTATACAAAAATATTAAAAGTGGTGAGAAAATGAGAAAAAGTATTAATATTATTATTTCCCTTTTATCACTTCTGTGCATAATTGGAGCGGTAAAATTATCATCGCTGCCTCTCTTGCCCATGTTCTCAGTAAATTCTTTTTGGTATACTCCTCATACAGTGCGTGAGTCATTTTCACTTTTATATGACATATTTGTTGGATTTCTATTGAGTGCGATTTTTTATTTTTTGGTTGAGGTTCTTCCTGAAAAGCTTAGATTATATCGAGGCAGAAAACTCATTTACAACTATGTCAACATATTATTGAAAAATATGGAGCAAATTATCAGTATAACAAAACAGGTGTTTCAAGTTGAAGCAGATAAACCCTATCTAATTGACGTGGTTCATTTAAGCGGTGATACTACCCACGCTCACGAAGAAGTATCCTACGAAACCTCAATCTCCTATAAGACAGGAAAAAGGAAAAGTGGCATAAAGCAAGGTGGAGAATTCGATAGTACAATAAAATCTTGCATTAGTACAATTGAAACTCAACTTCAAAATATCAGACATTATGGTACATTCTTTGCCTCAGATGAAAGATTTGTTGAAGTTATCACACGTATCGAGTCATGCGAATTCATTTCTTACTATAGGAAAGAACACACACCCCCTATTTCTTGTTTCCTGTTTGCTAATTCAGGAGAGAGTTTCTTAGATTTTTGTCATCTATATGCCAAACTTCTAGAATGCAACATCCATACAGAAATTACCAAAACTATTATTGATACACCAGAGCAAGCTGTGCGATACAAAGAAAGAAGAGACTCCGGTGAAATGCTAAACAATGTTGCACTATACCAGCAGAAACGTAATAGAGCCTATGAAAATGAAAAACCTATCATTCTGTGCCAGGATATTAAGAAAGAGAAAAATATAGTCATGTTAATCCAAAAATGCGTACCAAAATCTTGTGTTTATAATCTAAATGAACTTCAACCAGGTTATCTGAACAGCTCACAACTATTAATTGTATTGGGTGAGAATATAGACTTAAACTTTCTCGGGAACGAAATCCCTCCCAAAATATTTTGTTTTTTCCCACGAACAATTTTCTTGAAGCCTATAAATAGTTCAAAGCGAACAGGAAATGTTGAGAAAGTATTTTATCAAAAACGGCTTTCCTTTTTGGGATTTTCTATATTTGCTGGTCACCATATGCCAGCCGAAATAAAGAAGCTTACATCAGCAGTCGACAAATACATTATCGATAAGTACAAACTCGAATTGCTAATGTGATTCTCATGTAAACAGCTTGTAATTTGAAGTATTGCTATTACAACATAATAGATTATGATATAAAAACCGCTTATCCAGAAGTTACCGAATGGTATCCAGAACTCGCAGTTTTCCACATGTAATCATAGCTAAACCTGTCCACAATTTGTGTTCCGGGTTCAGTTTTTTATTTCATCTTTACAGTGGTATCTTTTTTGTCAACACAACCCATGACGAGTGTTCTTATAGCATTTGAAAAGCTGTAAGAACACTCGTCTTTTTTATTGTTTTCATCCGGCGATGGTGGATGGGGCGTAGTTGACGACT
>CAJFSX010000049.1 GCA_904419775.1 Candidatus Pararuminococcus gallinarum | reverse complement strand
TCAAAACCTTAACTGGATGGAATTTGAAATCTTCTCGTAAGGGGGAATTTTTGTGGCCAGCACCAACAAAACCGAGCATCTCTCCCTCAACCAATGGGTGCTCACCGACAAGCCCAGGATGGACGACTTTAACAGCGACAACCAGAAGCTGGATCAGGCCGTGGGGGAGCATACCGCCGACACCACCCTTCACATCACATCCTCGGAGCGGAGCAAATGGAACGGCGCCCCCAAACTGGCTGTGGGCACCTATGTGGGAAATAACGCCCTGACCCGGACCATTTCGGTGGGCTTTACCCCAAAGTTCTGCGCTGTCTTCGCCCAGGACGAAATGCCGGTGGATCCGGTCAACGAAGACGGTGTCGGAGAGGTCTTCGCCGCCTTTGCCTGCACCGACACTGGCTCCCTGGGGCTCAGGGTGGCAAGCGGCGGCTTTACCGTCACCCATCACCAATCCACCCCGTTGGACAGCCGCTTCCTCCGGCTCAACTTCTCCGGCAAGACCTATGGATATGTGGCCATGGGCTAAAAATAAGCATAAAAAAGGACCGGCCAGCCAAGTTCTTGATCAAACAAAAAACCCGCCGCAAACGAAAAATGGTTTGCGGCGGGTTTTGTGGTCTTGACAACCTGGATTTTCACGGAAACGGCAAAATAAAAAATTGAGCCTGGAACGCCATAAACGTCCAGGCTCAATCCTGTGGCGCGCCAAGAGGGACTCGAACCCCCGACCTTTTGGTTCGTAGCCAAACACTCTATCCAGCTGAGCTATTGGCGCACCTGATCACCCAAAACAGATTCTACCTTTTGAGTGCCTAAATATAATACCACATTTGACACAGCCGTGTCAAGGCATGAGGAAAAATTCTCCGCCGTCGGATCAGCCTCGAGAAAAAGGGCACTGTCCGATCCCCATAGAAGTCCCGGGCTGGAGGACACCGCTGCCCCGCCTCAGCCGTTACCGGCCGCCGGGAGAGGAAGGGTCATCAAAGACAGGGGTGGAAAGATAGCGGTCGCCGGTATCGGGCAGCAGGGCTACAATGGTCTTGCCCTTGTGCTCCGGCAGCCGAGCCAGAGCGTAGGCGGCGTGAAGGGCGGCGCCGGAGGAAATGCCCACCAGGATGCCCTCGGTGCGGGCCAGCTCCCGGGCGGCGGCAAAGGCCTCCTCGTTCCCCACAGGGATCACCTGGTCATAGATGCCCCGCCGCAGCACATCCGGCACAAAGCCGGCGCCGATGCCCTGAATTTTGTGAGGCCCCGGCTTGCCGCCCGAAAGGACAGGGGAATCCGCCGGCTCCACCGCCACCACCTGAACCGTCCGCTTGCGGCTTTTGAGGAATTCCCCCACCCCGGTGATGGTGCCGCCGGTGCCCACACCGGCCACAAAAATATCCACCGCGCCGTCGGTGTCCCGCCAGATCTCCGGGCCGGTGGTGCTCCGATGGGCCGCCGAGTTGGCCGGGTTCTCAAACTGGCTGGGGATAAAGGCGTTGTCGGTCTGGGAGGCGATCTCCTTGGCCTTTTCAATGGCCCCCCGCATCCCTTTGGCCCCGTCGGTAAGGACCAGCTGGGCACCGTAGGCGGCCAGAAGCCGGCGCCGCTCCAGGCTCATGGTCTCGGGCATGGTCAGGATCACCTGGTATCCCCTGGCCGCCGCCACACTGGCCAGGCCGATGCCGGTGTTGCCGCTGGTGGGCTCGATGATGACGGAGCCCTCCTTGAGCAGGCCCTTTTCCTCCGCGTCGGTAATCATGGCATAGGCAATCCGGTCCTTGACGCTGCCGGCGGGGTTAAAATATTCCAGTTTCGCCAGCACATGGGCGCCGAGACCCAGCTTTTTTTCTGTTTTTATCAGCTCTAATAGCGGCGTGTTGCCGATGAGCTCTTCCAAAGATCTGTAGATATTGGCCATCTGATACGCCTCCATTCTAATTCCTAGTATTTTAGTGTGATTTAGATTATAGCATCCCCGGCGCCCTTTGTCAAGGGAGGCGGGAATCCATGGTTTCCCTGGAAGGATGCCCGGAAAAGGGGCCCTTTATACAGCCGCGCCGTCGGCGGAGACCGCGCCATGAAAACCGGGGCGGAATTTGCCGGGCCTGGGGATGACGGGATGAAAAAAGGGGTGCGGGTGGCAAAACTTTGTGATACAATAAAACAGATACCAAGCCGAAAGATGACGGCGGAGGGGAGCGGACTATGGAACAAAATTACGATGTGGTGATTGTGGGAACCGGGGTGGCAGGCCTATATGGGGCGTTGCAGCTGGATGAAAGGCTGAAGGTGCTGCTCATCTGCAAAAGGGAGATCACTTTAAGCAATTCCTCCCTGGCCCAGGGAGGGGTGGCGGCGGTGACCCGGCCCGACTATGACGACGTAAGCTATCACATCCAGGATACATTGGTTGCCGGAGGGCACAAAAACAACCTGGCTGCTGTGGAAAAGCTGTGCAATGAGGGCCCCAATGAGGTCCGGCATCTCATGGAGCTGGGGGTGGAATTTGACACCGACGAACAGGGGCAGACCCACCTGACCCTGGAAGGCGGCCATTCCAAGCCCCGGGTCCTCCATCACAAGGATTCCACCGGCCGGGAAATGGTG
Organism: Candidatus Pararuminococcus gallinarum; assembly: GCA_904419775.1. GTDB lineage: Bacteria > Bacillota > Clostridia > Oscillospirales > Ruminococcaceae > Zongyangia > Zongyangia gallinarum. The sequence goes on along the minus strand of CAJFSX010000049.1, from coordinate 11,941 downwards.
AACAAATTAATACATAACGTAAAAAACAGATCAAATATTACAATTTGGGAGCATTCCATTGTGGTGGGCCTGGAAAAACGGGGGGATGGTTTCGCCATTGACGCCCTGTATGACGACGAGCACCACGACAACGAGCACTGCTATATTGCCGCCCGGTATGTCATGCTCTGCACCGGAGGCATCGGCCGGGTCTACCGGTACACCACCAATTCCGCCATCGCCACCGGGGACGGCATCACCCTGGCCTACCAGATGGGGGCCAGGATCAAGAACCTGAGCTTTGTCCAGTTCCACCCCACCGCCTTTGCCGGCAATGTCCGGGAGCAGTTTCTCATCTCCGAGGCGGTGCGGGGAGAGGGCGCCCATCTCATCAACTGCCACGGGGAGCGGTTTATGACCCGGTATGACCCCCGGGGAGAGCTGGCCCCCCGGGATGTGGTAAGCCGGGGGATCATGGCCGAGCAGAGCCGGGTGGGCAGCGATAAATTCTACCTGGATATCTCCTACAAAGACCCGAAATTTATCAAGGAGCGGTTTCCCATGATCTATGGGGCCCTGCTGGTGGAGGGCTATGACCTGACCCGGGACTGGATCCCCGTCTACCCCTGCCAGCACTACCTGATGGGAGGCATTGACGTGGACCTGCGCTCCGCCACCACGGTGGACAGGCTCTATGCCTGCGGGGAGTGCTCCCACACCGGCGTCCACGGCGCCAACCGGCTGGCCAGCAACTCCCTTTTAGAGGCGCTGGTCTTCTCCCACGCGGCGGCGGAGGACATCAACCGCCGCAGCAGAATAGAGCCCGCCTCCTTCCCCGATCCCGCCTTCCCTGCCGACCGCAGGCTCAACCGGATCCCCAAGGGGGTGCGCACCGAGATCCGCTCCATTATGCAGGAGGCTGATTTTGTGGTGCCCAACCCGGAGCGGGCGGCCCAAGGCCTCTCCCGGATCCTAGACATCCGGCGGATGCTGCTGGAGGGGGGCTATATGGTCAACCACGATTACTTTGAGGCCCTGAGCCTTGCCACCATCGCCTGCCTGGTGCTGCAGGACGTGGCGGAGAAATACGAGAAGGAGGAAGAAAGATGAACCTGCCCCAATTTTATATTGACGACCTGATCAAAACCGCCCTGAAAGAGGACATCAACTATATCGACGTGACCACCGATTACCTGCTGGACCCGGAAGCGGTGACCCAGGCCTATTTTGTTTCCAAGGATGACGGGATCCTCTGCGGCATCCAGGTGGCCATGCGGGTTTTCACCCTGCTGGACCCGGAGGTGAAGTTCCAGCTGTATAAAAAGGATGGAGACCCGGTCAAAAAAGGAGACCGGATCCTGGATATGGAGGGGCACACCGTAGCCCTGCTCAAGGGGGAGCGGACCGCCCTGAACCTGGTCCAGCACATGTCGGGCGTCGCCACCGCCACCCACCGGTGCGTGGAGCTGGTGGAGGGGACAAACGCCTCCATCGCCGACACCCGCAAAACCCTGCCGGGACTGCGGCCCATCCAGAAGTACGCCGTCACCTGCGGCGGCGGGAGAAACCACCGGTACAACCTATCCGACGCCGCCATGCTCAAGGATAACCATATCGACGCCTACGGCTCCATCACCGCCGCCATCACCGCCCTGCGGAAGAAGGCGGGCCATATGCTCTCCATCGAGGTAGAGGTCCGCAATTTTGAGGAGCTGCAGGAGGCCCTGGACGCCGGGGCCAACATCATCATGCTGGACAATATGGACTGTTCCGACATGGCCCAGGCGGTGGAGATGACAGGGGGACGGGCCAAGCTGGAGGCCTCCGGCAATATCACCCTGGAGAATATCCGCCAGGTGGCCGAAACCGGGGTGGACATCATCTCCCTGGGGGCCCTGACCCACTCGGTGAAGTGCTTTGACATCTCGATGAAGATAAAATAGAAAAAAGCGCGACAGGGCGCCCTTCTCCATGAAGGGCGCCCTGTCGGCCTGTTATAACAACGGGTTCTTCCTTATTTTTGATGTTCCCCATTCATAAGGCGCGCAGTCGTCATCCTAGTTGATGATCTAGAATGATCACTTAACAAACATACTAGCAGGCGAGCTCCAAACCATATGCGCAGTAGGAAAAAGCCTTGAAAATCTACGGATATTCGTATATAATTGTGAACGATAGAATGATAGATGCGAAATTGTCCTCCCAGAGGCATTACCCTTTAAAAGGCGGTGGCGGAATGAAAAGTTATCTTTCTATCCGGGAAGCGGCGGAAAAATGGGGCGTGTCTGAACGAAGGATCAACCAATACTGCGCCGAGGGCCGCATTCCCGGCGCCCAGAGGTTTGGAAAGTCATGGGCGATCCCGGATGATGCGGAGAAGCCCGGCGATCCCCGCCGGACACGTCGGCAAACAAAATCCGCTCCGGAAGAGATGGCTCCCGGCGGTCCGCTGGATCACACCAATCTAATGCCACTGATGAATACGGCTTTTGCTTCGGGCCATTGCCGGGAAGCGGCGGAAGGGATGGCTGCAGGCCCTCAGCGTGATATCGCCCTTGCCGAATATCACTATTTCAGCGGCCAACCGGAGGCGGCGGCAAAAGAGGCTGAGCCCTATCTCACCAGTCCCGATAGGGGAGCGCGGCTCTCCGCTTGTCTGCTCTACGCTTACGCCAATCTCTCCATTGGAGAGATACCGAGGGCTAGATTTGCTCTGGGTGAGCTGAACACCTTCCTTGACGCCGCAGGGGAGCAGTCGCCCCAGTTCCGGGCTGCGTCGGCTTTTATCGCGTCGACTGGGGCGGTGTTGCTCCATCTGCCACTGCCGGAGGAAATGCCGGAGGTTGAGAGCTTTCTGCCGCTGCTGCCGCCGGGGCTTCGGGCCTTCGCGCTGTATGTACAGGCCCATTATCTCTATTTGAAAGAGGAATATGCCCGCAGCGCTGGCATTGTGGAGGCCACCCTTGCCATGGGCGCGGCAAACTACCCCATCCCCGCCATCTACCTGCATCTGGTGGCGGTAATGGACTATATGAGCCTCAAACAGCCGGATCGGGCTGAGGTCCATCTTCTGACGGCATGGGAGATTGCCCGGCCCGATGATCTCATCGAAGGCTTTGGGGAACATCACGGCCTGTTGGGCGCCATGCTGGAGGCGGCCATTAAGCCAAAATGGCCCAAGGATTTTAAGAGGATCATCGACATCACCTATCGTTTCTCTTCCGGATGGCGTAGAGTTCATAATCCAATCACTGGGCACGACGTAGCGGATGATTTGACCACCACCGAATTTTCCATGGCCATGTTGGCCGCCAGGGGCTGGACCAACCAGGAAATCGCGGAGCATCTGAATGTATCGGCCAATACAGTGAAAAGGCATATCTCTGAGGCGATGAGGAAGTTAAATGTAGAAACAAGGAAAGAACTAAAACAATATATGCTGCGATAGAAAGATGCCCACGGTCTCCCGTGGGCATCACCCATTTTAGGGGTCAAAACGGGTAATAGAAATCGAAATTGCCTTTCGGTATAATAAAGGCATAATCATGGAGTTAACCAGGCACAGGGCGGCCGGTATTGCCGCAGAGAGAAAAGAAAGGGAGGAAGGCTTATAAAAACGCTTGGAAGGGACGGCATTCCCCCTTATAAACAGGCAAACAGAAAGCCTATCATTTTCCCCTGCGCGCAATGTCATAACGCCATGTAAAAGGACACGCCGCTCCCACGGTTCATCCGCGGCTGTGGCGCGTCCTTTTTTGACCGCAACGAATCCGTCAGTGAGGGAGAGGGGGTGTTCGCTGCGTGCGCATCCATGGACCCCGCGCAGCGCTCTGCCCGCGCCATAGAGAAAAGAAGGGGGCTGAGGGAAATGGAGAAGGCCAAACGATACGAGATCGAGGGTAGGATTCTGGATATTCCCGTGCATTGGGATGAACGCTCCCAACAATATCTGGAGGATTACAGTAGTCTCATCGAAAATCCGGTATACACGCCGGAGGGACGTCCCATCCTGCTGACCATTGAGGACGCCTGCAGGTACAGCGAGCCGGCGGAGGACGAGCCGCGGTGCATCGACTGCGGCTCCTGCGTCTATTTCCGTCAGCCTCGGGGTTCCCTGCTGGGGGTATGCCACAACGAAAAGACGCGCTCCGGCGCGAAACTGATACAGGTGAAAACCAATGAAAAGGAGGAAACAAGATGAGTGTAAAAAAACGATTGACGGCGACACTGCTTTGCCTGTGCATGATATTTACACTGATGCCGGCGACAGTATTCGCGGCGGGCGGAGATGGCGCTCAGAGGAAGATGCTGCAACCAGGCACCGCCGGCCTAGTGGTCGGGGACAAGGTGTATTACGGCACGGAACAAGGAACGTGGCAGGTGGTGTCGACAAACGGCAACGGCGGTACCTACAGCGACGGCACAAACACTGTGGACGCCCAAAATGTGCCGTTCTTACTTTCTGACACGGGAATATTTACAACGGAATTCGGTAACGACGATAACTATCAAGGCAGTACGCTGCAAGAGCAATTGCAGAGCGCCGCGAAAAACACAGAATATTTCAGCCCCCTTGAGCAGGAGGCCATTCTGGAGACAACAAAAGATGGCGCCTCCATAGAATTAGGCTGGGTTAGCTATTCTGACGATGGCCTGAACGGCGACACGATGTTTGCCCTCTCGGCAAATGAGTTCGAAGAATACTTAGGCTATACAGGCGATGGCTGGTCAGACGGGCTAGAGGTGGGTGATTGGTGGATGCGCTCAGCTTGTGATGTTGGCTCTTCCCTAAGGGCGGCCGGCGTCGTCGACAGCTCAGACCGTCCGGTATTTTCCACTGTCTCCGACGATCATATCTGGGCCCGGCCGGCTTTAAACCTGAATCCAAACTCGGTTCTCTTTATAACCAATGTAATTAAGTTCACCTACGAGGGTCAAGATATTTACAATGACTATGGAAAATTTCAGCCTTCTATCTCATCGTCCTTAGAGGAGGTCGACGCCTATTCTCAAGGCGATAATGGGCCTAAAATGTGGAGGCTGACCCTTCTGGACAGCGGGCGTAACTTCAGCGCAGATGTGGGAATCGCTAACGGCACCAGGCTCACCGTGGAATACACCGGTGCGAGCGTCGGCGAAAACGAATATATCTCCGCCGTCATCATCGACAAGGACGGCAACATCTCACATTACGGCAGGCTGATGCATGTGACGTCTGAGGAGCAGGCAAACGGCACGGTGGAAGTCACCCTGCCCGATGGCTTTAACAGCGAAACCGATACGCTCTATCTGTTCTCGGAGCAGTATAACTTCCGCGGGAGATACGGTGTTACCCCCAACCTCGAGTCGGATTATGCAAGCGCCCTTCAAGAGGTAGAGATTACAAACACCCTCTCCATGCAAATGGGGGCGGACAGTATAGTGGCCGGCTACTCGGTCTATTACGGCGCGGATAGCAGAGAATGGCAGGTGTTGTCAACAAACGGCAACAGCGGCACATATAGTGATGGCATGAACACGGTAGACGCCGATAACGCGATGTTTTTGCTTTCTAAAACCGGAATGTTTAAAACGTCCCTCGGTATCAACAATAACTACCAAGGCAGTACGCTGCAAAATGAGCTGCTGCAAGCCGCCAAAAATGAACAATATTTCAGCCCCCTTGAGCAGGAGGCTATTCTGGAGTCAACAAAAAACGAAGAGGGCTCCGTCACATTTGGCAATTACACTTATGCTCCCAGCAGCCTTTATGGCGACACGTTGTTTTCCCTCTCGGCAAATGAGCTTCGTGATTACCTGGGGTATACAAGCAATCGCGACACTTGGACATCTGTGATGGAGGGAAATGGTCAAAACTTCTTTGACCTCATTTGGTGGCTGCGGTCGTCCTGCACATTTCTGGACAATCAATGGAGCGGCACTGTCAATTACTACGGTTCGCCCGGTTATGACAGCCCTTCTAAAGATTTCTGGGCGCGTCCCGCTTTTAACCTGAATCTAGGTTCTGTCCTCTTCGCATCCGCCGCCGAAAACGGAAAAGCTTCCGGCGATGTAGGCGCTGACGCCCTGACGGAGGTTGCAAGGATCGCCAGCATCGCAGAGTGGAAGCTGACCCTTTTGGACAGCCAGCGCGACTTTAGCGTGGGCAGTGGAGCCATTAACGGCAGTACTCTCACCACAAATTACAAAGACGCGAGCATCGGGAATAATGAGTATATTTCCGCTATAATCACGGACGAGAAGAACAACATCACATATTACGGCAGGCTGGTGAATGTGACATCTGAAGAACAGGCAAGCGGCACAGTGGAAATCACCCTGCCGGCCAGCTTCGACAGCAAAACCGATTCACTCTATCTGTTCTCAGAGCAGTATAACGGCGACTACAAAACAGACTATGCCAGTGAATTGCAACTGGTTGCATTGACGACAACCCAACCCCCCTTGTCTCCAGAAATAACGCCAAGCGCTACATTTACCGCAACAAGCGATAACGGCGGTACGCTGTCGGATGTGGATACCTCCATGAAATACAGCGTGGACGGCGGCAGGACATGGAATGATATTACCGGCACAACCATGGAGATCACCGGCGTAACAGCGACGAATGATGTAAAGGTATATAAGCCTGGCAATAACACGACCACCTCTGACTCTGAAGTGCAGACCATTGATGTGACCCAAGCGGCACCGCCTACAGGGGTTGACAAGGTGGACTGCACCACCACCCAGCAGAACGATGGACAGATCACCGGCGTTGATCCTACGATGGAATATAAGCTGTCCACTGATTCCGGCTGGACAGAGATTACGGGGAATACCGTAACAGGACTTACCAATGGTACTTATCAAGTCCGTGTAAAGGCGGATGGAACAGCTCTTGCATCCACCGCTGTGACTGTCACAATTGCCGCACACACCTGTGTGGCCCAGGGCGGCTGGCAGTATGACGAAAACAACCATTGGAAACTCTGCGCCTGCGACGCTAAAGTAGAAGAAGCCGCTCACTCCGGCGGCACAGCGACCTGTACGGCCGCGGCGGTCTGTGAGATCTGCGGTCAGCCCTACGGCGAGAAAGACCCCGATCACCACACCGGCGCCAAAGCTTGGTTGACGACAGCCACTACCCATACCAAAGTATATAGCTGTTGTCAGGCGGTTATTGAAGAGGAAACCAACCACACATGGGAAAATGGCAAGTGCACAGTTTGCCAATATGGTTGCGAGCACAAGGGCGGGACAGCCACCTGTTCCCAGCTTGCACAATGCGAAATCTGCGGAAGCCTTTACGGAAACTATGACCTGGATAATCACAAGGCATCAGAAACATGGACCCAGGAAAACGATAAGCACTATCACATCTGCGAATATGGCTGCGGCACCCACCTTGATGAAGCGGACTGCTCCGGCGGAGAAGCCACCTGCACAGAGAAAGCGGTCTGCGATATCTGCCGGCAAGCCTATGGTTCTGTAGATCCTGACAATCATTCCGGCAAGGTCGTATGGGAGCAGACCGCGACCACCCATTCCAGTGTATACGATTGCTGCGGGGCAGAGGCGGTTGCAGAGGAAGCCCATAGCTATAAATGGGTAATAGACAAGGAAGCAACCGCTACAGAAACAGGCCTCAAGCATGAGGAATGTAGCGTCTGCGGCTACGCCAAAGAGCAGGTAGAGATCCCCGCTACAGGGACGGCAACCGATCCGTCTGACGAAAACGAAAAACCCTCTATAGGAGCACCGACAGATCCCAACACTTCAACTGGCAACAACCAGACTGGCACTTCCACCGGCAATAACCAAACAGATAATAAGACCTCCCCACAAACGGGCGATGAAAGGGATCTGGCGCTGTGGATTTTCTCTCTTGCGATTTCCGGATGCGCCATTATGGGAAGCGTTATCTATCATAAACGGAAAAAGTGCTAAGGTTTTTGTTGGGGAAAACACCTATAAAGGGATAAACAAAAGCGTCATTCAAATCTAATTTTACACGGCGGGGAGGGCTGCCACTTCCAAAGGGAGGGGCCGGCCCTCCCCGCTTATTTGGACGGATCGGTTTGAAAACGGTCACAGGCGGCGCGGGAAGAAAATCACCTGAACAAGCAGGAACCGGCGTGATCTAACACGCCGGTTTCTGCCGAAACTCTTTTTGCTTGCTTATGGAACGCCGTCGAATCAAGGATCCTTTGTTTTTGACGCTACCAAATGATAACTTTCATAGGACGCCTCACCCGCGACGGTCCTTTTTCTTTGGGTTATTTCACCAGGATCTTTTTGATCCGGCCCACATACATGGTGTGGTAGTCCTTGTCCGGGTAGTATCTTTCGTCATAGCCCTCTGCGGTGAAATACTGGGGCGCCAGCTCCTGGGCGTAGAGCTTTTCGCAAAGGATCACCAGCCGGGCCTCTTTGAAGTAAGGGGTGTCCCCCTCATAGTCCAGGGTGAAGCCGCAGGCGGCGATTTTGTCCATATCCCGGCCCGACTTGGTGCCGCAGAGGCTGAGGGCCTCCCGGTAGGAGGAATCCATGACGCAGAGGGAAAACTCCTTTTCCCCATCCACAAACTCTTTGGTATAGCGCTGGGGGCGGATATAGATGGTGCAGACGTCCTGATTCCAAAGGACTCCCACGCCGCCCCAGCTGGCGGTCATGGTGTTGCATTTTTCCCGGTTGCCGGCGGTGATGAGGAGCCAGTCCTTGCCGATGAGGGTAAATGGGTTGTCTTGAAGCTCCTGGGGAGCGATTTCACGAAACATCCGGTTGCCTCCTTCTCTTGTTTTTCACCAATCAGTATACGTCTTTCACAGCCTTCTTGCAACCGGCGTGGAAAATTTGTGCCTATCCTACAAAAAGCGCCCCAAAGCCGAGGCAAAAACTTGACAGGGCATTTCGCTGCCCCATGGAGCAAAAAAACAAGAGGCTTTTTGTGAGATTTTCCTCTTGTTTTTTTAGAAACCATACAACTGAAAATTCGTAAAATTTCCACAATCATTTTGAAAAGCACTCACTGCGAGGATTTGCTAAAAAAAATTTAGGGTATTCTGAAAAAAACGTCAAGGGGGCGTTGAAAATTCTGTGGAAAATGTGGAAAGTTTCCGCAAAATCAAAGGGGCGAAAAGTTTTTTGAAGAATTTTTGTTCATACCCCTTTTATTTTCACTTGTTTGGTGAAACCATCAAAAAATGAGATCAAAAATTTATGCATATCACAAAATCACCGAAAAAGGTGTGACCGTATTGCATCTATAGTTTCAGAGTGATACAATATGTGGTATCCGATGTGATAAAAATCCAAGATGATGTACATTTAAATACACACCTGAGAAAGCGGAGGAATGGAAGATGCAGATGAATCAAAACGGCAGGACGGTGCTGGAGCGCCGTTACCTGGTCAAAGATGAACATGGTGAAAATATCGAGACGGTGGAAGGGCTCTTCCGCCGGGTGGCGGACGCCATTGCGGAGGCGGACCGGGATTTTGACCCCAAGGCGGATGTAGAGGGGCTCTCCGACCGGTTTTATGACATGATGACCAACCTGGAGTTTCTCCCCAACTCCCCCACCCTCATGAACGCCGGGCGGCCTTTGGGTCAGCTTTCGGCCTGTTTCGTGCTGCCCATTGAGGACTCTATGGAGGCGATTTTTGAGACAGTGAAAAACGCCGCCCTCATCCACAAGTCCGGCGGCGGCACCGGATTTTCCTTCTCCCGGCTGCGGCCGGCCGGGTCCACCGTCAAGACCACCGGCGGCGTGGCCAGCGGACCGGTGAGCTTTATGCGGGTCTTTAACATGGCCACCGAGGCGGTCAAGCAGGGCGGCACCCGCCGGGGCGCCAACATGGGCATCCTCCGGGTGGATCATCCCGATATCCTGGACTTTATCGACTGCAAGAAAAACAACGCCGACATCACCAACTTCAACATTTCGGTGGGCATCACCGAGGACTTTATGAAGGCGGTGGAGGCAAACGCCGACTACGACCTGATCGATCCCCACACCAAAGAGGTGGTGGGACATCTTTCCGCCAAAGCGGTCTTTGACAAGATCGTAGAGGCCGCCTGGAGAAACGGGGAGCCGGGCATCATCTTCTTAGACCGGCTCAACCGGGACAACGTAGTCCCCAGCCAGGGGGAGATCGAGAGCACCAACCCCTGCGGGGAGCAGCCCCTGCTGCCCTATGAGTCCTGCAACCTGGGCTCCATCAACCTGTGCAATATGCTCAAAGAAACCTCCGGCGGCTGGGAAATCGACGAGGAGAAGCTGGCAAAGACGGTAAAGCTGGCTGTCCACTTCCTGGATAACGTCATCGAGGTCAACAAATACCCCCTGGATCTCATCGACAAGGTGACCAAAGAGACCCGGAAGATCGGCCTGGGGGTCATGGGCTTTGCCGATATGCTGGCCCGGCTGGGGGTAGCTTACAACTCTGAGGAGGGCGTGGCCCTAGGCGAAAAAATCATGGACTTTATCACCACCCACGCCCGGGCCGCCAGCGAGGAGCTGGCCAAAGAGAGAGGGGCCTTCCCCCTCTTCGCCGAGAGCATTTATAAAGACGGGGCGCCGGTGCGCAACGCCACCTGCACCACCATCGCCCCCACCGGCACCCTCTCCATCATCGCCGGATGTTCCTCCGGGGTGGAGCCGGTCTTTGCCTATGTGTTCATCCGCAACGTCATGGATAACACCGAGATGATCGAGGTCAACCCCATCCTCCGGGAGACCTTGGAAAAACGGGGGCTTTACAGCGACCAGCTCATGCGGAAGATCGCGGCCCAGGGGACCCTCCAGCACATCGACGAGATCCCTCAGGACATCAAGGACGTCTTTGTCTGCTCCCATGACATTTCCCCCACCTATCACGTGAAGATGCAGGCGGCTTTCCAGCGCCACACCGACAACGCTGTCTCCAAAACCGTCAACTTCACCCACGACGCCACCATTGAGGACGTCCGGGAGGTTTATATGTTGGCTTACCGGCTCCAGTGCAAGGGCGTCACCATCTACCGGGACGGCAGCCGGGACAGCCAGGTCCTCAACATCGGCTCGGTGAAGAAGGAGGGGGACGCCAAAGCTCCCGAAGCCGCCGGGCTCCAGCTGCCTCAGACGGGGATCCTGCCCCGTCCCCGGCCGGAAATCACCTCCGGCATGACCGAGCGGATGCGGATCGGCTGCGGCAACCTGTATGTCACCGTCAACTACGATGAAAACGGCATCTGCGAGGTCTTCACCTCCACCGGCAAGGCGGGAGGCTGCCCCTCCCAGTCGGAAGCCACGGCAAGGCTTGTCTCCATCGCCCTGCGTTCCGGCATTGACCTGGATGAGATCATCGACCAGCTGCGGGGCATCCGCTGCCCCTCCACCATCCGCCGTCAGGACGTCAACTGCACCTCCTGCCCGGACGCCATCGCCAAGGTCATCAAGAAGGTGGCGGACTTCCAGAGCCTTCACAAAAACGAGGCCATCCCCTTCGTTGCGGAGGACGCCCAAAAGCGTCCCGCGCCCACCCATCCCGGCGCCATGAAGTACTGCCCTGAATGCGGCGCCGAAATGGAGCATGAGGGCGGCTGCGTCTCCTGCCGCAGCTGCGGTTACTCCAAATGCAACTAGCCGGCTACCGCCGGGGGAAGTCGCGCTGTGGCGCTGTGCGCAACAAGAACGCGTGAGACGCGGCGATGTCGCGAACGAGACTTGGAGCGCGTCTTGCTCTCCGCCAGGAGCGGCGACTCGCCGCTCCCAAGTCGCGGATGAGCGCAATTGGTAACTTGGTCGCGTGTGACGCGGCAATGTCGCAAATAAAACCCAAGGCGCGACCTGTTCTCCGCAGGAGCGTGGGCGGTTTCGGCGGAAGCCGACGATTTTTTGGAACATCCCGGGGCCAGCTGTCGCTGGAGGATATCGCGTTTATGTGTCAATCGCAACATAGTTGCGGGCAACGCGGCGGTGGTTTTGGCTAGGCCGTG
>CAJFSX010000048.1 GCA_904419775.1 Candidatus Pararuminococcus gallinarum | reverse complement strand
TCGCCGGGTATCAAAACATTACAAATGGTACGATTCAGGTTGACGGTAAGACAATAACAACATCCACTTTGGATACAGGGGTTAGCTACATCGAAAATTTTGCAAAGCATTTTAATCTTCCGGTACAAAAGCTAATACGAATTGCCTCTGAAGTAAACCCCAACTATGATTACGACTTTGCCTTGGAAATGATGGAGCGTTTTGAGTTGGAGGGAAAAAAGAAATTTCATCATCTTTCTCTTGGCATGAAAACGATGGTTTCTACGATTATCTGTTTGGCGAGTAATAAAGAGGTCATTCTTTTAGACGAACCTGTCCTCGGATTCGACGCAATTATGCGGGTGGAGTTTTACGACATGCTGACAGAGAGTTTTCGGAAACATCCTCGCGTTATGATTGTATCCACCCATATCATTGAGGAAATTGCAAAGACAATTCAAAAGCTGATCATTATTGATAAAGGAAGCGTCCGCTTCTTTGACACATTGCAATCGGTGGAGACAAATCTATGAAATATGGAGGAATAAAAATGAAAAGAATCATTTCACTCGCATTGTGTCTTATGTTGGTCAGCTGCATCTTGTCGGGCTGTTCGAACGACAGTGAACCATTTGAGGCAAAAAGTTATACGCCAGATACACAGCTGAGCGAAATCAACCTTGATGTACAGGACAGAGAAATTGAAGTAACCTTGTCCGAGGATAAACAGGTGCATATCCAATATTCCGAAAACAGCAAAGAGTATTACGATATTTCTGTTTCTGATGAAAATGTGCTGACCATGACAAGCGCAAGCAACAAGGAATGGACAGATTATATTGGTAGGAAACCCTCTGCCGAAAATCGGAAAATATCGTTGCAGATCCCGGACGAACTTTTGGAAAACCTTACACTGTCTACAACAAACGAAGATATTACACTTTCTGCCCTGACCGTAACAGGAAGTATCAGCATTTCTTCTACTGAAGGGAATATTACCTTTGGAGATTTAGATGTGGGCAATGCCTTGACCCTGAGTGCCAAAAACGGGAATATTACAGGAACAGTTGTAGGAAGTTATGACGATTTTTCCATTCAAACAGAAATCAAAAAAGGGGAGTGTAATTTGCCAGACAACAAAGATGACGGAGAAAAAACGCTCCATGTGTCCAGCAATAATGGCGATGTCAATATTGAGTTTCAAAAAGCATGATTATGATTCTTAAAGCCATTGTTTTGTCGCTTTGTTTGAATGTAGATATCAAATATGAAAATTGCTTTTTTCGTCTATATCAATGTCTTTTATACTTTTATTTACTTGCTTTTTTTGAAAAATGTGATATGATAAAGAGGTTCTCACAAGAGAATTATACCAAAGCAGAGTAGAAGCCCGTGCGTTAAGTGCTGTCCGAACGGGGAGTTGTCGGATGGACGAAAAGGAAACTTGCGGTACGTGCTTCGCATCCCGCTGCTGCATCCAAAGAGATTCCCCTCTTTTCATGTAGCGAAGAATGTTACATGAAAGGAGGTTTGTTTTTTGCAAGGAAATATGAAAATCTTATCCAGGGAATTTTCACTGCTATCCCGTCGAATGAAAGACGCTGTGATGGAAATGAAAAATGTCCGTTCTCTGGCTGGTGCGTCTATGCTGTCAGCATTGGGCGTAGTAATTCATGCCGCCACAACAGTAATCGCAAGTTTAACCCAGATGATTAGCTTTGCTTTTCTCACTGTAGGCGTCTCTGGACTGCTCTATGGCCCTGTAGTAACCGGCTGCATTGGTGCTATTACGGACATACTCAAATATTTGGTTAAACCAAATGGTGGATTTTTCCCTGGTTTTACCCTCAGTGAATTTATTCTCGGCTTTCTGTTTGGATTGTTTTTCTATCAACGGAAAATAACGTTGGCAAGAGTGTTTGCAGCAAAGCTAACGGCAACATTGCTCATCAATTTATTTTTGACACCATTGTGGCTGTCAATGATGTATGGTGATGCATTCATTGTACTTTTGTCTGGTAGAATTGTAAAGAATTTGGTAATGCTCCCTATCGAAACCGGATTGCTTTATTTTTTGTTAAAAAAAGTACAGGAAATTGTGCCCAAAGGGCAAGTATAATGTTTGTTGAAAAAGGGGTCCAAATTTGGGCCCCTTTTTATATGAACGGCTGTAAAATTGATGACCATATCGTTTCAGTATGCACATAGTATAAAAAATTGACGTTTTTCTTATGCAAGATATCTTGTCTCTATGGCTGCCTCATGGTAAAATAATACGTACAAAATGAGTTTGGGGAAGTGGGTTTGACTACATGAAATACGATTTGGTACTTTTCGATTTGGATGGCACTATGCTGGATACTGGCAACGGGATTTGCGAATGTGCCTGGTCAGTGTTGGACGACCTAGGGCTTCCTAAGCCGGATCGACAGAAAATGCGATTGTTTGTCGGTCCTCCGCTAGAAATTACTTTTCCAACAGTAGCTGGGACTGATCCGGAAACCACCGTAAAGGCAGCTGCCATGTATCGTGCCAGATACGATCAATATTCTGACCGTGGCTGCATTCCTTATAATGGTGTGATTAATGCGCTACAGTTTGTCCATTCTCTTGGAAAGAAAACAGGAGCGGCCACTTTAAAAAAGGAATACCATGCAAGAAGAATGTTGGTGAAATATAAAATAGCTCCCTATTTGGATTTTATTTCAGGAGTAGATGATGAAGGAAAAAGAGATACAAAAGAACTGGTAGTACAACATGCTATGGAGGGCCTTGGTATTACAGATAGCAGTAAGGTTGTGCTGGTGGGAGATACCGAATATGATGCTAGAGGCGCATTGGCAGCGGGTATTGATTTTATTGGCGTTACCTATGGTTATGGTTTCGCAACAAAAGAGGACGTGGCAAAATATCCCTTTGTTTATGCGGCAGATTCCTTAAACGAAGTCATTGATTTTCTAAATAAATAAAAACAAAGGGCGAGTAAATATTTCTCGCCCTTTGTTTTTTTATGAAATAGTTATCTGTAGTTTTCCTGATTGTTTTCTTCATCGTTTTTGCGATTTTGGAACTGATTTGGATTTTGTTTGTTCTGAGGTTGGTTTCTCTGAGCACTCTGCGCTTGGTTAGGCTGTTTATTTTGGTTCTGTTTATTTTTTGCCATCTTTTCTCACCTCTCTTTGTATTCATAGGTTTTCCAGTAAGAAAGGTAATATACCCTTTGAACTATCCTTAAAGATTAAAAATATCGGAAATATTTCGTCAAAAAGGAAAAAATGCCTTGACTTAATTATACTGATATGGTATATTTAAGTTGTTCCTAGGAGGAGCAAAATGAACTTAAACTTGAGACATCAATGACAGGGAGGATTAAAATCATGAAAAAGTTTGTTTGTACTGTATGTGGTTATGTTCACACTGGAGATAGCGCTCCGGAGTTTTGCCCGCAATGTAAGGCTCCTGCCTCTAAATTTAAGGAGCAGGCAGAAGAAACCATGACTTGGGCTGCAGAGCATGTAATCGGTGTCGCTGAAGGCGTTGATGCTGAGATCCTGGAAGGTCTGAGAATGAACTTCACTGGCGAATGCACCGAGGTTGGTATGTATTTGGCCATGGCTCGTCAGGCAGATAGAGAAGGTTATCCTGAAGTTGCTGAGTGCTATAAGAGAGCAGCTTTCGAGGAAGCAGAGCATGCTGCAAAATTTGCAGAGCTTCTGGGTGAAGTGGTTACTAACTCCACCAAAAAGAATCTGGAGCTGAGAGTTGCCGCTGAGAATGGTGCATGCGCCGGCAAGATGGATATTGCTAAAAAAGCAAAAGAGCTGGGCCTGGATGCAATCCATGACACTGTTCATGAGATGGCTAAGGATGAGGCTCGTCATGGGCAGGCTTTTGCAGGTCTGCTGGGCAGATACTTCAAATAAACCTTGAAAATCTGACCTTTAATAGTCCCTTTTAAATTTTCCAACTCAATAGAAAAGCACAGGCGAAGATCTTCTTTTAAGTTCATTTTCGCCTGTGCTTTTTCTATTTCAATACAAAATAGCATGTTTTTTGTTAGTTGAAGCATACTAATTTTATTAATTACAGAGAATGGGGAATTGTATATGGCAACTCTTTATTTTGGTGGAGACATTATTACGATGGAAGAAACCGTCTCCGGAACTGGGCTTTTGGAAGTAAATGGGCTAATTCGCGAAGTGGGGGATTATCGCAAACTTATGTCAATACGTCCGTCAGATACACGTCTTGCCAACTTGAGGGGGAAAGCGTTACTTCCCGCTTTTATCGATGCGCATAGTCATCTCACCTCTGTTGCCAGAACATTAGATTTGGTAAATTTAGAGGGGACAAGCAGTTTCGAAGAGCTAAAAGAACGAATAGAAAAATTTTGTCAAGAAAGAAAGATTGCACCTGGAAAATGGATCAGCGGTTTTGGTTATGATCATAACTTTTTAAGGGAACACCGACACCCATCTAAGGAAGTATTGGATGAGGTATCGCCTGACAATCCTATAGTGATTACCCATGCATCCGGGCATATGGGAGTAATGAATTCCAAAGCTTTACAGCTAATGGGGATTGATCATCGTTCGGAAGATCCGCCAGGAGGTATGATTGGGCATTTAGAGGGAAGTCATTACCCTAATGGATATCTGGGAGAAACAGCCTTTACCTCGGCAATAAGCCGTATTCCATTGCCCTCTTTTGAAGATAGATGCCGTCAATTGGAAAAAGCTGAGCAAATCTATTTTGAAAATGGAATTACCACCATTCAAGAAGGGCTGGCCAAAAGGGACGAATGGAATTTATTACTGCGGATGTCAGAAGAGGGAAGACTGAAATCAGATGTCGTATGTTATGCTGATTTGAAGGATCATCGTACTTTGTTCAAGGAAAGTGGGGCGCGGCAGAATCGATATATAGGCCGGCTAAAGATGGGGGGATATAAGATCTTCTTAGACGGTTCCCCTCAAGGCAGAACCGCTTGGTTGCGAGAGCCCTATCTTAAGGGAGACGCGGGCTATCGTGGATATCCCATCTACAGCGATCATCAGGTTCGGCAGATGCTGGCGCAGGCTATCGCTGATCAGGGGCAAATTTTATGCCATTGCAACGGAGATGCGGCCGCAGAGCAAATGATACGAGCTTATGAAGAGGCAGGGGGAAAAAATCTTCATATGCGGCCGGTGATGATTCATGCCCAACTTGTAGGGCAGGATCAGCTCAAAAAAATGGCCGATCTTTCAATGATTGCGTCTTTTTTTATAGCGCACACCTATCATTGGGGTGATGTGCATTTGCAGAACTTCGGCTCAGAAAGAGCGATGAAGATTAGCCCTGCGGCATCGGCCAAGAATCTGGGGGTATGCTACACCTTCCACCAAGATTCGCCTGTACTGCCTCCGAACATGATGGAGGTATTGTGGTGTGCTGTAAACCGTATCAGTCGAGAAGGTATAGTGATGGGAGAAGATGAGAAAATCAATGTCTATGATGCGCTGAAAGGTATAACCATCAATGCGTCTTATCAGTATTTTGAAGAGGACAAAAAAGGCTCTCTCCGTCCTGGGAAACTAGCGAATCTTGTTATTTTAGATCGCAACCCTCTCAGAGTACCAGTCAACGAATTAAGGGATATTCACGTTGTAGAAACCATCAAAGAAGGTAAGGCCGTATTTGTTCGAAATCCAAAGGAACAAGCGTAGATATAGCAGCTCCTTTTGTAAACAATAGAAAGAAATAAGGTGCAACGAAAATTCATAAAAAATACATCTTTAAGCGAATTAAAACGCAAGTTTATACTTTATTTACGGAATGTATTCAATTTGCCAACATTCTTCTATTGACTTGCCCTATGCCCCAAATTTATGATGGATAGAGGTAGGTTTGAGACGATAAGGAGTTGCAAGGAATGCAAAAAATACAAGAAATTATTAACCAGGTAAGAAAGTCGGTAATAGGAAAAGATGACGTCATAGAAAAAACATTGATGGCTATGTTAGCGGGGGGACATATTCTATTGGAGGATGTACCCGGCGTGGGAAAGACATCTATGGCGATAGCCTTTTCTCAGGCTATGGACTTGTCCTATAAGCGGATGCAGTTTACTCCAGATGTCATGCCTTCAGATGTGACAGGGTATACCATGTACGATAGGAATTCAGGAAAAAATGTATATATACCGGGGGCTGCCATGTGCAACCTATTTTTAGCCGATGAGATCAACCGTACCTCTAGTAAAACTCAATCCGCACTGTTGGAGGTCATGGAGGAGGGGAGTATCACCGTCGATGGTATAACCAGACAGGTCCCGCAGCCCTATCTGGTTATTGCCACCCAGAACCCAATTGGTTCCGCAGGGACGCAGCCTCTGCCGGAGTCTCAGATGGACAGGTTTATGGTTCGCCTCTCTATGGGCTATCCAGACAAGCAGAGTGAAATGGAAATGCTGCGCCGACGTCAGCCTGGTTCCCACGGCGGACGGATCCAGACGGTAGTGACCCCTCAGGAGCTCAGGGAGATGCAGCAAGAGGTAGAAAGTATCTTTGTCTCGGAGCCTTTATATGAGTATATCACGGATTTAGCATCATGGACGCGGATGCAGCCGGCGATTCGCCTAGGACTCAGCCCCAGAGGCACATTGGCACTGTTTCAGATGGCGAAAGCCTGTGCCTTTTTTCATGGACGGGATTTCTTAACCCCCCAGGATGTACAGGAGGTATTTCCTCATGTATGCATCCACAGAATTTGGCTGGATGCGAGGGCAAAGGTCAATGGAACAGGAAGGCGGCAGATCATCCGTCAGGCACTATTTCAGGTGGCAGCTCCGGTACTGGTGTAAATTATGGCAAAACAAAGAATCATATACTTTATACTGCTGCTTATTGCCTTTTTATTTTTTATCTTTTATCCGGCATATCTTTCTCATTTGTTCCTTCTCTTTATCCTGTTTCTTCCGCTTTTTTCACTTTTGGTTGTTATTCCCAGCTGTCTTTTGCTACGCTGTCAGCTTCAATGCCCAGAGATCGCTGTCGCTAAGGGAGAGGAGGCCCATTACACCCTAAAATTGGATTATCCTTTTCTTTTTCCCTGTGCCAGTGTTTTTTTACAGGTTGGTTATACCCGGCAACTGGGCAGATCTGATTTAAAGGCGAGACCAGAAGAGAGGGAGCAGCTGCGTTTTCCCATTGGGCCCTGCAGCCACATGGCATTGCATCCAACAGTTTGTTTTCATCATTGTGGCAAAATAGATATAGTTTTAGAGAAAGTACGAGTTCGGGATATGTTGGGGCTGTTCCAGCTGCCTGTATTAAAACATAAGAAGCTCAAAACAAAGGGCAGCATCTACGTCATGCCCAAACCGGTAGGACTTATCTGGAATGTGGAAGAGTCTGCAGAATTGGGAGCGGACGGTAACGCATACTCTCTTTGGAAAAAAGGGGATGACCCCTCTGAAATTTTTCAGATGCGGGAATATCAACAGGGGGACCGCCTGCGGGATGTCCATTGGAAATTGAGTTTACGGCAGAATAAACTCATGGTCAAAGAATATGGGCTTCCCTTGCAGTTTGCTGTCCAATTCTTGCTGGATATTGGCATGAAAGCCAAGCTGGAAGAACTGGACCGGCTTTTAGATAGCTTTGCATCTCTGACGATGGCCCTCCTCCAACAGGACATTCCTTTTTCCGTTAGTTGGACAACTGGTGAAGCGCTGGAAACGGCCTTAGTGGCAAATACAGAGGATTTATCCGGTGTATTGCATAGTGTGCTGTCACTGTCTGGCAATAATCGCCACGAGGTGTTAACACAGTTTCTAAATCAAGGGCAAACCATACAGGGGAGACATCTTGTTTATCTGACCACAGGAGAAATCGCCGGCGAGGACGATTTAATGATCCGAGAAGCTTTGACTAGTTTTCTATGGGAGAAAAAGGGGAAGGTTACAGCATTGATGACCCGACCGGGAGAAAATCTTGCTTTTCAGCTACAGCAGGCGGGATGTGATGTAGTCGCATTGGACGACAGTCCTTTAGAACAACAACTGGGGGTGTTGGTTTGATGCGAAAAAAAGAAAATACTCTATTTTCTGATAAATTAGAGAACCTCACCAATGAATTTCAGGCATCTAAACACCCGGTAGATAATTTCTGGCTCGCCCTCATGCGGCTCTCTATTTTTGTATTTGCTCTATTCGGTAGTTTGTATTGCTTTTTATACTGTTTTCAAATACCTGTAGAGATTGAATGGATTATAGGCGGCTTATCCGCCTATATCCTCGTATTTTTGATCCTATTTTCAATAAAACAGTGGTATTGGACCACGTTGGTTCCCATCTGTGTTGTGCTATTTTATGCATGGAATATCATTTCGGATCTGCGCCAGGGCTTCATGCATGTACTTAATCACATCATGCGGCAATTTACAGAGCATTCCATGTGGGATTTTCCAACTTTTGTGACAGATTCTGTAAGCGAACAGATGCAGAGTTGGCAGAGTACACTGTTTATTCTATTTCTATACTTTTTTATCGCTTTTGCGCTGGGGTTTTTCATCATACGCCGGCCCAGTGTTTGGGGCGTAATTGGATGTACTGCGCCGTTTCTCTGTGCTGCACTTTATTTTGTGATAACACCGCCTTTATCAGCTTTTTTTGGCCTGATGGCGGCTTATTTCATGATGTATGTTTATAAAAGCAGCGCACAAACCCGGCTGACCCTGCTATCCAAAGCAAAATATAAAAATAAACAATCCAAAATAATCCGAGCCCAATCAACGAGGTTTTCTCCCCAGCATATTACCACCTTGGCAATGCTGCCAGTGCTTCTTGCCTCTTTGCTCTGTGCCTCGCTCATTTTGCCATCCCAAGAATATAAGCGCCCTCCAGCGATAGACAATCTGCAACAGGCCATGGAAAAATTTGATCTGGTAAGGATGTTAAGCGGGGGCTACTCTGGTCTGGGCCGGGGCGATCTGAGAAATCTCGGGGCGATACGGGCACAAGGGGAGACGGTGCTCAAGGTCAAGTCCTCCATGGATGTCCCCTTTTACCTGCGTGGATACGCCGGAGCCGTTTTTACAGGTTCTCAGTGGGAGGAGATGCCGGATATTGACTATGAGGAAGCTTCCACAGAGTTTTCCAATTTAATCCCTCAAACCATGTTGGCGGACTATCTTTCCTTTTTCCAGGGAAATGACTCCCTGTCCTACGAAGCACCTTTGCAGGAGATTTCCATCCAAAACATTGCGTTGGGAAACTCTACTTTTTTGATTCCTAATGGTCTACGAACCAGAATAGAAGAATTGGGTAAGGTTTGGTTTATCCAGGATACAGCGGCGGCTACTGCTGGCTTTGGAGGGATTGATGACTATGTGCTCCAATCCTATCCCATTGCGCGGACACCGGGTCCGGTTTATTTTCAGGGTCCGGTTGACGAAAGCCGGGACAGCTTGGACTATATCTACCTGGATACTTCTATGATTAACGGGGCCTTTGTAGAAGAAAACCAAGGGTGGACCAATGAGAGAGGAATCACTTTTGATACATTTTTGAGCGAACAATATGCTTACCGCAGGTATGTATATGATACTTACACAGCCTTGCCGGCGGATGTAAAGGATAGGGCCGATACGTTGCGCAGCCAATATGGACTGGCGCCGATCTTTTCTTACGACACATTTGGTGGGCTATATCTGAATGTGGAGCAGATCTGCGAGAATTTACGCAGTCTTTTAGCTCAACAATGCCGGTACACCTTGGCGCCGGAAATCATCCCCGAAGAAGAGGATTTTGTCACCTATTTTCTCAACGAAAGCAAAGAGGGATATTGTGTCCATTTTGCTACTGCGGCCACTGTATTGCTGCGGTCGATGGGGATACCAGCCCGCTATGCGGAAGGATTTGGAATTTCTGCTGCTGACTTTGAGAAAAGCCGGGATGAGGATGGATACTTCCCAATTGACGACAGTCAGGCCCATGCGTGGGTAGAGGTCTATGACCCTTACCAAATGGAATGGATTCCTGTTGAAATGACCCCTGGCTATACCGAAGAGCAGGGGCAGTCCATACCTGAAGAAGACAATCTAGAAAATGAAGATCCTGCGGTTTCCTCAGAGCCCGATGCAGAGTCCCAGTCCAGTCAAAGTTCATCATCGATCCCGGAAACTCAAAATGCAAATAGACCGGGTATGTCGGCAAATTGGATTTTTGTGGCTTATGCCGCCGGTGTGATCGTCCTGCTGGTACTTGCTACAATTTTGGCCCGGAAGATCGCACTATATAACAGGCGCCAGAAGCTTACACAAAAGGATACAGATGCAGCCGTTCTAGCAGCTTATCGATGGATACAATTGATGCTCCATATAGCCGAATGTGATAATCCGGAAAACTTGGATACCCCCGAAAGTTATAGCCAAAAAGTATGTCAGAAGCTTCCATGGCTTCATGAGGATCAATTGACAATGGTGCTCAGAAATGTGCAGAAAGCCCGCTTTTCTGGTGTGCCTTGCACGGAAGAAGAAAGACGGAAAGTTTTGCATTTTGGCTATCAACTAGCTGATGAATTAAGCAATCATCAAACCTCTATACGTCGGCAATTGTCCCGATATTTTTATCATGTATTTTAGCTATGGCCCTACGCTTTCGTTTCTCTTGGCGTTTTTTCCGTTTTGTGTTATGATAACAATAGTTTTATTAAACGGAATTTAGAAGACTATTTTTATCATAGCTAGGGGTGTCACTAATGAAAACATGGAAAACTTTTTCATTCTTGGTCAATGGACTGCCGGTGGAGGCAAAGTTTACCCAAGAAAATATTGATGAAATTTTTCTGCCTTTGCTTCATCGACTGGATCAGATGCAGAAGGAACGGGGAAAACGGATCATTGTCTTTTTAGCGGCACCGCCCGCAACCGGCAAATCGACCCTCGCCATGTTTTTAGCGCATCTTTCCAAGGAAAATAACTGTACTGCTATGCAGGCCATAGGATTGGACGGTTTTCATTATCACCAAGACTATATTCTTGCCCACACTGTCAAACAGAAAGACGGAACAGTGCTCCCTATGAAGCAACTAAAGGGAAGTCCAGAAACCTATGATGTACCGCATTTCAGAGAAAAATTAGATGCCTTACGGCAAGGCGATCCCATGTGGCCTATCTATGACCGCCGTTTGCATGACGTTGTCGAGGAAAAATTGCTGGTGACTGCACCAATTGTGCTGATTGAAGGCAACTGGCTATTGTTCCAGGAGGGACAATGGAAGGAGCTGGCTTCCCTAGCAGACTATACGGTCTATATCCGTGCTGAAGAGAAGGACCTGAAAGAACGTCTCATTGGAAGAAAGATGCTTGGCGGATTCTCCAGAGAAGAGGCGGAGGAGTTCTATAAAACAGGTGATGGCGTCAGCCTTCGCCGTGTTTTACAGGGGAGTAGGTTAGGCGATCTTTCACTTACGATGGATGCCGATGGAAGCTTTTCTGTTTTGAAATGAGAAACATCTCTATAATAAAATCCCCCTTGTCGATCGACAAGGGGGATTTTATTATAGAGATCCTACATTATTTTTACACTGTGTAAGAAGAAATATTAAGTATTAATCGTCTCCTATAACTTCGTCCTGTAGCGCATCATAACCGCGCTCTCCAGTACGGATCTTAACAACATCCTCAACGTCATAGACGAAGATTTTACCGTCACCAATATTGCCTGTATAGAGGTTATCCCGAACAGTTTTAATCAGTGTTTCCACCGGAATCTTGCAGACGACGATATCAATCTTAACCTTAGGCAACAAGCGAGAAGATACTGGATTCCCTCTGAAGTAGAGGGTGTGACCCTTTTGCCGTCCATAACCAAAGACGTTTGTGACAGTAATACCGGTGATCCCCAGCTTATCTAAAGATTCCTGCAATTGAGAGAATTTATTCTGATTGGTCAGAATGCAGACCTTGGTGATTTTTGCCCCAGCTGTCTCATGATGTTCAACCGGTACTGCCTTTTCTACGCTAACTGCCGACTGCGTAGTGGCAACAGGTACAGCCATATCCCCAATGGAAGTCTCATCCTCAAATGTTTCCGTAACAGGGGCGAAATCCGGATAGGCAATGTTACCGTGTTCGCCGATATCCAATCCCTGAATTTCTTCTTCACGGGAAACACGGATGCCCATGGTCTTTTTCAGGACAAACCAGACCAGACCGGAGGTAATAAAGGTAAAGGCGCCAATGGCAATGATACCGATCAACTGAATGCCAAGAAGGTTGAAACCGCCTCCATAGAATAAGCCATTTGTGGTAGAAAGAGAGGTCACTCCTTCTTTGGCGAAAAGGCCAACGCATATGGTACCAAACACGCCGCATCCCAGATGGACAGAAGTTGCGCCTACCGGATCGTCAATTTTGAGCTTATCAAAGAAGCCAACAGCAAATACTACCAAGATGCCAGAGAGTGCGCCAATCAGTATTGAAGCTTCAATCGTTACATAGGCGCAGCCACCGGTAACACCAACAAGGCCGGCGAGACAGCCATTGATGGTCATCCCCAAATCTGGTTTTTTCAAGACAATCCAAGATGTAATCGTCGATGTAAGCACTGCTGCAATGGCCGAAGTGTTGGTTGTCATCAGAATATGGAAGACATCGGATGGATTCTGGAAACTCATTGTCGAGCCGGGGTTAAACCCAAACCATCCTAGCCAGAGAACAAAAAGTCCGATCACTGCCAAAGACATACTGTGTCCGGGAATTGCTCTTGGTTTTCCATCCTTGCCATATTTTCCAATGCGCGGTCCCAGCAGCATTGCGCCGGCCAGTGCCGCCCAGCCACCAACAGAGTGAACAACGGAATCGCCAGCAAAATCCATAAATCCAAGATCTGCCAGCCATCCGCCGCCCCAGACCCAGTGACCGATAACTGGATAGATGACGAGGGTCAGGACAAAAGAGAAAATAATGAAAGTGACGTATTTAACACGTTCTGCTACAGCGCCGGATACGATGGTTGCAGCTGTACCGCAGAACACGAGCTGGAAGAAGAATTTCCCCCAGAAGGGAACAGAGGAGGTCAAGGTTTGATCATAAAATGAAAGATCTTGATTTCCAAGAATAAATAGATGTTCGGTTCCCATGAAAGGGTTGTCTCCGCCAAACATAAGTCCCCAGCCTAAGAGTATAAATCCCAGAGAGGAAACTGCGAAAACAATAAAGTTTTTCGATAGGATATTAACCGTGTTTTTCGACCTTGCAAAACCTGCTTCTACGCTGGCAAATCCCAAGTTCATGAAAAAAACTAGGATGGCCGCAAGGAAGACCCATAGGGTATCGATGACAGAAAACTCCATAATTAGCCCTCACTTTCTGAAAAATAAAAAAAGAACAAAAGCGTTTTTTTGAACGCCTTTGTTCTTATGGCTGTCATCTTACCACAAAATGAAATTGTTGTCAAATTTTTTTTAAAATTTTTTGACTATATAAAATTTTATAGTTCTGCTGTGTATTTTCTGTGTATTACGATGCGTAAAATTGTATTATTCTGTGTCATTCTATGGCACTAAGAAAATAGATAAAAAACTTGATTTTTCCGCAGAGACATGCGGATTTTCGCATAAAAACAGGCTCCGTAGGAATACTCTACAGAGCCATGCTTTTGGCGGAGAAGGAGGGATTCGAACTGGTAGAGATTGGATTTTGCGCTCTGCCGGCAAATGCCTCACAATACCTCTATGTACTGCAAATACAGGACTTTTTGAAAAGAAAATTTTATTGGATGTCAATGCGTGTTGACCGGTTTTACCGTGGTAAGGGTCATTTTTGTGGTCAGATTCAAGTGAAGGATATGTGTTTGCGCTTCTCCGACTGTAAAACCGGGAACGTGTCGCTATATTTCGCGGCAATCGAACACACGGCCGCCAGGCAATGTCTAGCGGCCGAAAATCGCATTTTAATGGACAAAGGATGAACGCTCTGTTTTGGACAAAGCAAGACCAGATAAAGGAAGCACCAGGTATTTGCCTGGTGCTTCCTTTCATTCACAGGAGATAGTGTGGCTCTTGTTGTGGTGACAACGGATGACTGCTTTGCGGGGAGCATTCCTCCTCTTGGTAAGTTGCCTGACAGAAGATCCGGCTGTATATGCGTTTATCAGAAGTTACCTTGCCGCATAAAATAAATTTTCACTGATTATAGAGTCCATTTACTGGCCGCCGTCCGCTCAGACACGAAGTCCCGGTAGATGCCCTCTTGGGCAATCAGGTCCTCATGGGTGCCCTGCTGGACGATGCGGCCCTGGTCCAGAACCAGGATCTGGTCGGCGTTGCGGACGGTCTTCAGCCGGTGGGCAATCATCAGCACGGTCTTCTCCCGGGTCAGGGCCTCCATGGCTTTTTGCAGCTGATCCTCGTTTTCCGGGTCCACATTGGCGGTAGCCTCGTCGAAAATCACGATAGGGGCGTCCTTCAAGAGGCACCGGGCGATGGAGATCCGCTGCTTCTCCCCGCCGGAGAGCGTGGCTCCGCCCTCGCCGATCACCGTGTCGTACTCATCCGGCAGGGCGGAGATGAAGTCGTGGCAGCAGGCTTTCCTGGCTGCCTCCACCACCTGCTGGTGGGTGGCATCGGGACAGCCGAACTTGATGTTGT
>CAJFSX010000047.1:15389-23106 GCA_904419775.1 Candidatus Pararuminococcus gallinarum | reverse complement strand
TTCAACTATGCTACAATAAAGGTCAGCCACGAAGATTCTCTGGGCTTCGAAATTCTTAGATTTTTGGGATAAATCTCTTTGCTACTCCCGCCGCTAGGAAATTTCACGCAGACGTTCTGGAATCTGGCGGCCCCACTGATTCTGAATAGGAGGTTATAGCATGAAAATTGAAACCCAATGCTTACATGCTGGCTATGAGCCAAAAAATGGAGAAACCCACGTTCTCCCGATCTATCAAAGTACCACTTATGATTACGATTCTACCGAATTCGTGGGCAAACTCTTTGACTTAACTGCTCCGGGACATATGTATTCCCGTATTTCTAATCCCACTGTAGACGCCGTGGAACAGAAAATCGCAGCGCTGGAAGGTGGCGTTGGTGCCTTGTGCACTACTTCTGGACAAGCGGCTAACATGATTGCGCTTCTCAACATCTTAGGTGAAGGAGATCATTTTGTCAGCGCTTCCACCATCTACGGCGGTACCGTTAATCTGTTTGGCGTCACCCTCAAAAAGCTGGGAATTGATGTCACCTTTGTAGATGCCGACGCATCTGAGGAAGAAATTCAAAAGGCTTTCCGTCCGAATACCAAAGCACTTTTTGGTGAAACCATCGCCAACCCCGCAATTGCAGTGTTGGATATCGAAAAATTTGCAAACATTGCTCACAAAAATAAGGTTCCTCTCATTGTGGATAATACCTTTGCCACTCCTATTCTCTGCCATCCTTTTGAATATGGCGCAGATATCGTTGTTCACTCCACCACCAAATATATGGATGGACATGCGATCCAGGTAGGCGGCGCCATTGTAGACAGCGGCAAATTTGACTGGGAAAACGGCAAATTTCCCGCTCTGGTTGAGCCGGATGAATCTTATCATGGCGTTTCGTACGTCAAAGATTTTGGAAAATTGGCCTATATTACCAAGGCACGGGTACAGCTCATGCGTGACCTGGGTGCCTATCCCAGCGCCAACGCTGCGTTTCTCACCAACTTGGGTCTGGAAACCCTGCATCTGCGGATGGAGCGGCATTGCGAAAACGCGGAGAAGGTTGCCCGCTTCCTAGCCGCCTCTGAGAAGGTAGAGTTTGTCAACTATCCCGCTCTGGAAAGTGATCCATACCATGCCCTAGCACAAAAATATCTTCCCAAGGGTTGCAGCGGTGTCATCTCCTTCTCCATCAAAGGCAGCCGTGAAAACGCTATCCGCTTTATTGACAGCCTCAAACTTGCTTCTCTTGCCGTTCATGTCGCCGACGCCCGCACCTGTGTTCTCCATCCCGCTAGCTCTACCCACCGGCAGCTCACCGATGAACAGTTGGTGGGGGCTGGCATTACTCCAGGTCTCATTCGGCTTTCTGTTGGCATCGAGAATATCGATGATATCATCGAAGATGTCAGCCAAGCTTTGGCGCAAGCATAAAAATTTTACTTTGGATATAAAAAAACAGCCGCAATTGCGGCTGTTTTTTTATATCCAGCTTTACGCCCTTAAATTATTTTCCATAACTAATGCAGCCGTACCAATAAAGTCGGCATTATTTAAAAATCGGGAGGCAAGAATGTCAATTTTAGGCCGAACATCACTGGCCCAAAGGTGATTCATTACCCCATTGCGTACGCCTTCTACCACCATATCCTGAATCGTCCAAAGGTCACCACCGATAAAAATGCACTGAGGATCGAAAAAGGCAATGATATTGGTTACACCAATGGCCAGGTAATGGCAAAGGCGTTTCACCGCCTTCAGACAGATTTCATCGCCGCCGGCAACTTTATCCAAAAAGCTGAGCCATGTCAAGGATGGATCCGCGCCATTGTCTTTGGCCCAGCGAAGGATCGCGCGGGTGCTACAATACCGTTCCAAGCAACCTTTCTGCCCACATTCACAGGGAATCCCATCCGGTTCCACAATATAATGGCCAAAGCTGCCCGCCATACCGGATGCTCCCCCATAGAGTTTGCGGTCTACAATCATGGCCCCACCCACTCCGGGCTTGATATCCACAAAAAAGAAATGATCGTAATTCTGCGCGTTGCCTAAATACATCTCGGTCAAAGCGGAGACCTTGGTATCCTCTGCTAAATAGACGGGAAGATGGTACCGTTCCTTAAATTTTTCTACGATGGGTACGTCATGAATGCCATAAAAAGCCGGCGGTGAATAGATGACCCCTTTACTTTCTGAAATAGGCCCTATCGTGGATACGCCGATCCCCCATATCTTGGGAGATCCACTAGTTTTAAGGATAGAATCACACAACACAAACAGCGCTTTCATAAAATCATCGGCGTTGTTAATATGCCCCATAGCAAAATTGTTGGATACTAGGACATTCCCTCGGAGATCAATAATACCAGCTCGGACATTGTCACGTCCGATATTGACTCCCAAGGTCAGCTGGGAGTCTGCCACAATATCAAGCAGGATGGGGCGGCGACCCGATGAGCCCTGATTCTGGGAGAGCCCGCACTCATAGACAATGCCCTTTTCTATATATTCATTGACCAGAGCCGTTACTGTCATTTTACTCAGTCCGGTTTTTTCGCTTAAGCTAATTCTGGAAATCGGCCCTTGTGTTGCGATCATTTTTAACAGCAGGAACTTGTTGGTCCCATTCATGTTCTGATGGTTTACACCTTTCACCCCAAGACCCCCATTTTATAACATTCCATTCCATATCATACCATATTTATTTCGACAAAACAATCATTATTTTTTTTAGGTTTTTTATAGCTTTCTCCAAAAAAATTAAAAGCATAACAAAAAGGCAGCCAGTTGATCTGGCCGCCTGAAAAAAATCACTGGTTATTCTCCCAT
This sequence comes from Candidatus Pararuminococcus gallinarum, assembly GCA_904419775.1. GTDB lineage: Bacteria > Bacillota > Clostridia > Oscillospirales > Ruminococcaceae > Zongyangia > Zongyangia gallinarum. Next base: position 20,282 of record CAJFSX010000047.1, on the reverse strand, counting down.
TTCCGCCAATGTGGGCATTGCCGGCTGTGCTCCGATTTTTGTCACGGTAACCTGGGAGACCCGGCTTGCATAGGCACAAGCCTCCTTATTGTCTTTTCCCAACACCTTCTGTACGGCAAAGGCGCCGATATAAGAGTCCCCCGCCCCCGTGGTTTCCACCACCTTCACCGAATGATCTGCTGGAAAATAGGTGGCTCCCGCTTGTTCGCAGAGCAAGCTTCCATATTTGCCCAAGGTAATAACCAAGGTATCCTTCACCTTGGAAAGGAGCTGCTGATAGTTGGCCTCCGCCGACGCTTTATCGCTGATGGTGACACCTGCATAAAAGGTGGATTCAGGCTCATTGACCACCAGGCAGTCTACTTTCTTTAGAATCTCCGGCCGGATCGGCTTGGCCGGCGCCGCATTGAGCAGGATATAAACCCCAAAAGAAGCAGCCTTTTCGATGATATATTCCACCACAGGTACCGGAATTTCCAACTGCAGGACAATGGCGGCACTGTTTTTAATCAGATCATCCAGCCGGTCAATATCCGCAGGGATAAAGTCACCATTGGCTCCTTCTGTAATGGTCGCATATACCGACCCGTCTGTCAGCGCATTGACCGACGCATATCCCGTCGTCCGCTCACTTTTTCCCACATAGGTGGTATCCACGCCATATTTAACCAGCTCCGACCGGAGAAAATCCCCAAAGGAATCCTCCCCTGTTTTGGCCACCATATAGGTTTTTATTCCCAGCTTTGCACACTGCACCGCCTGATTGGCGCCCTTGCCTCCGCCGCAGAAGGAGACGCTGTCCGCCGTATAGGTTTCCCCCTTCATGGGAAGGCGCTGCTGCTTAAAGAGTACATCATAATTCATGCTGCCGATGACAACAATATATTTTTCTTTCATTTCTTATCTCCTTCCCATTTTAGAGAAGCTTCATGTACATTTTTTGCACTTCAATGGCGCTGTTGGCAGAAATGACCCTTTCCATCTCCGCAAGTCCAATTCTGTCCACCATTTCCTCCAGCTTCCGGCACATGGCTATATTAGATGCGCATTCTTCCACCGCAGGTTCCCGTTTGGGGAAGGTATCAAAATAGATCGCGCCCTGAAAATCATATTTTTTAAGGTAATACATAAACTCCAGGGATTTCCACAGGTTCACCGAACCCACCATCAGGCCGTCATCGGTACGTCCCTCTCCGTCGTTAAGGTGCACGTTATAGAGCAGCCCTTTTTCCAACAGGAGTGCCGCGGCAAATGCCGGATTTTCGCTTTTCATCAGCATATGGCAGAAATCCAGCGTAACGCCCAGATTCTTTTTGTTCACCGCCTGGAGCATGTACATGGTGGTGCCAAAGCTGTCAATCATAGCGTGCACCCGCTCTTCATAGGGCTTATATTCAATGCTGATGGGAAGGTCCGTATCATCGCAGATTTCTTTAAAACAAGCCACAGCCTGATTCCACGCCTTTACATAATCCATCTGGAAGGAATAGTCGAATCCGTCAAAGCCCAGCCAAACAATGATCTGAGCGCCATTCATCTCTTTGCAGACCTTCACCGCTTCCTTGCACAGGGAAACGGCCTTTCTGGAGATTTCGGCATTGGCATTTCCGAACTCACCGTTTAAATAAATATCGCGAAAGCGCATATTGATGGCGTTGAGCTTAAGCCCATATTTGTCCATCTCCGCCTTGACCTGGGCCGGAGTGAACTCCTTAAAATGCTCGGGATAGTTGAGATCAACATAATCCACGCCATCTACGGAAGCAATGCGTTTGACCGCTTCCAACACGGAAATCTTGTCTCGAAGAAAAGAATTGACTCTGGTTGCGTATTTCAAAAAGCTTCACTCCTTCAATATTTTCTATTATATTTTACCACAAGTCACCCATTTTAGGGGGTATCTTTTGATTTTTTTCTCAAAAAATAGCGATATAACCAACATATCACCATTTATTTTGTAATGTTTGTTGATCCCGCTTAAATCACAGCCAAATATTACAAAAATCCCCATGCCTTTTGACCATCGGCATGGGGATTTTGAAAAAACATTCCTAAAACAGTGTTGTCTGGCTGCTCTCCGACAGGTCGCCCATAGCTCCTGCGCTTTTCAGCAGTTCTACCACTGCCTTAGATACGCCGGAACGCATTCCGACTTCATCCATTGAAATATAGGGGCCCTGCTGCGAAGCCTCCTGTAGGCTCCTGGCGGCAGCTTCCCCCAAGCCCTTTAAGGCGCAGAAAGGAAGCCGTATCTTTCCGTCCTCCGGCACATAGCGTGTGGCGTCGGATTTATACAGATCCACCGGCAAAAATTCCAGCCCACGGGCCAGCATCTCATTGACAACCTGCAAGGTGGAAAGCTGGTCTTCCTCCTTGGCGGTGCGGTCATTTCCTTTGGTTTTGAGTTCATCCATCCGCACCTTCACAAGTCCCCTGCCTTTGACCGCGCTTTCGGCGTCAAAGTCCCCGCCTCGCACGGTGAAAAAAGCCGCATAATATTCCAGGGGGCGGTATACCTTGTACCATCCTAAGCGGATAGCCGCGATAACATAGGCCGCTGCATGCGCCTTGGGGAACATATACTTAATCTTAAGACAACTATCGATATACCATTCCGGCACACCGTGCTCCCGCATGGCGTCCATATGCTCCTTGGTCAGCAGCTTGGGAGCCTTGCCCTTACGGGTGATCTCCATGATCTTAAAGGCCATATTGGGCTCCAGCCCCTTGTGCATCAAATAGACCATAATAGAGTCACGGGTTCCTATGACCTCCGAAATGGTACAGGTCTTATTTTTAATGAGTTCCTGGGCATTTCCCAGCCACACATCGGTACCATGGGAAAGCCCGGAAATCTGAAGCAGATCCGAAAAGGTTTTGGGCTGGGATTCAATGAGCATACCTCGGACAAAGTTGGTCCCCATCTCTGGCAGAGAGAGGGAACCTGTATTGCAGTCAATGTCCTCGCAGGTCACCCCCAAAGCTTCCGGGGAGGTAAACAGGCTATATACCTTCGGGTCGTTCATGGGAACATCCATCACCGAGATGCCGGTCAGGTCCTCCAGATGCTTATAGAGGGTGGGAACATCGTGTCCCAGAATATCCAGTTTGAGGATGGTGTCATGGAGGGAATGGAAGTCGAAGTGGGTGGTAACCACGTCCGAGTCGGTGGAATCCGCCGGATGCTGAACCGGTGTGAAGTCGTAAACTTCATACTCATTGGGCACAACCACCATGCCTCCCGGATGCTGGCCGGTGGTCCGTTTAACCCCGGTGCAGCCCTGGGCAAGACGCAGCTCCTCCGCCTTGTGGACAATCTGCCCCCGCTCCTCCAGGTATTTTTTCACATAACCATAGGCCGTCTTTTCCGCTACCGAGGAGATCGTACCAGCTTTAAACACGTGAGATTGGCCAAAGAGTTCCTCCGTATATTTATGGGCATTGCTCTGATATTCCCCCGAGAAATTCAGGTCAATATCCGGAGCCTTGTCGCCGTTAAAGCCTAAGAATGTCTCAAAGGGTATGTCGTGTCCATCCTGCTTATAATCCGCACCGCAGACAGGGCACTTTTTAGAGGGAAGGTCAAAGCCAGAGCCTACGCTTCCATCGGTGATAAACTCGCTGTGCTTACAGTTCGGGCAAACATAGTGGGGCGGCAGTGGATTTACCTCGGAAATTCCTGCCATGGTTGCTACAAAGGAGGATCCAACAGATCCACGGGAACCTACAAGATAGCCGTCGCTTTCACTTTTGGCCACCAACTTTTGGGCGATGATATACAAAACAGAGAAACCATGCTTGATGATGGAGCCCAGCTCTCTATCCAGGCGGTTTTTCACAATCTCAGGCAGATCATCGCCGTAAATTTCCTTTGCCCGGTTCCAGGTAATCCGCTGAAGGTCCTCTTCCGCGCCCTCGATGGTCGGCGTATAGGTACCGTCCGGAATGGGCTTAATATCCTCTATCATGGCGGCAATCTTGTTGGGATTTTTCACCACGATTTCATAAGCCTTTTCCTTGCCTAGATAGGCAAATTCCTCCAACATCTCATCGGTGGTCTTCAAATACAGCGGCGCCTGCTGATCGGCATCCTTAAAGCCCTGTCCTGCCATGAGGACAGCGCGGAACTTCGCGTCCTTTGGATCCAGGAAATGCACATCTCCGGTGGCGACTACCGGCCGGTGGACCTTGTCCGCCACCCGGATGAGAAGGCGATTCAGGTCTTTTAGTTCCTCTTCGGAACCCACCATGCCATCTCGGAGCATAAAGGCATTGTTGCCCAAAGGCTGAATCTCGATATAATCATAGAATTTTGCGATGTTGCAAAGCTCTCCAAAGCTCTTGCCACCCAGGGCGGCCCGATAGAGCTCTCCCGCTTCACAGGCAGAGCCTACAATGAGCCCCTCTCTGTATTTGACCAGCTCGCTTTTGGGGATACGGGGCCGCTTATAGAAATAGTTTAAATGGCCCAGGGATACTAGGCGATAAAGGTTTTTCAGTCCCGTTAGATTTTTTACCAATAGAATCTGGTGGTAGCTAGGCAGTTTCTTGGGATCGCCGCCCCCCAAAGCTGTATTGATCTGGCTGATTTTTTCCACTTGGTAGTCTTCTTGGAGTTTCTGAGCCACAATGACAAAAATATCCGCCAACACCTTGGCGTCGTCACAGGCCCGGTGATGGTTAAAAGGAGGCAGCTTCAGATAGGATGCCACCGTATTGAGCTTATGGTTTTTCATCTCCGGATAAAGGGTGCGGACAATAGGAACCGTGTCGATGGAGGCATTGGAAAAATCCAGATGATGCCTGTCCGCTGCCACACGGATAAATCCAGTATCAAAGGGGGCATTGTGAGCAATTAGTGCCCTTCCCTGGGAAAAGTCGAGAAACGCTTTG
>CAJFSX010000047.1:0-15361 GCA_904419775.1 Candidatus Pararuminococcus gallinarum | reverse complement strand
CTTTGACCATCTCATCTGTAATACCGGTCAATTCCGTAATTTTAGGCGGAATCGGGCGTTCAGGATTTACAAAGGTGTTAAAGGTATCTACGATCTCCCCCTTTTTTACCTTCACCGCACCGATTTCAGTAATGCGGTCGCTTTTGGCCGACAGGCCGGTGGTTTCAATGTCAAACACCACATAGCAGTCGTCAATTGGGTCATCGCACTGACCGCTCACTGCTGCGACCATATCATTGACAAAATAGTCCTCCACGCCATAGATAATCTTGAATTCTCCTCCGCCAGCCCGGATGGCATTGACCGCGTTCATGGCGTCAGGAAAGCCCTGCACCACCCCGTGATCGGTGATGGCAAGGGCCTTATGTCCCCAAGAGAAGGCCCGTTTCACCAAGGTTCCGGCGTCGGTAATACCGTCCATGGCGGACATGTTGGTGTGGCAGTGGAGCTCTACCCGCTTTTCCTTTGCCAGATCCTGCCGCTGCTGCACCTGAACTGTGGAGATATCATAGGGACGAATGGTGACCTCCCTGTCATACTTGTCATATCCCGCCTCGCCCCGGACAATAATGGCCTGTCCGGCCTTGAGGGCGGCAACGCTGTCTGACTCCTTGGCATCCATAATTATTTTCAGGGTATTGGAGGAGGTGTAGTCGGTAAAATTGATGGAAAATATATGCTTGCTACCGTCCCGGCTCTCTCTTTTTTCCACCGAAAAGATTTCGCCCCAGACAACTACCCTTCCACTCTCCATATTGACCTCTGACAGGGGGATCGGCCTCTGCCGGATCATCTTTCCAAGGACAACGGATATACTGTCCTCCACAAAAGGCAAGCCCTCGGTATCAAAGGCGGCCTTTTGCTTCTTCTTTTTCGGAGGTTCTTTCACAGCCTTGCTCCGCTCCTGGGCCTTTATCTGTTCTTCTTGCTCAACCTGCGCAAATGCAGACTTATACGCTTCGCTTTCGCTGTCCAGACTGAGAACGCCCTCAAACTTGACTTTCACTTCCAAGGAAAACATTTCTCTCACAATTTCCCTGATCTTCTGTTCACAGTTGGCGGCTCTGATAAAGTCATAGCCACCGTGAGCCAAGGAGATGGACAGCATCCCATCCTCCCATTGGGACTGGGCATCGTCAAAAAAGCCATTGACCATGACAGCCCGCTGCCGCAGTTCTTCCACAATCAGCGGCAGGCAATGGGGCCCGAAGCATTCTTTCGGATAAACGGTATGTATCTTTACCTTGTTGACAGCCAGCGGTTTCTCCAGCGCCTTTTCCACACCACAAAGAACCCGCCGGTCCATAAGCTGCTCGAACCAGCCCACAATTTCCAGCGTCCGTTTGCTGTAATCCATGTGCAGGTTCAAAACCTTTGCATTTTCCGGCAGGTTTTGAATTTTACCTTTGATGATTGCACCAAATAGCTGATGAAACGTCTTTTCCGCCAATGTCTTCCCCTTCTATAACTTTTCAATCTCCAGCAAAAGCTGCTGAAGGATATCCTCTTCCTTCACCTTTCGCAAGACCTGTCCCTTTTTAAACAAAACAGCGCAGCCATCTCCCCCAGCGATGCCAATATCCGCCTGGGAAGCCTCCCCTGGGCCATTGACGACACACCCCATCACAGCCACTGTCAACGGCTTTTCCACCTGGGCCAATGCCTCTTCCACCTGTTTGGCCAGGGCGATGAGGTCAATCCTCGTCCGTCCGCAGGTAGGGCAGGACACGATAGTGACGCCTTTCTGATAATAGCCGATGCTCCTCAAGATATTCTGGGCGGCATAGACTTCCTCCACCGGATCGTCTGTCAGAGAGACCCGGATGGTATCCCCGATGCCGCGGGTCAGCAGACTGCCGATCCCTACAGCGGACTTTACAATTCCCATGGCCTTGGTTCCCGCTTCGGTAACTCCCAAATGGAGAGGATAGTCACAGACCTCAGCCATCTTTTCATAGGCTTCAATCATATCCACCACCTGGGAGGACTTAAGGGAAAGGACAATATCATAAAAATCATAGCGTTCCAACAGCGCGCAATGATACTGCGCGCTTTCCACCATAGCTGCCGGCGTCGGGCCTCCATACTTTGCCAGGATCTCCCGCTCAATCGAGCCGGAATTGACCCCAATCCGAATGGGTACGCCTGCATTGGCACAAGCGACGGCCACCGCTTTGACCCGGTCTTCTCCGCCGATATTGCCGGGATTGATCCGCACCTTATCCACGCCGGCGCTGACCGATTCCAGGGCCAGCCGGTAATCAAAATGGATATCCGCTACCACCGGCAGGCCCACCTGCTCCTTCAGAGCGGCAATCAGCTTCACCGCTTCCCTGTCCGGTACCGCAATGCGGATGATCTGACAGCCGGCATCCCGCAGCCGTATTGCCTGGGAAATATTTGCCGCCATATCATAAGAAGGAGCGCTGAGCATGGACTGGATGACGACCGGGGCATCTGACCCGATGGTCATGCCGCCTACTCGGACATTCCTTGTTTTCCTTCGCTGAATCAATGCCGCTACCCCCTAAAGAGATTGACAATATCGTTAAATGTGACCAGCACCATTAACAAAATGAGGAGAATAAACCCTGCTGCATGGACCCATCCCTCATATTTGGCAGGCACTGGCTTGCCACGGACACCTTCGATGATGATGAAGATCAAACGTCCGCCGTCCAGGGCAGGCAGCGGGAGAAGGTTAAACACACCTACGTTGATGGTAATAAAGGCCACCATCAGCAAGAGGGAATCCCATCCAGCACTGGATGCCTGCGCCAATTCATCAGCGACCCGCACCGGTCCTCCCAATTGAGTCAGAGAGAAATTGCCGGTCACCAAGTCGATTAACGAACGCCATACGACCTTGACAATCCCCCCTGTCCAGTAAAAGGACCTTTCTAAGGATTTAAAGAAGCTGTTTTCCTGTGCATATACCTTAAAATCAATATTGACAAATTGATTGCCATCTTCATCCTGGGTCATGGCAAATTGGACATTGGGGACTTCGACCCGTTCTCCATCCCGCTCCACTACCATATCCACCTTACCATCGTGATCGAGCATCAGTTCATAGACAATGTCCATGTCAATATGCACTGCAGAATTATTGATTTTTACAATCTTATCATCAATCTGTAAGCCCGCAGACTGGGACTGGGATCCTTCATTAAATTGAGCCAATGTGGTGGTCCCTATTGCATCATTGGGGAAGGTCAGGCACATGAGGATGATCAGCCCCAAAATCAGGTTCATCACAGCACCCGCAACCACAATGAGAAGCTTTTGCCACCATTTTTTCTTGCCAAAGGAGCGCTCGTCCTCGCTGTCTTCGTCCTCTCCCTCCATGCTTACATAGCCACCCAGGGGAAACGCACGAACAGAATACCTGGTCTCCCCTTTGGTAAAGCCAAAGAGGGCCGGGCCCATACCAAAAGAAAACTCGTTAATTTTCACTCCATTGGCTTTCGCCACTAAAAAATGTCCTAACTCATGGATGATGATAATAACTCCGAAAACCAAAATGGCGATAATGACGGTGAGAATGATATTCGGCATGTGATCTTCCTTTCCCAATGAAAAAATCTAGAGATAAGTTGCAACCTGTTTTTGTACAAACTGCCGTGCTGCTCCGTCCGCCTCTTTAATTTCGTCCATACTATGATAGTCTTTCTGATATTCGGTCAGGGAAAGGGATGCTTCCACCAGTTCCCCAATCTTTAAAAATGGTATTTTTCTCTCTAAAAAAAGGGATACCGCTTCTTCATTTGCGCCATTGACAACACAGGGCATCAGTCCTCCCATATGCGCGGCCTTCACACAACTGCGCAAACAGTCGAAGGTCTCAAAATCCGGAGGGAAAAAGGTCAGCTTTCCATAGTCTGTGAAAGAAAGCCGCTTTGTCCTTCCCGGCATCCTTTTGGGATAGGTCAGCGCCAGTTGAATTGGTATCCGCATATCCGGCACTCCCATCTGGGCAATGACCGATCCGTCGACTAACTCCACTGCGGAATGAATCACGCTCTCCCGGTGAACAACAATCTCGATCGCTTCCGGAGGCAGCCCAAAGAGCCACACCGCCTCGATCAGCTCCAATCCCTTATTCATCAAGGTGGCAGAATCCACTGTGATCTTCCCTCCCATCTTCCAGGTGGGATGATCCATAGCTTGTTCCACAGATATCTTTTGCAGCTGTTCCTTTTTCATTCCAAAAAAGGGGCCTCCAGATGCAGTGAGAAAAATCTTTGACAACTCACTGTGATCAGTATGGCCCATGAGACATTGAAAAATCGCTGAGTGCTCACTATCCACAGGCAAAATTTCTGCCCCCGTCCTGCGGGCAGTCTGCGTCACCAGATGTCCTCCTGCCACCAGAGATTCTTTATTGGCAAGAGCCAGTGTCTTCCCTGCTTCCAGTGCCGCCAAAGTCGGAGCAAGACCCGCAATTCCAACAACGGCATTGACCACAATATCGTTCTCGGTCAAAGCCGCCGCCCGGCAAAGTCCATCTTCCCCGCAGCAAACCTCTATGGGCAGATCAGAAAGCGTCTGCCGCAGTTTTTGACAGCTTTCTGCATCGGAGACAGCTAGATACCGAGGGCGATATTTCCTTGCCTGTTGTTCCAGCAAATCCACATTTTTGCAGGCGGTAAGCACCGTAACCTCGTATCCCAAATGGTCTATAACATCTAGCGTCTGGGTCCCAATCGACCCCGTGGATCCTAAAACAGCAACTTTTTTTCTCATCAATTTCTTACTCCTGTCGAGGCAGTCAACTAATATAGATAAAAACAAAGTACACTTATTACACAATAGGAGTGCAATAAGTGTCATTGTTGTTTGGTCTCCCCATATTTTAAACCACGCCAATCATCCAATTTGAATCAGCGTCAGATACTGAATTGCAACATAAAACAGAGGCGAAACAAACAATACACTGTCAAAGCGGTCCATAATACCGCCGTGACCTGGCATAATGGTTCCAAAGTCCTTAATCCCGCACTGCCTCTTTATAATAGATGCGGAAAGGTCGCCGACTATGCTAAGAAGTGAGCCTATAGGGGCCATAATCAACAGGTAAACATAGTTGACAATGACCTTCGTATTGAGAAACGCAGAACAAATATAGGTATAAAGCATGCCGAACAGCACAAAAAACACGGTGCAGGTTACAACCCCTCCAATGGCTCCTTCCACCGTCTTTTTAGGGCTGATCTTAGGTGCTAATTTTCTCTTTCCAAAGGCCCGTCCCACAAAATAAGCGCCAGAATCAGAAACCCATGCAGAAGCAAGGGTCAAAATCAAGCAGAAAATACTCAAATACTGATTTTGCAGCTGATCCCGGATATTGATTAAGCTTAAAAAAGAAAAAGGAATGCAAATGGACACCATAAACGCTACGCCCACTTCGCCAATTTGCAGTACGTCATGTTGGCGTAACAAAATGAGAAATAGAATCAAAACAAAAGCCAAACAGACAACGGGAATTACCTTCAGCGATGCCATCAGTTCAAAAAACGGAATGCTTGCTGTAAAGGTAAGACATGTCCCGGTGAGAAGCTTGTGCTGGGTACATTTCGTTGCCAAAAGAACCTCATGTACGGCTATGGTAGAAATGGCACTGATGACAATATTCAGAATAATTGTGTCAAAAAAGAAGAGTACGACTGCCAGAATAACCAGTCCCACTCCCGCTGAAATAAGTCGCTGTTTCATCATAAACTCCATTCCGCCGTACCGTCCGGCATAGTCTTCTCAAACATTCCCAAAACCTGTGCTATATTCCTCCAAACCGGCGATTCCGGCCGTTGTATATCTCTATTGCCTCATCCAGATGCTTGGAGGTAAAGTCAGGCCACAGCGTGTCCATGATGACAAACTCCGCATAGGCACACTGCCACAACAAGAAATTAGAGATCCGGTACTCACCGCTGGGCCGGATGATCAAATCCGGATCCGGCTGGCCCGCTGTATAAAGAGCGGAGGCAAACCGCTCCTCATCAATATCCTCGGGGGAGATATTCCCCTCTTTCACCTGTCTTGCAAGCTTCTGCGCCGCCTGGACAATCTCCTGTCTTCCTCCATAATTGAGAGCCACATTGACCGTCAGACCAGTGGCATCCCGGCTGCCCTCTTCCGCCTGGGCCATTAGATCCCGAATGTCTTCATCCAGCGGCTGGCGATCCCCAATAAAAATAGATCGGATATTATCATCTTTGTGGGAGAAAGCATTGTGGAGGTAATCCCGCAACAAATCCATAATAGCGTTCACCTCATCCTGAGGCCGCTTCCAATTTTCTGTAGAAAAAGCGTACACCGTAAGGTACTTGATTCCGATATCCTGACAATACTGGGTGATTGTCCGGAAGGTCTCCGCCCCCTTACTGTGCCCCGCTTTACGTGGTAAGCCGCGTTTTTTTGCCCATCTGCCGTTGCCATCCATAATAATGCCGATATGCTGCGGCAGTATCCTTCGGGCAGGCTTTTTACTGGCAAAAAAACGCGGCATACTTTCTTTCCCCTTTCAGACTACCAAAGCTAGATCGACAGGATCTCTTTTTCTTTGACCTTAGAGATCTCGTCAATCTCCTTGACATATTTATCGGTGAGATCCTGCATTTCCTTCTCGTAGTCCTTCAGATCGTCCTCACTGAGCTCATTTTTCTTTTTCATTGCTTTAAACTTGTCGTTAGCATCCCGACGGATGGAACGGATTGCAACTTTTGCGTCCTCAGCCAACTTACGTACATCTTTGCACAGCTCCTTGCGGCGTTCCTCTGTCAGCTGAGGGAACGCGATACGGAGGACACTTCCGTCATTGGTGGGGTTGATGCCGAGATCAGATTTCTGAATGGCCTTCTCAATAACCTTTAATGTGCTCTTATCCCAAGGCTGGATCACTAGAATTCTTGCCTCTGCCACCGAGATGGCCGCCATTTGGTTAATGGGGGTGGGAACTCCATAGTAATCCGCGGTAATCTTGTCCAGCACTGCCGGATTGGCCCGTCCTGCCCGGATCCCGTCAAATTCGCTCTTGAGCACCTTGATGGTCTTCCCCATCTTTTCATCGTAAACTTTAAAGTCTTCTCTCATTCTCCTAGTCCTCCTTAACGATTGTACCGATCTCTTCACCGGTCAGTGCTTTATAAATATTATCCGGGTCGGATAAACTGAACACCATAATAGGAATATCGTTGTCTTTGCACATGGTGGCGGCTGTCAGGTCCATTACCGCCAGCTCCTTGTCCAATACCTCTTTAAAGGTGAGATTATCGTATTTTACAGCATCCTTGTCCTTTGCCGGGTCGCGGTCATATACGCCGTCCACCATAGTGGCCTTAAAAATGATATCAGCGTCGATTTCCGCCGCGCGAAGGGAGGAAGCCGTATCTGTAGAAAAGAAGGGATTGCCTGTGCCGCAGCCAAAAATAACGACTCTTCCTTTTTCCAGATGCCGTACAGCGCGGTTACGGATATAAGGCTCTGCCACCTGCTGCATGGAAATGGCCGTCTGCACCCGGACAACAACGCCCAACTGCTCTAATGCATCGGCTAAAGCCAGCGCGTTGATGACGGTGGCCAGCATTCCCATGTGATCCGCCCGGGTACGGTCCATCTTACCGCTGGAACGGCCCCGCCAAAAGTTGCCGCCGCCTACGACAATGGCAATTTCGGCACCGATATCTACGCATTTTTTAATGCCTTTACATATTTCATAAACCGTATCATAATCCAAACCAAATTTGTTGTTGCCTGCCAGAGCTTCGCCGGAAAGTTTGAGTAGCACTCTTTTATACTTCGGCTGCATATTTCACACTCCTCAGTTTTACAGCATTTTCTTTGATCTCTATTATTTTACAATAACCTGACAGTGATGTAAAGAGAATCCAACTTAAAGAATTGTAAAAGAATTTCTTTCGGAAAATATGGTAAACAGACTAAAAGTATTTTGGTGATATCCACTAGCATTATACAGGTCTGCTATTTGATAAATCTTGATATTGATTAATTTCCTGTGGATATTTATAATAAATTTGAGGTGATAGCAATTGGTAATTGCAAAGACGAAAAAGAATAGTTTGATTTGTTTTTCTATCCTTTTTATATGCTTTTTTCTTGTATGCTTAAGATGTTTTTTGGGTTTTGACTGGTCCGATGAAACCTATTATCTTGCCCTTCCCTATCGCTTTATCAACGGAGATCAGTATTTTTTACATTCTTGGGATTTGCATCAATTAAGCGCAATGCTGCTTGTTCCGCTTGTGCAACTTTATCTTCTCATTGTCGGTTCCACGGATGGCATCATTTTGTGTTTTCGCCTTCTTTTCACCGTTATGCAATTTCTAGTTGTATTATTGGCCTTCTCTATTTTTAAAAAAAGATTTTCTATATTTGCCTCTCTTCTAGTGTCTCTGTGCTATCTATTCTTTACCCCCTCTAATATTCAAAATTTTTCTTATAATACATTTTCGCTTCATTTTCTTTTTTTATCAATTCTCTTCTTTTATATGGAGAAAAGAATTTTTCTCTTTCTTTCCGGTGTCTTTTTCGCATTTGCTGTCCAATGCTATCCTTTTCTCATAATTTTTGTTCCCTTCATCCTCATATCCATCATCATATTATTGTATCGTACTCCTGACAGACGCCGTATTCTTACAAGATCCCTCCTGTTTTTCGGTGGATGTACTCTCGTTTTTGTAATTTTTTGCTTTACTATTTTTGAATATTCCTCTTTTTCTGCACTTATCAAAAATTTTCCATATCTTATCAGTGATGCAGAGCATCCTTCACGTGGACTTATTCAACCTATGTTCGACTATATTGTATCCTACTGCTCTTATAGTCCAATTCTGTGCATGAGCAGCTTTCTACTAGTCTTTATTCTGATTATACTAAAACTCAAGAAAAAATTAACACAACCCAAAATTCAAAAAATATTTTTTATTATTCCTCTAGTTCTCTTAATCGGAAGCCTTATCCGAACCTTTTTCGTCATGGACGTTGGTGTTACACAAGCTCATCTTTTCCTTATTCCTTTTGCCCTAACTGGCCCTGTATTTTTCTTGACAGCGCCGACTTCCCCTTCTATCTTTAGACTCTCTCTCCTATGGGGTTCCGGCATTCTTTTTTCTATTGCCGTCAGTTACGGTACCAATAATAGCTTCACCTTTTATTCTTATCCATTTATTTTTTGTACCATTGCAGTTATCCTCCTTGTTTCTCAAAGATTGCCCCAAACTCTGTCGTTTGCCTTACCCATCAAAATCTCTTTCTATTCCATTGCCTGTTGTTTTCTCCTGATCCTTTTTTCGCTGAGAATGACAATTATCTATCGGGATGCCCCTCTTTCTTCGCTTTCCACTCAACTTCAAGGTGGGCCTGCGTCCCATCTATTGACCACTCATGAGCAGCAGCAAAAATATCAGGATATCTTAGATGCTTTTACTTATATCCCACAAGACGGGACGATTCTGTTCACTAAATTGCTCCCCTTTGGATATTTATCCACTACTGCTACGCCTGCTTCCCCTTCAGTTTGGCGCACTTCTTTAAAGAGCGAGCGCCTTATGCAGTATTATCGTCTTTATCCTGACAAATTACCGGACTGCGTTTTTATTGTCAAAGAAGACTATGGTATTACCAACGAAAATAACCCTTTGAACTGCTTCTTTGAAAACTACTTAAAGAACTTCCGCATAATCGAACACAAAAGCGCTATTATTTATATAAAACCGTCGGCTCGTGAAACATATCCTGCCTAAAACAAAAAGGTCATATCCTCTACGGGATATGACCTTCTTTTCCTCATGCTTATTAAATATGGAGAACCACTATTTCATCATGCTGGCAACTTCGTCAGCGAAATTATCTTCTCTCTTCTCCAAACCCTCGCCCTTCTCAAAGCGGACAAAGGAAAGCAGCTTGATGGAAGTGCCCAGTTCTTTGGCAGTGTTTTCAACATATTTGCCTACGGTCATATCGCCGTCCTTAACAAAGGGCTGCTCTACCAGGCAAACTTCTTTATAGAACTTATTGATCCTGCCCATAACCATCTTTTCAGCGATGTTAGCAGGTTTACCCTCGTTCATTGCTTGTGCTGTGAGGATTTCCTTCTCCTTCGCGACTACATCAGCCGGAACATCCTCTTTGTTCAGGTATTGAGGGGACACAGCGGCAATCTGCATGGCAACATCTTTGGCAAAGTTTTTGAATTCTTCTTTTGCTGCCACAGCGCTGTCGACGTCAAATTTCACCATAACGCCGATTCTGCCACCGCCATGAATATAGGTGCAGATCTCACCCTCCATACGGGTGAAACGGCGGATCTTCATATTTTCACCGATAACCAGGATTTTGTCCCGGAGAATGTCTGCAACAGTCAGGTCAGAACCTACAGCTTTGCAAGCCAGCAGAGCATCCACATCAGCAGGATTTTCAGCAATTACGGTCTTTGCAAAGGTATCTACCATTGCAACAAAGTCAGAGTTCTTTGCAACAAAGTCAGTCTCTGCGTTGACCTCAATAATAACACCAACTTTTTTGGCATCGTCAACCAAAGCATATACCAAGCCCTCGGCAGCGATACGAGTTGCTTTTTTCGCCGCAGCAGCCAGTCCCTTTTCGCGAAGGATTTCAATTGCCTTTTCCATATCGCCATCGGTCTGGGACAGTGCTTTTTTGCAATCCATCATTCCGCATCCGGTTCTCTCGCGGAGTGCTTTAACATCACTTGCTGTAAAAGCCATAATAGAATCCTCCTATTGATTATTCCAGATTTTTTCAGTATGTTACAATAGGAATGCCCGGGCAGCTGGCACGGGCATTCTTCTCATTTCAAGGGTATAACGCCTTATGCGTTTGCCTCTGCTTCCTCTTCGGCCTCTTTTTCAGCGGCAGCCTCTTCAGCCTGCTCACCCTGCTTGCCTTCCAGAATAGCGTTGGCCATGGTCTGGGCAATCAGCTTGACAGCGCGGATAGCGTCGTCGTTGCCGGGGATAACATAATCAATTTCATCCGGGTCACAGTTGGTGTCGACAATTGCCACGATGGGAATACCCAACTTCTTTGCTTCTGCAACGGCAATTCTCTCTTTGCGCGGGTCAACGATAAACATAGCGCCCGGCAGTTTTTTCATGGTCTTGATACCGCCCATGAATTTCTCCAGTTTCTCAATCTCCAGGTTGAGTTTGACAACTTCCTTCTTGGGCAGACGATCAAAGGTACCGTCTTCTTCCATAGTGCGAAGCTGTGCAAGACGGTCGATTCTGCGGCGGATGGTTCTGAAGTTGGTGAGCATACCACCCAGCCATCTGGCGTTGACATAGTTAGCTCCAGCGCGCTCGGCTTCTTCTTTGATGGATTCACCAGCCTGTTTTTTAGTTCCCACAAACAGGACGGATTCACCGCTGGCCGCCACGTCACGGATGAACATATAAGCCTCTTCCAATTTCTTCACAGTTTTCTGCAGGTCAATGATGTAGATGCCGTTTCTCTCTGTGAAGATGTACTTTGCCATTTTCGGGTTCCATCTTCTTGTCTGATGTCCGAAATGAACACCAGCCTCAAGAAGCTGTTTCATAGATACTACGCCCATGATAAAATCCTCCTTAGGTTTTTCCTCCGTCTTGCCGTTTCTGCAAAATGACCGGTTCATTTGGACCAGCACCTGATCTGCAGCGGCAAAACGTGTGTTTTTCCGATATATTATAGCATGGACGCGCTCTGCTTGCAAGCAATTTTTTCTTATTCCTTGCAGTTTTTGCAATGCTTTTGAGGTAAGACGACATTCTCGCCTATCACCGGTTAAAAAGTCCTTCTATCATGCTGCCGAATTTTCGTGGACGTCGGCGCGGCATGTCAAAATTGACCAAAATAATGTCATCCCCGATCACCTGAATCTTGTTCCAGCCGATGACAATGTCATCCTCCCGGCCCAACAACCCAAAACAGCGCAGCCTTCCATAGACGATAATGGCAACCACGCAGGCATTACAGGTGTCAATCTCCACATCAGAGACACATCCAAGCACACATCCATCCTTGATGTTAACCACGTCTTTATGCCTTAAGTCCGTAATTCGACAGCTCATTTCCTTCACTCCCTTCTTAAAATCATATTCCTGTGGGAGTAAAAATAGTATCGAAGGAGCAGGCACACTGCCATCCAGTGTGCCTGCTTTTTTACATCTGTTTTTTAATCCTCTCTAGCGCTCCCTTTTCCAGCCGTGAGACCTGGGCTTGGCTGATCCCGATTTCGCTGGCGACCTCCATCTGGGTTTTTCCTTCAAAGAAGCGCAGGGACAGAATCTTTTTCTCCCTGCCGGAAAGGCGGGAGATAGCTTCTTTCATTGAGATTTCCTCCAGCCAATTGGTATCGTCATTCTTATCGCCTACCTGATCCATGACATAGATCGTGTCCCCTCCGTCGGAATATACCGGTTCATAGAGGGAAATTGGATCCACAATGGATTCGAGGGCCAGCACGACATCCTCCTTCTTCATTTCCATCTGCTTGGCGATTTCCTCCACTGTCGGCTCCTTCAGTTCTTCTCCCGTCAGCCGTTCCTTGACCTGCATGGCTTTATAGGCGATATCCCGCATAGAGCGGCTGACGCGGATGGCATTATTATCCCTGAGATATCTTCGGATCTCCCCGATAATCATCGGCACACCGTAGGTAGAAAAGCGCACATTCTGATTCGGATCAAAGTTGTCGATGGCTTTGATCAGCCCAATACAGCCCACCTGGAATAGATCATCCAGGTTCTCGCCGCGATTGACAAATTTCTGCACTACGCTCAACACAAGCCGCAAATTTCCGTTGATCAGCTTCTCCCTTGCCTGTTCATCCCCCTGCTTCACCTTTTTGAGCAGCTCCACCTTTTCCGCTTCTTTCAACACTGTCAACTTGGATGTATTGACGCCTGTCAACTCTACTTTATTGAGATACACATCCACACTTCCCATCCAGCTGATTTGCTGTGGCGCCCGTGCGCCTACCTTCACAGTATGGGCATGGGAATATCTGAACATGCATAAGGAGAGAGTTTCCAATTGTTTCTAAAAAATAGGGGAACGGAAATTCCGTTCCCTATTTTTTACTCTACAGATTTGAGCGACTCTACCATATCGATCTTTTTGAGCTTGAAGTGCACAACTATATTAACAATGACAGTAAAAAGGATGGTTAAAACTGCTGCAAGAATAAAGCAGTAAGGTGCAATATCTGGAACAAACATCACCATATCCACTTCCGCAGTCAAAATGACAAATCGCTCAAAAAAGATGCCAACTACAAGTCCCACCGCCATACCAATCAGCGCCGAAATAGTGTTTTCCCTGTAGATATAGGCTGATACCTCTCTGTCATAGAAGCCCAGCACCTTAATGGTGGCAAGCTCCCGGATACGCTCATTGATATTGATATTGGTCAGGTTATAGAGAACAATGAAGGCAAGTGCTCCCGCCGAGAATATCAGCACCCACACGATAATTCCCAAGCTGCCGACCATATCATCAAACTGGCCGCTGCTGCTGGCGGTATAAGTGACTCCCAGCACACCATCCTGTTCCATCAAGTAGTTGGAAAGTTCACTTTCTTGGGATGGATCGGTCATATTGAAATAAATCATGTTGTATTCCGGTTCCTCCCGGAAAGCCTCATCATAGAGTTGCGGAGTCATATATACAAAGTTCATAGCATAGTTCTCCGTTACCCCTGTAATTTTCACCTGAATCGGCCGTCCATCCGGCTCGTTGATGGTCAGGGTGTCACCTACTCCCAGTTGGAGCAGCTTGCTTAATTTTTCATTGATAACTACCCCTTCATCGGTCAAGGAAAGGGGCGCTTTCCCCACGCGTTCCTGTAAGACAATATATCGGGAAATCTCCTCCGGTTTTTGGGGGACGTATAGGCTCACGCTCTTTACCGTGTCCCCGTTTTGCACATCAACGCTTTTACTCATCAGTTGCAATGTACTAGAAACTTGGGATGCTTCTGAGAACTTCTGCTCCAAAGCGGTAATACCGCCTTCGGCCTCCGAGCTCTCGACCGCCGCTACTCCATCATATACAAAGATATCTCCGAACTGGCGATCCGCGATAGAGGTAATGGCGTACTGCATGCCAAAGCCTGTCAAAATCAAGGCTGTGCATCCGCCGATGCCGATGACCGTCATCAACATCCGTTTTTTATAGCGGAACAAATTACGCAGTGTCACTTTATAGGTAAAGCTGAGTTTAGACCATAGGAAGGTCCAGCGTTCCAGCAGGACCCTTTTCCCCGCTTTCGGCGCTTTGGGACGCATCAACTGTGCCGGGCTCTCCTGCAACTCTTTGTAGCATGCGAAAAGCGCCGAAATACCGGTACAGGCAATCGCAACCAAAGTACACCAAAAGGCGTAGTCCCAGCGGAAAGGGGTGAGTGCTTTGGGCAGATCATATAGGATACCATAAGCATTGATGATGATCTTGGGGAAGAGCTGCATACCAATGCTCAGTCCAATGGCGCTTCCCAAAATACTGGCCAGGATGGCATAGGTTACATATTTCATCACAATGGCGCCTCGGCCATATCCCAATGCCTTCATGGTGCCAATCTGTGTTCTTTGCTCCTCTACCATACGGGTCATGGTGGTCAGACAGACCAACGCCGCCACCAGAATAAAGAAGACGGGAAATACGGTTGCGATAGCATCAACCTTAGCCGCGTCATCTCCGTAATCCGAGTAACCGGGATTGTTTTCGCGGTCCCATACATACCACTGGGGGCCTTCCAGATCCTCCAGCTCGTTTTCAGCATCCCGGATCTCCTTGCGAGCATCCGCTAACTGCTGGTCCGATTCTGCTTTTCCCTCTTCGTAATCAATTTTTGCTTGTTCCAGCTGGGCTTCTCCATCTTCTAGCTGGGCTCTGGCGTCTGCCAGTTCCTGCTCTCCGTTGGCCTTTTCCTCGGCAAGGGTGGCTTTGCTCTCTTCAAGCTCTGCCCAGCCTGCATCCAATTCCTCACGGGCTGCGTCCAACTGGGCTTTTGCCTCATCTAACTGAGCCTTTGCCTCATCCAGCTGCGCTTGGGCCTCTTCCAGTTCCCGATAACCCTCTTCAATGCCCTGCTCTAATTGGGCCAGACCGTCCTTCGCCACCTGAAGGTTGGCCTCCTGCTCATCCAAAACTGTGGAAACCTGGCCTGTCAGCCCCTCAAGCTGTGCCTTGAGGGTAGCTTTCTCCGCGCTGCCCGCCGCCGAAGTAATATATTGGGTCAGGATACCGGATATACTCACCCCTTCTGGCAAGGAGCCGTCAGGCAGCATGGAGGAAAGCTGCTCTGCATTTTCAATGATTCCGCTCACCTCTGGAGGGAACT
>CAJFSX010000046.1 GCA_904419775.1 Candidatus Pararuminococcus gallinarum | reverse complement strand
TATGTTTTAATGGATTTGACAAGCATGAAAACCATTAAAACATACGCACCAGGAATTTTACTCTGCCTTGGGATCGCCATTCCGGCATGGCTTTTGGGAAAATGGCTGCCGGTAGTAGGCGGGCCTGTATTTGCAATCCTCATCGGCATGGTGATCACGCTGCTGCTTAAGAATAAAGAGTGGTGTGCCAGCGGCGTCACCTTTACCTCAAAAAAGATCCTTCAATATGCGGTGATTCTCCTTGGATTCGGTATGAACCTAACAGAAATTCTCTATCAAGGCAAACAATCGCTTCCCATCATTATTTCCACCATCACTACGTCTCTGGTCGTTGCTTTTGTGTTATATAAAGCCCTTCGTTTACAGAAAAATAGCGCAATCCTGATCGGAGTCGGGTCTTCCATCTGTGGCGGTTCGGCAATTGCCGCCACTGCTCCCGTCATCAATGCCGACGATGAGGAGGTAGCCCAATCCATCTCGGTCATCTTTCTTTTTAATATTCTGGCGGCGCTGATTTTTCCAACCTTGGGCGGCATGCTGGGACTCTCCGACGCAGGCTTTGGCCTGTTTGCTGGCACGGCCATCAACGATACCTCCTCAGTTACAGCCGCGGCCACCGCATGGGACGGCATCCATGGAAGCAACACGTTGGACACGGCAACCATCGTTAAGCTCACCCGCACCCTGGCCATTATCCCCATTACGTTGGTACTGGCCTTTATCCGTACCCGCAAAGCGAAGGCAGAAGACGGCACACGGATTCAGTTAAAAAAGATTTTCCCCTTCTTTGTCCTCTTTTTTGTGCTGGCTTCGGTGGTCACCACTGTCTTCCAGCTGCCGGCGGCAGTGACAAGCCCGCTTAAGGAGCTGAGTAAATTTTTCATCATCATGGCTATGGCAGCCATCGGACTGAATACCAATATTGTCAAGCTGGTCAAAAGTGGTGGAAAACCCATACTGACAGGATTATGCTGCTGGATCGCCATCGCGCTGGTCAGCCTCGGCATGCAGATGGCTCTGGGCATCTGGTAATCAAGATCCCAAGTGCGAGGATGAATAAAAGAGGAGAGCACTTCACACAGGGAAGTGCTCTCCTCTTTTATTCATATAAGAATTTAGCCTTTTAAACCTCTGGCCTGGCGATTCATATCCTCGACAACAATGTCAAAAATTTCCCCTAAAGAAGCGCAGTACTGAAGCACCTGCCAGGGCTCATTGGTATGAAAATGAATTTTGATCAGATTTTCATCGCCCACTGCGAGCAAACAATCTCCCTGGAAGTGCTCCAGAAAGTAGTCGTTGATCACATCCTCATCCAGGTTCTCCCCCTCGATGAGCAGTTGGGTATCATATTTAAATTCCAGCATTTTTCTTCTCCTTTACATGATGAGCTTTAATGAAGCTGTTCTAGTTCATCCAGCCATAAGGCGGCCACAGCATCGCTGGGCATCCGCCAATCCCCTCTGGGGGAGAGGGAGACAGATCCTACTTTGGGCCCGTCGGGGAGGCAGGAACGTTTGAATTGCTGGGTAAAGAAGCGACGGTAGAAGGTTTTTAGCCAATGGAGAATAGTTTCACGGTCATATTCACCCTGGAAGGCGTAGACAGCCAGCCGCAGTACCTTTCTGGGGGAAAAACCCCACCGGATGCCATAATACAGGAAGAAGTCATGAAGCTCATAAGGACCAACAATGTCCTCTGTCTTCTGCTGAATCTCCCCTTCCTTGGCAGGGAGCAGCTCAGGGCTGACCGGCGTTTCCAGAATATCCAGGAGGACTTCCCGCAGCTTGGGATCTTCAGATTTCATGGCCTCATGCCGCACCAGGTGCCGTACCAAAGTCTTGGGAATGGAGGCGTTGACCCCGTACATGGACATATGATCTCCATTGTAGGTGGCCCATCCCAGGGCGAGTTCAGACAAATCCCCGGTGCCTACCACCAGGCCTCCGGTCATGTTGGCGATGTCCATGAGTACTTGCGTCCGCTCCCTGGCTTGGGAATTTTCATAGGTCACATCCCGTTCCTCTGGATTCTTACCAATATCGGCAAAATGACGGTCCACAGCGCCAGCGATGTCGATGGTGCGCAGGGTCACCCCCAGCTGTTCGCAGAGGATTTCTGCATTGCCGCGGGTCCGAGCCGTAGTACCGAAACAGGGCATGGTAGCGGCCACGATATCTGTTCTGGGCCGTCCGGCCAAATCCATTGCCCGAATGGCAACCAAAAGGGCCAAGGCAGAATCCAGCCCGCCAGAGACGCCTACGACAGCTGTCTTCGCGCGGGAATGGTCCAGCCTTTTGAGCAGTCCGTGGGCTTGGATGGAGAGGATATCCTCACAACAGCTTTCCCGATCAGTTTCGTTGGCGGGAATAAAGGGGCGGCTGCTCACCGGCCGGGTCAGCTGGGTGGGGTGGATGTCGAGAGAAAAGGGAACTTGCAGGTAGCCTTCACCAGCAGAGGAAGGAAAAGTGGTAAACCGGCGGCGCTCAAAGGAGAGACGCTGAACATCGATTTCGCTGATGGTCAGACCTGTGGTGAACTTTCGGCTTTCAGCCAGAATGACGCCGTTTTCCGCAATCAAATCATGTCCGGCGAACACCATGTCGGTGGTGGATTCCCCCATTCCTGCATCGGCATAGAGATAGCCGCAGACAAGCCGTGCCGATTGTCCAGCTACCAGATTCCGGCGGTAGGCGTCTTTGCCTACAGTCTCGTTGCTGGCGGACAGATTGGCAATGACGGTGGCGCCAGCTGCTGCATGTCCAATAGAGGGGGGGCTATAGGCCCACAGATCTTCGCAGATCTCCACCGCCAGGGTAAACTCCGGCATCTCCCGGCAGGAGAATAGAATCCGGGTTCCGAAGGGAACTGTTTTCCCAAAGAGGGAGGCTTCTTTTATGCCGTCAAAAGCGGGAGTAAACTGGCGGCGCTCATAAAATTCACCATAATTGGGTAAAATGGATTTGGGGATGAGCCCCAAGACTTCTCCGTCCTGGCAGACCGCCGCACAGTTATAGAGTTTTCCACCAAAGGAAAAGGGGAGGCCCACAACAACCAACATGTCCGATCCCCGTGATGTTTCCACCACCTTTTTTAATGCCTGCAATGCACCTTCTAACAAGGTCCCTTGTAAGAACAGGTCTCCGCAGGTGTAACCGGTGAGATACAACTCCGGCAGGACCAAAAGCTGTACCTGATGACCGTCAGCCTCCTTGATCATAGCGGCTGCTTGCTCCCCGTTGTATACACAGTCGGCCACCTTGACAGGGGGAGTGGCCACTGCTACCTTAATAAATCCGTCTTTCATCGCACATCCTCGTTTTCTTTTTGTATTTGATCAAGATTTTCTGTCATTCATTCTCAGCGTTGCTCCTTAAGAAGCGCTACCCGCTCCCGGATGGCTTGCAGATGATCTTCCCGTGTTGTGCTGGGATCCTGAATATCATAAAATCTCTGGCAGGGGAGCTCATTACATCCGCCGCAACCAGCAAGTCCCTTTTTGTTGACGCAGCAATCGTAAAGGGGGCAAACCTGAAAACCGAGATAGGAAGCCCAGGATACCTGCCCTTTCAGGGAGCGGCATCCCGCGCAGGCCTGCCCAAAATCTATGCAATCGCTGCAGATGATGCCGCAACTGCTGACCACTTTTTCCATCATGGTTTCCCCCTTTGGCAAGGCTGATACTTCTGGGGGTATTATACCACAAAAGCCAGGCCGATCCTATAGCATTCTGACCACAATTTCCCTTGAAATTTATACATAAATTTTCGAGATAACACTATCTATCATGTGATTTAAATGATATAATATGCCAAATCCTATATCTCCAAAGGCATATTTCATTTTTATCTGGAGGGATGACTGTTGACACCTTTTCATGCAGGCAGAGAAGAAGTTTTGACAAAACTATCGGTTAATGCCGCACAGGGACTTTCTAAAGAGGAAGCTCAGGAGCGGCTCCAACGCTTTGGCCCCAATGTCCTGAAGGCCAAAAAGAAAAAAACGCTGTTGCAGCGCTTTTTGGATCAGTTTAAGGATGTCATGATTTTGATCCTGATTGCGGCCGCCGTCGTCTCTTTTGTGGTGGCGCTGGGCGGACATGACGCCAAGGAATTTTTTGAACCGCTGCTCATCCTGCTGATTGTGATCCTCAACGCGATTTTAGGCGTTTTCCAGGAGAATAAGGCAGAGCGGGCCCTGGACGCCTTAAAAAGCCTGTCGGCTCCCCGGGCACGGGTCCTCCGGGATGGCGTGGAACAGGTCATCGATGCTTCCCAGGTGGTACCGGGAGACATCATCCTGGTGGAGGCCGGAGATTTTATCCCTGCCGACGCCCGGCTTCTGGAGTCCGCCAGCCTGAAATCGGAGGAATCAGCCCTGACCGGAGAATCTGTTCCGGCGGAAAAGGACGCGGCGGCGTCCGTTGAGGAAAATGCGCCTCTGGGAGATCGAATCAATATGATGTATTCCGGATGCTCCGTCACCTATGGCCGTGCCAAAGGAGTGGTTACCGCCACAGGTATGGATACCGAGATGGGTAAAATTGCCGGTCTTTTGGAAGGGGAAGAAGAAACCCAGACGCCGCTACAGCAGAAGCTTGCCAAGCTGGGCAAATATCTGGGATTTTTGGCCCTGGGCGTATGCGCCATTATCTTTGTGGTGGGTATCATCGACGGCATCCCCCTGATGGAAATCTTTATGACGTCGGTCTCCCTGGCAGTATCAGCCATTCCGGAGGGACTTCCCGCCATTGTCACCATTGTCCTTTCCATCGGCGTACAGCGGATGGTAA
This sequence comes from Candidatus Pararuminococcus gallinarum, assembly GCA_904419775.1. GTDB lineage: Bacteria > Bacillota > Clostridia > Oscillospirales > Ruminococcaceae > Zongyangia > Zongyangia gallinarum. Next base: position 11,220 of record CAJFSX010000046.1, on the reverse strand, counting down.
AGAAAAATGCCATCATCCGCCGCCTTCCCGCGGTGGAAACTTTGGGAAGCGCCTCGGTCATCTGCTCAGATAAGACCGGCACCTTGACCCAAAACCGCATGACCCTGGTCAAGGGATATGACGCAGCTTCTGGCGCCTTGGAGGATATTTCAGAGCACAATGGGGAAATCATTCGGGCTCTGCTGCGGTATGGGGCTCTTTGCTGTGATGGCGCGGTCTCTTTTGAGGATGGCAAGGAGATCCATATCGGTGATCCTACCGAGACATCCATCATCCTGGCAGCCTATAAAAACGGCATGCCCAAAGAGAAACTCAACGAAGAATTCCCGCGCCTCGCAGAAATTCCCTTTGATTCGGATAGGAAACTGATGACCACTGTCAACCGGATGGATGGGAAAAATGTGGTCATCGTCAAGGGCGCTTTTGATGTACTGGCCCTGCGCTGCACCGCCGGGGACATAGAGCGAGCCCGTCAGGTAACAGAAGATCTGTCCCGAGAGGCTTTGCGGGTATTGGCTGTAGCGGTCAAAGAGATCCCCGAGGTTCCCTCTGCCCCCACCAGTGAGGAGCTGGAGCAGGGGCTGACCCTGGTCGGATTGGTGGGGATGATTGACCCACCTCGCCCCGAGGCCAGAGAGGCGGTGCGGATCTGCCGGAAAGCCGGCATCAAGCCGGTGATGATTACCGGCGACCATGTGGTGACAGCCTCCGCCATCGCCCGGGATCTGGGCATCCAGCTGGAAGGGGATGACGCCATCACCGGGACAGAACTTGCGGCCATGAGTGAAGAACAGCTGCAGGAGCGGGTACGGCACATTTCGGTATATGCCCGGGTTTCCCCAGAGGATAAGATCCGCATTGTCAAGGCATGGCAGCGCCAGGGAGAAGTTGTTTCCATGACGGGAGACGGCGTCAACGACGCCCCCGCCCTCAAGGCGGCCGATATAGGCTGCGCCATGGGAATCACCGGTACCGATGTGGCAAAGGGCGCTGCGGATATGACCCTGACGGACGATAATTTTGCCACCATTGTAGACGCGGTCAGGGAAGGACGGGGCGTCTATGAGAATATCAAAAAGGTTGTGGCGTTCCTGCTGGGTACCAATATCGGGGAAGTGCTCACCGTATTTGTGGCTATGCTGGTGTGGCGGCAATCCCCCCTGCTCTCTATGCAGCTGTTGTGGATCAACCTGGTGACGGACAGTCTCCCCGCCATCGCGTTGGGAATGGAACCGGTAGAATCAGATGTAATGGAACATCCCCCGAAACCCAAAGAGGAAGGGATCTTCGCCCATGGGCTGGGTGTGCGCATTGTGTTGCAGGGCGCATTGTTCGCCCTTCTTTCCCTCGTCGCCTTCTGGATAGGTATCTCTACCACCGGCGTCATCGAGGGAGGACGCACCATGGCCTTTATTGTCCTGGCCCTGTCCCAGGTGGTGCATTCCTTTAATATGAGATCCCATCATTCGTTGTTTAAAATTGGATTTTTTACCAACAAGTATCTGGGTGGAGCGGCCCTTCTTTCCCTGCTTCTGATGGCTTTTGTGGTGTTTGTCCCACCGGTGGCCACGGCCTTTGGACTGATTCAGCTTTCTGGCGTCCTCTATCTGGAGGCGTTGGGGCTGTCGTTGGTTCCTCTGTTAGTTCTGGAAGTAAGTAAAGCTTTGGGTCTTATTCGCAGCCATCGATAGATTATGAAAGACAATGAACACGCCCGACATGCTTTTGCATGTCGGGCGTGTTCGCCTATCAGTTTAAATCAGAAGATTGTATATCCAAAGAAAGATAGGAACAAAGCCGCCTATAAGGATCGGGACACTCCATCAGTTCGGACATGATGCAAAACCCTCCAGCCCCCTGGGCCAGGACCTCCGGCACACGGCTCCGATTGATGCCGCCAATGGCATAGACCGGGATCTTTACCGCTTGGCAGACCTCCTTGAGGAAAGAAAGGCCCCGGGGAGGGACCCCTTCTTTGCAGCTGGTGGGGAAGATGTGTCCAGCGACCAGATAAGAAGCTCCCATTGCTTGAGCCTCCAGAGCGTCTTCCACACTGTGGACGGATGCCCCTATCTGAGAAAATCCGTTTAGTTCTCCAGAATATTGACGGAGTAGGTGCAAAGGTAGGTGAAGGTGGGAAGCTCCCTGCCTCCGGGCTGTTTCCAGCCGGGAATTGACAGCCACCGGAACTTCATAGTTAGAACAGATATCCTGGCACTGTTTCCAAAGGATCTCATATTCGGCCTCTGGGAGATCCTTTTCTCTGAGGATGATCAGCCCCGGTTTGGCACGGGCAAGCTCATGAATGTGGGAGAGAAAGTCCCCGGGACATAACTTCCGATTGGTGACAACGACGACCATTACGCCTGCTCCATCCGGATATAGTCCCGGTACACCGGCTGCATCCCTTTGGCATAGAGCATCTGCTCTACCTCCGCGACCCCGCGGGGATCGGAGATTTCGAATTGCTCATCTCCCTTGGCCTCTTCGTCATGGCCGCCTACCCCCACCTTACTGCCGGCGGAGATTTTGGTGGCGCACATGCCGATGACATTGTCCCGGAATCCCGGCCGCTCCCGGGTGGAAATGCTGATGCCGGCGAAAGGCAGCAGCAACCGGTAAGAGAGCATGATCTGCAAAAGCTGGGTTTCATGGACATCGTTAGGGTTGTTTTCGGCGTTATTAATGTAAGGACGTAGACGGGGAACCGAGAAAGAAACCTCCGCATGAGGATATTTTTTCTGTAACAGGCTGGCGTGAAGTCCAGCGGCAAAGGCATCTTTCCGGAAATTACCCAGCCCCAAAAGGGCGCCGACGCCGACTCCGCGCATACCGCCGAGCAGCGCCCGCTCTTGGGCGTTGAAACGGTAAGCGAAATCAGCTTTTGGCCCAGCCAGATGAACCTCTTTATAGCGGACGCGGTCATAGGTCTCCTGGTAAACACTGACAAAATCAGCGCCGCACTGCTGGATATAGGCATACTCGTCTGTGTCCATGGGATAGACTTCGATGCCAATGGTCGTAAAGTACTTTTTGGCAATTTCACAGGCGTGACCGATATATTCCACATCCGAGTGGTACCGGGATTCCCCAGTGAGGATGAGAATTTCTCTCAGCCCAGTTTTTGCGATGTTGCGCAGCTCGGTGTCAATTTCATCATAGGTGAGCTTTCCCCGGTGGATTTTATTGGTACAGTTGAAACCGCAGTAGGTACAGTGGTTGACACAGTAGTTGGCGATATACAAGGGGGTATAGAGCCCGGCAGTATTGCCGAAGTGGCAGGCGGTTTCCTGTTTGGCGCGCCGTGCCATCTGCTCCAGATAGGGCTGGGCCGCCGGGGAGAGGAGCGCCCCATAGTCCTCTAAGGAAATGCTGTCCTTTTCCAGGGCCCGGAGGACATCGTCGCCGGTGTAAGCGGAAAAATCGACAGCATCATAGGCATCCAGCACAGTGTCCATCAGCGGCCGCTCCAGATTAACCTTGAGTTTTTCTACATTGATCGTATTCATGAAAAAGCCCCCTAGTCCTGCAGAAATCCGGTGAGGGGAGAGGAGGCTTCTCCCTCATATTCCAGCACCCGGCCGGGACCGGCGAGATAGCCTTCCCGTCCCGCTTCTACTGCCAGTTTAAAGGCGTGAGCCATTGCCACTACATCCCGAGCGGTAGCCACAGCGGTGTTAGCCAGTACGGCGTCAGCGCCAAGCTCCATGGCCTCACAGGCATGGGAGGGGCGTCCAATACCAGCGTCCACTACGATGGGAAGGTCAATTTCATCGATGAGCATCTTGACGAAATCCCGGGTGATGAGGCCCTTATTGCTGCCGATAGGGGCAGCGAGAGGCATGATGGCCGCAGCTCCGGCGTTGACAAGATCCCGTGCCGCCATCAGGTCAGGGCTGATGTAGGGCAGTACAACAAATCCCTCTTTGGCCAGGATTTCGGTTGCCTTGATGGTCTCATAGTTATCCGGCATCAGGTACTTGCTGTCTCGGATGACCTCAATTTTGATAAAGTCGCCACAGCCCAGTTCCCGGGCCAGCCGGGCAATACGAACCGCCTCCTCGGCGTTGCGGGCGCCGGAGGTGTTGGGCAGCAGGGTCACCGTTTTGGGAATGTAATCGAGGATGTTGCCCTCACCGCCTAAATTGGCCCGGCGCAGGGCGAGAGTGACCATTTCGGTGCCGCTGGCCTCGATGGCTGCGGCAGTTTTATCCAAAGAGAATTTACCGGTGCCCAGGAAAAAGCGGGAATGAAATTCCCGGGGCCCGATTTTTAAAGTATCTTTCATATTGTTCGCTCCTTTGTTTGAAATGCGGATATACACAGGTTATGGTTCATCCATTCCCAGCAACAGCCGGAGAACCATGTTGGCTTGATGGCCGGCACAGACTGACACCCGAGGAGCCATGAGTCCTTGTCCCGGCTGGGCTTCGCTGACAAGATCGCCACAGAGGTAGAGCCGGGAAAGCTTCCTCCGGGTTTCGATCTCATTGGCGCTGCCATAGCCGGCCATCCCGGAGGCAGCTACCACCTTGGCCTGAGGCAGCCCTTCCAGCACCGCAGCCACCAGCTCCGCCTTGGATTGGGGCCGGTCCAAGGCCTCACAGATCACCTGGCAACCAGAAAAAATTTCCGCCGCGTTTTGAGCGGTAAGGCGTACGGTGTGGGTTTTCACCTGGATAAAGGGGTTGATCTGGCGGATTTGTTCCTGCAGCGCCTGGGTTTTATACTGGCCTAGATGGGAAATAAAATAGTGCTGGCGGTTGAGGTTGCTGGGCTCCACCAGGTCAAAGTCGGCCAGCACCAGCTCTCCTATGCCAGTGCGGGCCAGCATGACCGCAATGTTGGAGCCAAGGCCTCCCAGCCCCGCGATGCCCACCTTGGCCTTTTTGACCCGCTCATGGACAAAGGGGGTATGGCGGGCAGCCATCATACTTTCCAGCTGCTCTTCTGAGGGCAGCTCCCCCCGACGGATCAGAACGACAGTGTCGCCATCTTGAAGGGGGAGATCCTCATCCGTTTGAAAACCGTTATAAATGAATACGTCGGCGTCCGGACAGTACTGCTCCTGCAGCACGCGGAGGGAAAGGGGGGAGGAGAGCAGCAGCTTTTTTCCGTTAAGTGAGATCTCCATGGGATCAGCCTCCGCCTACAAAGCTGACAATTTCCACCTGGTCAGAATCCATCAGGGTAACAGAGGAAAACTGGGCTTTGGGGACAATCTGGCCATTGCGCTCTACCGCTACCTTGTCGGTGGGATAGCCCTGCTCCTGCAGGAATGCCAGCAGGGACATCTCTTTTGACAGTGCCACCTGTTTGCCATTGACCTTCATTTGCGTCTCATCTCCTTTGTAAAGTCAAGAATCCTGGACAGAGCCACAGAATCAAAAGCGGGAGCGGGCAAAGAAAAAAGCCAAGCCCACCGGATACGGTAGGTTTGGCTTCTGTTTGCAAATATAAATACGAAACTCCCTACGCCGGTATTAACCGTACAGGTTCCATGGGTAAGAGGACACACCTCACTCTCAGCCAATTTCATTGGCTCCCCAGTTCTTCTGCAACTATTGATTTTTTCCAAGGATCTTACCTTTTTAGTATAGCGCAGTTTTTGTCGGTGTCAATAGTTTCCGCAGGGAAAAAAGACGGCTTTGTATCTCTGAAGTTGAAAAAGAGAAATATAAGATGAATCTTGGATAAACTGTATTCTTTCTTTGAATAAATGGGAGAAATAGTTGTTGGGAAATATTTCATGTGTTAAAATGTTTGAAAATCAAGTAAAAATTAGAAAAACAATAAAAAGCGGAGAAACCTTATGCTTAAACATCCAACCACAAAATTTTATCGGAGAACCAGCCAGCTTCTTCTGATTTTGGTGTTGCTCCTCTCTTGTTCTTTTACCACCGCCCTTTTGATTACCCGGTCGGGATATCAGAAGAAACTCCAGGCGCTAAGCAACCGTCTGGAGGAAGAAACAGCCCTTCAGCAACAGGAGGATAAGCCACAGGATACGCCGCCTCGAGAAGAGGAAAGCACTGCTGCGGCTTGGGAACCGGAAGTTCTGGAGTATGCGTCTCTGTTTCCCAATTTATATGTAGAACCGCCTACCAAGCGGGAAGTAGCCGAAAAAACAGTATATTTGACTTTTGACGATGGCCCCTCTCCTCTGACGCCCCAGGTCTTGGATATTTTAAAAGAAAAACAGGTGAAGGCCACCTTTTTTGTCACGGGACAGGAAGGAGAGCAGGCCAAAGAACGGATGCAGAGGATTGTCAGCGAAGGCCATGCCATCGGAGTGCATACCTACAGCCACGACTACCGGCAGATCTATCAGACGGTGGATACCTTTTTGGAGGATTTTGATAAGGAATTCCGGTTGATTGAGGGATACACAGGGGTGAAGCCTAAAATTTTCCGCTTTGCCGGTGGCAGTATCAACGCTTTTAATATGGATAATTACCATATGATTATTGGGGAGATGATCCGCCGGGGATTTACCTATTTTGATTGGAACGTATCCGCCCAGGACGCCAGCAAAAAGGCGACAAAACAGTCGATCCATGACAGCATTATCTGTGGCGCGAAAGATAAAAATAGATGTATCATCTTACTCCACGACAGCGGGGACAAGGCCGACACCATTGCCGTTTTGCCCCAGGTCATCGATACCCTCAAAAGCCAGGGTTACACTTTCGCACCTTTGACTAATGAGGTACAGCCCATTGTCTTTCCCTATGAAAGAATTGGCTAATGCAAAAAATAAAAGCCAGCCGGAATGATTCCGGCTGGCTTTTTGGTTAGCCCAGTTTACAGCCCAAACAATGAGCGATGAGAATCGCTTGAGGCACGTCGATGAGGGTATCCTGCATTTTTACTTGACGCATATCAACACCGTCAATGAGAGATCCCTGAATATCCGCTTTCTTCAAATTGGCCCCAGCCAATTGGGCCCGGGTAAAATTACAGTTTCGCATCTTTGCCTTTTCTAGGTTACAGTTTTGGAGGTTGGCTCCGCTGAAATTGATATTATCCAGGCAAAGGCCCCGCAGGTCGCTGTCGGCCAGGTAACAGTCCGAGAAATTGCCGCCTTGGATTTCGATGCCGGTGAACACAGCGCCGGAAAAGGTGGATCCGATACATTTACACTGGATCAAGGTGGCGCCGAAGAGACTGCAGCCGGAAAAAGTACAGCCGGCGAAGGCGGTATATTGATGGTGGGATTCGTTGAGCCTTGCAAAGGTAAAGTCACAGTAGTGGAAGGTACATCCTTTGGTAACCAGTGCCGCCATGTCCATGCCCCGGAAGCTACAGCGGGTAAAGGAAACATGATGCAACTGCTGGTCAGCAAAGTCTGTGCCCTGAAATTTCTTGCCTTCGAATGTCGCATATTCTGGGAAGGTCTGATTCATTAATTCTGCTCCTCATTCATGGTAGAGGTGTAGTCCCGATCCACCGTAATGACAGTGTAATACTGGCGCCCAATTTCTTTGACACGGCAGGAAATGAGATGGCACAATTCTTTATCGGACGTTGGGAAGTCTATGGGGACGGATACGTCAAAGATCAAATTGGAATGGGTGGAGCCAAAGACCACACGAAAATCATGCATGGAAATTTGAGGGGAGACGTCCTTCAAAATCTGCTCCAACTGATCCCGTAACTGGTTAATCCGGGCATCGTCGGTGACGATGGGATCTAGGTGGATTACCAGGTGGATGTGAAAGTTATTCATAAAATCATGTTCAATGTTGTCGATGATGTCGTGGCTGACCAGGATATCCTGGCTGGCCGGTACCTCTACATGCACCGAGGCAAAACAACGGTCAGGACCGTAATTGTGGATGACCAGATCGTGGATACCGATGACACCGTCATAGCTGAGGATGGTATGGTGGATTCTTTCTACCAATTCCTTATCGGGCGCCATGCCCAGCAGGGGGTTAGCGGTTTCAATGACCAGGCGTATGCCGGAGAAGATAATGAAGGCGGCTACCAGGATGCCCAGATACCCATCCAATTGCCAACCGGTGAAATGGGCAAGAAGAGAACCGATAAGTACGGCAGAGGTGGAATAGACGTCGTTTAAACTGTCTGCCGCCGTAGCCTGCAGAGCCTCTGAACGGATGCGCTTGCCCACCTGCCGGTTAAATAAACCCTGCCACAACTTGACGCCGATAGAGATAAGCAGAACAACAATCGTCAACCAACTAAAGGTCTCCTCTTCCGGGTGTATCACCTTGGAGAAGGAAGAAGAGATCAGCTGGAAGCCCAGAAAGATAATAACAAAGGAAACAATCATCCCAGTGATATATTCCATCCGGGCATGGCCGTAAGGATGTTTTTTGTCAGCTGGCTTTCCGGAAAGTTTAAAACCTACCAGGGTGATGATGGAAGAACCGGCATCGGACAGGTTATTGACGGCATCGGCAACCACAGCGATACTCCGGAATAAGAGACCGGCAACAATTTTAATAGCAAATAAAAACAGATTCGAGACAATGCCAACCGCTCCGGCCAGTTTGCCGTAGTTTTCCCGTACAGCGGGATTTCCAGTATCCTGATAATTTTTAATAAATTTTTGAATAATGAAATCAGTCATCAGATTCTCTCCCATCAGAGAAATGTAGTTAAAATGGCATCAAGTTTCTTTACTATATATAAAGAAAGCAGCGTTGCACTATCCAGCCGTGTTTGTAGGGGGAGGGGTGCAAAACGCGTATTCTTTATTTTAACATTGATGCAGAGCTTCAACAAGGGATTTGCAAAAGGATCTTTGAAAAAAGCCAAGTTTTCAGCGAAAAATACAAAGAAACACACGCAATATCTGGAAAATCTCTGCCTGTTGGAATCGTGTGGAAAAAAACAGAGATATTTATCCATTTTGTTGCCATTATATAATAAAAATGCAATAAAAATTTGGAAAAGGAAGAAAACAAAACCAATTTTTTTGTGAGCTCTGTCAAAAAAATTAAATAATCGACAAATAGTAACAAATAAATGACAAATAAAAGAAAATAGTATTGCAAATATAGCAAATGCCGTCTATAATAGCGTCATCGGGCAAACGAGAGCTCGAAAATAAATCAAATTCCAGGAGGAAAAAGAATGAAAAGAGTATTGTCTCTTGTGCTGGCCTTGGTTATGTGCTTTAGCCTGGCGGCCGCTTCTTTCGCAATCGACATCAAAGAGGGTATCGTCTTCAAATATTTGACCAATGAGAACGGCGACAATTACACCACCGAGATGGACGCACCCCCCAGCCCGGTCTATGTTAATAGTGACGACTTTTATGTCCTGCCTAAATCCGAGGGCGCAGTTAACGCGTTTCAGTTCCCCGCAACCGCCGAGGACAAGAGCGGCGCATGGACAGAGACCGAGATCACCGATGTCTCCATCGTAAGCGGTAGCACCACCATCCAGGCTGCTTACTATTACGATGATAAGGGAAACAATCCTAAGAACAACTGGATCATCCAGATCCGCCCGGAAGACCTGGCCGCTGTTAAGGGCTATGATGTAAAGGTAGTAGTTACCGCTGAGAGCACTTCCTTTACCCCTGACTCCACCGGTTCTGGCACTGGTGAGACCAAAACCACCCTGTTTGAGGATAGCTTCACCTTCACTGTGCAGGACAGCGACATGATCGGTGCTTCTGACATCGATTACGCAAGACTGAACAACAACAATGTTGTTGACACCAACGGCAGATATGTTGTTTCCTACCTGGCATTCCAGGCAATCAAAGAGGGCGAGGAGTTTGTCTTCCCCTATGATGGTTACAAGGTAACTGTAGGCGCTGGCATTGAGGAGACCCTCAACTTCCGCGCGCAGCATGAGTCCATTGACAAGGTTGCTGAGAAATACGGCGAGGACAACATTCTTGCGCTTCTGGCCTTTGCCGATCAGAACAAGCAGCCCCAGACCCTGAAAATCGATGTAGAGGCAACCGAGTTTAGTTCTACCCACACTGGCAACAAGGCTTATGTTTACAGAATTGAGGGTGAGGATCTGGTTCTGGTAAGCGACAACGCTACTTATGACGAGGCAAGAGAGTTTGTCTCCTTCGAGACCGATCGTCTGGGCGCATTTGTGATCTCCGCTAACGAGATCGAGGGCGCCATCAACTCCGGCGATCAGGGTTCTAACGGCGCGGCTGGCGACAAGGAGAACCCCAGCACCGGCGCGAACGACGTCATCGGACTGGCCGTGACCGGCGCTATCGTTGCTGTCGCCGCTGGTTTTGTAGCACTGAAAAAATAGTCTGACGAAAGAACAGATTTTGTAATGAAAAAGGAGTACCACATGGTACTCCTTTTTAATTTTACCGTACAAGCTTTGTCTATTTCGCTAAAAACACGGCGCTATTTTTTAGAGATTACAGAAAAGTTACAGAAAAATAGAAAAAGTTAAAAAAAAGTATTGCAATTTAGAAGCCGGGTGATATAATAAGAGTCAGACAAGGGAGACCTTGTCAAAAAAGAAAGAAAATTTTAGGAGGAAACACCAATGAAAAAGGCATTAGCACTCATTCTTGCCGTTGTTATGTGCATCGGCATGGCTTCTGTCGCTTTCGCAATCGATGTTGATTATGACATCCATCACTTCTCCATCCTGGGCAGTGACGGTCAGTTCATCGACGTTAATGCAGGCGGCAACATCGCTTATGTAGCAGGCGACACTTTCTATGTCATCCCCTATGCAACTGCAGAGGGCGACAGCAACATCGAGATCACCAGCGCTGAAGTAACCCAGGGTTCCACCACTGTTTACACCCCGGCTTTCTTCTTCGATGATGAGGGCAACAACCCCACCAACGTTTGGATGGTTCAGATGAAGACTCAGGACATCGCAGCTGTCAAAGATTATGACATGGTTCTGCATGTTGAGGGTAAAGACGCTGACGGCGACAACTTCTCTGGCGACCTGACTCTGGTTGTTAAAGACACCGGCGTTATCGACGAGAACGACATCAACAAAGCAAGAATCGATGGCGACTTCGAGGTTGCTACCAACGGTCGCTATGTTGTTTCCGCTGACGCATTCAAAGCCATCAAATCCGGCGAGACCTTCAAATTCCCCTACAACGGCTATGCTCTGAATGTAGGCGCAGGCATCAGCAACGCACTGAACTTCCGCGCTTCCATCGAGAAGATCGATGCTATCGTTGAGAGATACGGCGAGGACAAAGTCCTGGGCGTAATCGACTTCAAAGATAAGAACGAG
>CAJFSX010000045.1 GCA_904419775.1 Candidatus Pararuminococcus gallinarum | reverse complement strand
GAAGGTTCCCTTATTCCCGGAACCCTTGCCACCGCCACCTTGGCCGCCTCGGGAAACAGCACACACCTCTCCGGTAACGCACTGATCCAGGTGAGTGCAATTCCTGCGACTATTACCTTAGTGTCCAACGATGCAAATAGCACCTACTCAAATACTTCGGTCATCATTCGAAAACTGAATTAAACTATGTTTATTCTTCAAACAGCCGCCTTCTCGGTGGCTGTTTTTCTTTTTTACTTTGCCCGTTATTGTTCATAGCGTTCGCGTTTTCATCTTCTCGAAAAATTTTGTGCTTGTTAAACATAATATGTCTCATTTGACTTTACTCCGGCAAAGAAAGGGCGTATTCTCCTTATTCTTGAAATGAATTTTAGTAAATATAAACAAAAATTTTGCATTTTTCACTGGGAAATGGTCCCATACTTTTACATAGCAAATGAACGACAGACATAATTTCTTAAAAAATTTATGCTATAATAAACCAAAAATTAGTATTTTCGTTTGAAATCCACAGGAAATCAAAGGGGATGTAGGACGCCCATATTTGATAAGAAATTTTATGGAAAAGAGGCTATGACTATGTTGAATTCTAATGGAAACAGGTTCTCAGAGATCACTCCAGAAGTACAGGCTTTGACGGATCTCTGTTTAAAAAACAGTTACATCCCCCCTGAGCTTTACACCAAGTATAAGGTCAACCGAGGTTTACGTGATCTCAATGGTAATGGTGTTTTGACCGGACTAACCGAAATTTCAGAAGTCAAATCCACAAAAATCGTTGATGGCGAAAAGGTTCCTTGTGAAGGTAAGCTGTACTATCGCGGTGTGGATATCGATGAAATTGTCGCTGGCTTTGTCCAGGAAAAACGTTTCGGCTTTGAGGAAGCCACCTATCTTCTTCTGTTTGGGGAGTTACCCAATAAGGATCAGCTGGACGGTTTCTGCAAAATCCTCTCTAACTATCGAACTTTGCCTACAGGTTTTGTCCGGGATATTATCCTAAAAGCACCCAGCTCCGACATGATGAACACTTTGGCTCGCAGCGTTCTAACACTCTATGCATACGACACCAAAGCTAATGACACCAGCATTCCTAATGTCATGCGGCAATGTCTACAGTTAATCGCTCTATTTCCCCTATTGTCGGTCTATGGCTATCAAGCATACAGCCATTATCATGACGGAAAAAGCCTTTACATCCACATTCCTCAACCTGACCTTTCGGTAGCAGAAAACATCCTCTATGTTTTACGTCCTGACAGTAAATATACCGAGTTGGAAGCACGTATTCTGGATGTGGCCTTGGTGCTCCATGCGGAACATGGCGGTGGCAATAACTCCACCTTTACTACCCATGTTGTTTCTTCCTCTGGTACAGATACCTATTCCACCATTGCGGCGGCGATCGGTTCCTTGAAAGGGCCTAAGCATGGCGGTGCCAATATCAAGGTAGTCCAGATGTTTGAAGATATGAAAAAGACGGTCAAAGATTGGCACGATGAAGAAGAAGTGGGCAATTATCTGCGTGCATTGCTCCACAAAGAGGCATTTGATAAAGCTGGGCTCATCTATGGTATGGGGCACGCCGTCTATTCCCTCTCCGATCCCCGTGCCAATATCTTCAAGAAATTCGTCAAGAGCCTGTCAGAAGAGAAGGGCCTCACCGAAGAATTCGCCCTTTATTCCCTGGTGGAACGTCTTGCTCCCCAAATCATTGCTGAAGAGCGCAGAATTTACAAGGGTGTCAGTGCAAATATCGACTTTTACAGCGGCTTTGTCTACAGCATGCTCAACCTTCCCCTGGAACTGTATACTCCTATCTTTGCCATTGCCCGAATCGCTGGCTGGAGCGCCCATCGCATTGAAGAGTTAATCAATGCTGGAAAGATTATACGTCCTGCCTATCGGAATGTAGCTGAACATAAGCCTTATATTAAATTAGCTGACCGCAAATAAACATTAATAATAGAAAGCGCCATGGAAATTTCCATGGCGTTTTTCTTGCGAAAAAACAATGCTTATTCTGATAATTGGCTGGCTTTCTTTTTTCTATATAGAAGATAAGAATAAATAAACGGGATCAATACCATCAGTGCTAGACTTCCCCACAATATCCACTCCCAATTTAGAAAAGCATTTAGGATCATCAAGATGCCTCCTGCCATCCATGTCCAACCGGCCAGGCGGTGGGTTCTATTCCAGTTGTCCTCATCGTGCAATGTCCAAGGAAGTTTTATTCCCATGGTATAGTTCTGTTTGCATTTGGGCAAGTAGTTGCCAATAACCATAAAGAGTATACCCATTGCAAGAGAAAGGAAGAAGAAAATGGGGAAAGTGATTCCTAACCCAAAGGTTATAATCGCTGTTTGTACCAGTACAGAAAGGATCGGTACAAACCAGTGGCTAATACCTCGCATGACAGAGGAATAATTTTTCTTTTTGGGATCGTTGGCCAATTGAAACCAAACAAACAGATGAATAAAAATTAAGATAACCGGTAGTAGAAATAAGGCAAAATCTTTGGAGGCAAACCCATTCGGTTCCCCGTTAAAATCAAAGTGGATGGCAACCTGATCTGGCAGATCCTTATAAAAAATCACTCCCAACACCAGTGGCAGCAAGCAAAGAAGCAGTGAAAGAACAAACTGCCTATCGACCTTCTTTTTCATCAGGAATATCCCCTTTCAATTGAGCAAGCCAGAGCATGACTTCCTCAAATATCGACGTGTTAATTTCATAATAGATATAATTTTTGTATTTGCTTTCCAAAACAAGTCCTGCCTTTTTGAGCCGAGACAAATGATAGGAGATCGTGGCACCTGTCATTTCAAAGTGGGAGCCAATTTCCCCCGCTGACATTTTCCCTCCCCGTGAAAGCAATGTCAGGATGTCCCGCCGCACTGGGTCAGACAAGGCTTTAAATGTATCTCCAAAACTCAATGATGACCCCCTCCCATCAGTATTTAGAATTTTTTCTAAATAGATAATAGCATTTCAATATGAAAAGTCAATAGCTATTTAGAAAAAATTCTAAATAGATAAGAAATAAGAAAACCGGCTTTTCGCCGGTTTTCTTATTTCTTTATCTCGGTACCTTCACAGGCACTGTCACCTCATCTTTTCTACAAAAGCGAAAGCTATAGACGATGCTGGAAATAAGCGGACCTGCCACACAAAAAGCAAGCACAACTGCTACTTGCATCCACGTTAATGGAATTGTCTGGAAAATGAATTGCCCCCACTGATGATATATAGAAAACATGACCACCGAAGCGGAGATGCAAACCGCCGCTATCAGCTTCCAGTTGTCAAAGATATTGATTCTAAACAGGCTCTTTTTCTCACTTTTGCACTCAAAAACATGGATAAGCTGCGCCAGCACCAAGGTCAGAAAAGCTCCTGTTCTCGCAATGGCCAAATTTCCAGTCATATTGATAAAGGTTACGAAACACCCCAGGGTGGCCAGGGCGATCAGACATCCACGGAAAAGAATAAGTCCCAAAAGTCCTCCAGAAAAGATACCGTCTTTGGAACTACGTGGTTTTCGACGCATTACATCTTTCTGAGCGCCCTCCAATCCCAAGGCAATGGCGGGCAAACCATCGGTTACCAAGTTAATCAGCAGTATCTGAATGGGCAATAATACCACCGGCATCCCCATGAGCATCCCCACAAACATGGTGAGAACTTCCCCAATATTGCTGGAGAGCAGATAACGAATAAATTTACGGATGTTATCATAGATAATCCTGCCCTGCTCTACCGCCGCCACCAAAGTTGCAAAATTGTCATCCATCAAGATGATAGAGGAAGCTTCCTTGGTTACATCGGTACCACCTAAGCCCATAGAGACACCAATATCTGCTTCTTTAATCGCCGGGGCATCGTTAACCCCATCCCCAGTCATTGCGACTACGTGACCATTTTTCTTCAGCGCTCGTACAATCCGAAGCTTATGCCCCGGTGTAACCCTTGCAAAAACGCTGATCCTATCCACCATCCGCTCAAAAGTTTTGTCATCCAAGGCGTCGATCTCCGCACCGGTCATGGCAATACCATCCCCGGTCAGGATTTTAAGCTTCCGGGCAATGGCGGAAGCGGTGATGACATGGTCTCCCGTAATCATCACCGGTCGTACGCCGGCCTGACGGCAACGAAGTACCGCGTCATAGGCCTCCTGCCTGGGGGGATCTATCATTCCCACCAGTCCACAAAAAATAAGATTTGCCTCTGACCGGTCAGCGGCCTTGCATTTTTTGTAGGCAAAGCCAAGAACCCGAAGAGCCTGCTTCCCCATCTCCTCATTTTGACGGAGAATTTCCTGTTTCATGGCAGAAGTCATAGGTCTAACCTGGCCATGGATTGATAGAAATCCGCACTTTTCCAGCACAACATCAGGGGCCCCTTTACACATAAGAAAAATATCCCCGTTGTTTTTTTCCGTTATGACAGACATACATTTGCGGATGGAGTCAAAAGGAATTTCATCAGTTCTTCGGTATTCTCTTTCGCTATCCTCCCTGTAAACACCTGCTTTGGCCGCCATGACAAGAAGGGCTGTTTCAGTAGCCTCCCCCGCCGTTTGCCAAACGTCACGGGAGGGATTAAAGGTCCTATTGCGGGGTTCTCTAGGATCATCGGTATAAATGGCAGCGTTATTACAGCAGACGGCAATATCAAGTAGCATTCTGGCATCTGCTATCGCATTGATACTGATTCTCTTTCCTCCCAGTAGAAATTCTCCACCCTTCTCATATCCGCTGCCTGTAACCTCGACCATTCCCTCCATGGTGTAGATGTGGGTAGCGGTCATCTTGTTTTCCGTCAGGGTTCCGGTTTTATCCGAACAGATAACATCGGCACACCCCAATGTCTCCACAGCGTGGAGCTTGCGCACTAGGGCATTTCGTTTGAGCATACGGGAGACGGAAAGCGCTAAGGCAATAGTCACAATCGCAGGCAGACCCTCCGGAACTGCAGCAACCGCTAAAGAAATTCCGGTGACGATCATATCAAAAATTGGTTCTCCCCGTAGGATACCGGTAATCGCTACGACGGTGCAGATGACAAGACAACCAATGGCGATATATTTTCCCAGCACCCCCAATTTTTTCTGTAAAGGGGTAGGCTCTGGCTCAATTTCACTGAGCATGCCGGCAATATGCCCCATCTCGCTTTGCATTCCGGTGGATACCACCAAGGCGCGGCCACGGCCCTTTGTGATTACCGTACCCATATAAACCATATCACTCCGATGCAGCTGGGGCGGTTGGGTCAAATCTGTGGAGGGAAGCTTTTCCACCTCTACCGATTCCCCGCTGAGCAGAGATTCATCACTAAAGAGCGAATTGGCATCCAATAATACTCCATCGGCGGGAACCCGATCCCCTGCTTTTAGAAGGATCACATCATCCCTGACAATTTGGGATGCGGGAATGATAACTGGAATCCCATCCCGTATCACTGTGGCCTGAGGCGCCGCCATATTTTTTAGCTTATCCAATGTTTTTTCGGTGCGAAACTCCTGAAAAAAGCCTAAAAGTGCATTGAGAAGCACAATCACGATGATGGTAATGGCTTCAGTCACTTCCCCCATCAACACGGATAAGATAGTACTCACCAGCAAAATCATCACCATGACGTCCTTGAATTGGGCGGCAAAAATATGGGATGCCTTAATTTTCTTGCCTCCCGTCAGCACATTTTCACCGAATTCTTCCAGACGTTTCTGTGCCTGTACCTGGGTTAATCCCTCTGTCAATGGTTGTTCCCCAGTCTTTTCCATTTTCTTTCTCATCGCTCTCCGTCCTTTTCTCCGCGCTCCCAATAAAATTTCTCTCCGTCAGCCATCTGCGCAGAAAATGGCCGGCGCCCATCTCTGTTTTTACTGCCAGTCCCATTTTATTCTTTTCAGATGCTAAATATGTCCGCTTCTGTGCTGCTGTACCTCCTTGCACCAAAAGGCGAAACAGGATACAATAAAAAGAAAAGGCCATCGGACAGAAAGGAGCTCTGCATTGCGGATTTTGCATACCTCAGACCTGCACATTGGAAAAAACCTGAACGATTTTAGCCTCTTGGAGGATCAAGCCTATATCCTAGATCAAATCTGCGACATTGCCCTTCAGGAAAAAGCTGACTGCGTCGTTATTGCCGGCGATCTTTATGATCGTTCCATCCCTCCCAGTGAGGCTGTGGTTCTTTTGGATGACTTTCTCAGCAAACTCACCATGCAGCTTCATCTGCCAGTCATCGCCATTTCCGGAAATCATGACGGAGGCAAACGTCTTGCCTTTGCCAGCCGGCTTTATGAAGCTCGGGGGCTTTATATGGAGTCTATCTTTTCCCCCAAGCTACGACAGGTCACCCTATCCGACGCCTATGGAGAAATCCACTTCTGGTTGGTTCCTTATGTGGATCTTCCCACCATTAGAAGCGAACTATCAGCTTTTCCACAATTAGAAACGCCAGAGACCTTAAGCAGCGGTTATGCACAGTTCATGCGCCTCAACATAGATCGAATCGACGCCTCCCAGCGTAATATTCTCGTGGGACACAGCTTCTTTGGCAAATTTTCCTCAGAAGGACAGAGTGAGCCAGATAAGCTAATCTTCAGCGAAAGTGAAGTAAGCGTAGGCGGGACCGACATTGTGGATGCCTCTGTTTTTGACTGTTTTGATTATGTGGCCCTCGGACATCTTCATGCGCCACAGAAGGTAGGTACAGAATGGATGCGGTATTCTGGATCTCCGCTAAAATATTCTATCAGTGAAGCGGAACATAGCAAATCCGTCACTATGGTAGAAATGGGTCCCAAAGGTCAAGTGGATTTTAAAAAAATACCTCTGACGCCTTTGCGGGATCTACGGGTTCTCACCGGCTACCTGTCGGAGTTGATCGATCGAACCATGCTCCCAGAACAGAATCTGGAGGATTATGTGTTTGTTAATCTCCTCGACGACGGCTTTGTCCTGGATGCTATGAGCAAACTCAGGGCAATCTATCCCAATGTACTGGGCATTCGCATGGTCAAACAAGATGAAGAAATTTTGCTACATCCTGCTTCTTCCTCCCATATCGCGAAAAAAGGCATGGAAGATCTTTTCACAGAATTCTACGAAGCGGTCAAAGGCGAAACCCTCAATGAAGAACAGTTTCAAATTATGAACGATGTCTTTGAACAGGTGCGTAGAAACGAGGAAGGTGGTGACGAACAGTGAAGCCAATTGTGCTCACCATGAATGCTTTTGGTCCTTATGCTGGAGAGACTACCTTGGACTTCCGTGTACTAGGCAATACCCGGCTTTTCTTGATTACAGGTCCAACCGGCGCTGGTAAGACTAGTATTTTTGACGCGATCGCCTTTGCTTTATATGGAAAGGCCAGTTCCGCCAGCCGGGAAAGTGAGAATTTCAAAAGCCAGCACGCAGACGGCACCACCCTTTGCTTTGTCAAACTACAATTTTCTGTCCGTGAAAAAAATTATTTCATCGAGCGTTATCCAAAACAGCTGCGGCTGGGCAGGGACAAGAAAAGCCTCAAGGTTTTTCCTGCCAAAGCAGTTCTCACTCTGGATGACGGTACCATCATCTCCGGTGTAGACAGCGTCAACGCAAAGATTCAGGAAATCTTAGGCTTAGATTATAAGCAGTTTCGACAGATCGTGATGCTCCCTCAAGGAGAATTTCAGGAGCTTCTTGAGGCAGAGAGCTCAAAAAAACAGGACATCTTTCGCCGCATTTTTGACACCAAACTCTATGACCAGGTTACTCGCCGTCTGGGACAGATGTGTTCTGAGCTGGAAAGCAATCTATCTGAATATAAAACGAGGATACAGCTCTCCTTGGGACAAATCGAAACAGATGATCCTGTTTTGCAGCAGCTGATCCTTGCGCCCTATCCCGATCTGCCCCAGATTACCGTCTATCTCAAGGAGTCCATCCAAGCTGACTCCTCCCGCTGTAAAACACTACAGCGGGAGATGGAGGCCCTCCGGAAAGAGCAGCAATCCATCCACCCTGATACGGCGAGAAAGCACAACGAAGCTTTGCATCGGCTTAAGGAAGTTGAGAACCAGCTTGCAGAGCTGGAAAAGGAACGTCCGTCCATTGAAGCCCTGCAAAAGGAGCTAACTAAAATCAAAGCAGCGTCGGAGCTTTCTACCTCTTTGACCCTGATCCAGGAAAAAGAGAATCAGATCCGTGGAACCTCTGAATCTCTCCATAAGAGCCAACATACACTGACTGGTCTGATGCCCAGATTGACGGCGGCCCAAAAAATGTTTGATTCTATGCCGGCTCTTACCAAGGAAAAAGAAAGGCTTTCCCGTCTGCAGATCTCACTGGAAGAAAGCTGCAAAAAGCTGCGGCAGTTAGAAGAAAGCAAGACAAAACTTGCCTCTGGACGTGATATTCTCCGCAAATTGGACAGCAATCTCTCTCTTCTCGGCTCCGTTAGCGCTTACCATGTTCTCTATGAAAAGATAGAAGCTAAAAAACGTCTTTTGGCTGATGTAGATTCCTTAAAGACAGCATTAGCACAATGCCGCTGCTGTAAGGAAAAACAATTAAAAGCTTATGAGGCATACCTGCAGTCCTATCACCAATTCCTTAATGGACAAGCCATCCTTCTTGCGCAGCAGCTCAAGGAAAACGCTCCCTGCCCTGTCTGTGGTTCCCTGGAGCATCCTAACAAAGCCCAGGCGGATGGCCCTCTGATTACCCAAGGCCAAGTTGACAAGCTGTGGGAACAACAAGACCAACTGACCCAAAAATTACATCAAATGCAGCTAAAAGGTCAGTCCATTCTCTCTTCCATCAACAGCCAGCTTGATTCTCCCTTAGATTTCTCTCTTCTGCTTACCGATTCCACTCCACTTCAGGCACTGCGCAACGCTACGGATAAAGCGCTTACACTCATAGAAAAAGAAGCAGCTACCATGCTGGAGAAAATTGGACGGAGCCGCCAGGAGCTTTTAAATACGCCAGCTACCGCTTCAAAAGAAGAGGCCGACGCCGCCATTCTTTCCTTACAGGAGCGGCGTCTTAAATCCGCTTCATTGGTGCAAGGGCTTTCCCAGTCCATAGAACAACTTTCGGAAGGGCTGGAAGAAGGCCGTACACTTTTTACAATCGAGAAAGAAAAAAAGGATTTTTTATCCCAACTGACCAAGCTTACCGATCATATTGTCCAGATACAGGCAGAATATCTAGATTGTAAATCTCAAAAAGACAAACTGGATGGAAATGTTCGCGTCCTCACCCTTCAGCTTTCTCAAGCCGAGCAGGACATGGCCAAAATGAAAGAAAAATTCGAATATGAGATTTCGCACAGTATCCTTCAAGACCGCGACACCTTTGATGAGTATGTTTCAAGGAAGTCCACGATCCCTACCATGGAGCAAACAGCAGAAAATTTTAAAAATCAGTTGCAGCTATTAACCTTTGAACGAAATACACTCAAGGAACAGACTGCCGGTAAAGGTCCTATAGATCTTCAGGCCATGCAGCAGACGCTGGATGAGCTCTCTTCCTCTATTGATCGGCTGGAGAAACAGTATGCACCGCTCTATGCCCGTACCATGAGTAACCGCAAACAACTGGAATCTCTTCGGTCCGTAGCAAAACAGATGGATACTCTATATGAGCGCTATCGTGTGCTGGGGGATCTCTATAAGGTAGCAAACGGTGGAAACTCTAAAAATATCAACTTTGAGCGATACGTCCTTGCTTCCTACTTTGATGATATTATCAAAGCAGCCAATGTCCGGCTCATCGCCATGACAAATTCTCGCTTTATGCTACATCGCAGAGATGAAAAAGAAAAATATAACCGTGCCTCTGGTTTAGACCTAGAAATCTGGGACAGTTATACTGGTAAGCACCGTCATGTCAACACCTTGTCTGGCGGCGAGAGATTTAAGGCATCTCTCGCCCTTGCTCTAGGACTGGCGGATATCATCCAAATGCATTCCGGCGGTATTGTTATAGAAACTATGTTTATCGACGAAGGCTTTGGTACCCTTGACAGCCAATCTTTGGACAGCGCCATTGGCGCTTTAATGAGCCTTCAGCAGGATGGCCGGATGGTTGGTATTATTTCTCATGTAGCCGAGTTGTCCGAACGGATTTCTTCCAAACTGGTGGTGAAACCTTCCAAGTCAGGAAGTACCGCCTCCTTTGTTTGCTGAAATTTGCTAAAAAATGATTGACTTCACCTACAGAAAATGCTATAATATTGCTTGCTGAATGCGAGCGTGCTGGAATCGGCAGACAGGCACGTTTGAGGGGCGTGTGTCTTATGGCGTGTGGGTTCAAGTCCCATCGCTCGCACCAAGTAATAAACCGCATGATTAAGCTGTTTGTAGCTTGACCGTGCGGTTTTTGCTTTTCTCCATTTTCTTTTATTACGACACTTGTACCTGGTTTTATTCTCCATAATAGGATTATTTAAAAGGAAAAGTTGAAAAGGCTATAATATAACAAAACTATTTTTATGAAAATTAATCTTTCCCTCTTTTTTTAATTTACTCAATTCTGCAGACATGGCACTTCGCTCTACCCCCAAATAGTCGGCAAGTTCCTGGCGATTGTATGGAATCCGGAAAGAGGCGGTGCCTTTATGTTTCGCCTCAGAAAGCAGATATGCCATCAACTTTTCCTTGGTGGTGCGCTTGGAAATCAATTCAATTTTCCGACTTAAAATCAGGTTTTTTGAGGCAACTACATAGAGAAGATTGTGTACCAGCTGATTATGAAATTCGTCGGCTTCCTGTGGCGCAATAATCTGCTCGCAGCGAATCAGCATAATTTCACTCTCACATACCGCAACTACGCTCACCGGCAGCGCCTCTACCCCTGCGCAGGCAAATGCCTCGCCAAATAACTGGGAAGGTTCAATCTGAGCAACCAGATTTCGGTTGCCGTAATAGTCCTCCTTGACCACCTGCACCTGCCCCGAGAGGACAATGCCAATTTCTTTGGCGGGATCTCCTTCAAAGAATACCTGCTGACCTTTTGCAAATTGCTGTCTTTTTACTCCCAGATTTTGAAGCATCATAGGAAGCCTATTCGGATCAATATTCTCAAATAAAGAGCATCTTTGTAGAGTTTCCAGATATTTTTTCATTTTTCTCCTCATTTCGTTGGATTTCCAACATATTTTGTTCTTCTATTTTAGTATAATCCAATCAGAAAGTCCAGAAACATGGAGGAAACAGAATATGCTGAGAAAAATTATAAAAATCGATGAAGAAAAATGCAATGGCTGTGGTGCATGCGCTGCAGCATGCCATGAGGGCGCTATTGCTATGGTGGACGGCAAGGCAAAACTCATCCGCGAAGATTACTGTGATGGATTAGGAGATTGCCTTCCTGCCTGCCCCACCCACGCCATCTCCTTTGAGGAAAGGGAGGCTCCTGCCTATAACGAGGCCGCCGTTCAGGCGAATAAGCAACGGATGGCCAATCCCACCCTTCCCTGCGGCTGTCCCGGCACACAGTCTAAGACCATCCATCATCAAGAGTCTCCTCGGAATGCAGGTGTCGCTGCACCTGTAACAAGTCAGTTATCCCAGTGGCCGGTGCAGATCAAATTGGTTCCTGTCAATGCTCCCTATTTTCACAACGCCAATCTGCTTGTTGCCGCGGATTGCACTGCCTATGCGTACGGTAATTTCCACCAGGACTTTATCAGAAACAAGATCACGCTCATTGGCTGTCCGAAGCTGGATGAAGGCGACTACGCTGAAAAACTTACTCAGATCATTGCGAATAACGACATTAAAAGCGTCACCGTGGTACGCATGGAGGTTCCCTGCTGCGGCGGCATCGAAAACGCTGTAAAAAGCGCTCTGAAAGCCAGCGAAAAAATGATTCCCTGGCAGGTTGTTACTATCTCCACCGACGGCAGAATTCTCGACTAATTTGTTGTAATTTTCTATCACTTGCAGTAACATGTACCAAATCAAATAACGAGCAACTTTTAAGTGGCATAAACGGCGCCGCGGAAAAATCCGCGGCGCCGTTCGCATTTTCTTATTGTGCTATTTCAATTTCTTTATCCGATTCTAATATTATCGGGAATTACCCTGTGGCAGGGCAGGAAAAACACAGATAAATTCTGTACCCTGGCCAAGTTCGCTTTCCACAGAAATTTGGCCATGATGGGCTTCTACAATCCACTTGACCATGGAAAGCCCCAATCCGCTGCTTTCCGAATTTCTGGACGGATCCACCTGATAAAAACGTTCCCAAATGTGAGGCAATGCATCAGGGGGGATCCCTATTCCATCATCTTTGACACTCATTTTTATATTTTCTCCCGCTTTTTGCAGCGAAATCCAAATATGTCCGCCTTTCTTTCCATAACAAATGGCGTTTTGTAGTAGATTGCTCCATAGCCGTATCATCAGCGTCTGGTCTGCCATGAGATAAAGTCCTTTTTCGATGTCTGCTTCCAGGGATATTTCTGCTTCTGCGGCGATGTCTTTCCATTCATCGGCAGCCATCTGGCCAAGTTCACTGAAGTCAAGTGCTTCCAAATTCAACTTTTCTCTGCCCTGGTCCGCCCGGGAAAGCAACAATAGCTGAGAAATCATATCAGACATGGACTTCACCTTTCGGTAGATCACTTCCACCTCTTTATATCTCTCTTCATCCAGATGGCCGCCATTGAGCAGTTCTTCACACTGCATTAAAACAACACTGATTGGAGTCCTCAGCTCATGGGCAACATCGCTGGTAAACTGCTTTTCCCGTTTAACCCCTGCCTCTATGGTATCTAACAGCTCGTCAAACGTTTTTGCCATGGTATAGATTTCATCACTACCCGAGCCCAAACGGATTCTCTTGGAAAGATCCCGCTCTTTTTGGATTTTTTGCACCGTTTTGGTGATTTGGGAAACCGGAAGCAATGCCCGCCGGCTTAAAAGATAACCACACACTGCCGTTAACAAAATCAGCACTGGAAATAAAATGAGCGCCAGGTAAACTGTATACCGGAAATCCCGTTCAGCATCGGTGATGGAAACAATTCCTCTCACCACTAACGGATGATAGTTTTCTATAGGAAAGGTCATATCCAGGACATAATAGTCCGTAGCGCCAGAAGATATCGTCCGAATCCTGCCATTTTCAAAGGGCAGGTCATAGGAAAAGCCATAGGGTATCTTGCCATACAGCAGCTCGGTGCTCCCCTCCTCATAGACAGACAGATAAACGCCGCTGTCCAATTCCATCAGATCGGAGTCAAATTCCAAGCGGCTATTCTCATACTCGATATCCTCCATGGATTTGGATACCCGCTCTTCCAAGGTATTCTGGACATTGGACAGAATCTCATTGGAACTGATGGAGAAAAGCAAGCTGAACATAACGCACATTACCAAAACCATCAGTCCGGTATGCAGCAGCACAAGCCTTGTTTTAAGCGACATCTTTCTCATGGCTTTTCATCTCTCAATACATATCCATGGCCCCTGACCGTATGGATTAGTTTTTGTTCATGTCCCTCGTCAATTTTCTTCCGCAGATACCGAATATATACATCAATCACATTAGAGCCACCTGAAAAATCATAGTCCCACACATGCTGCTCCAGTTTATCTCGGCTCAGGACAATACCAGCATTCTGCATCATATAACGCAGCAGTGAATATTCCTTAGAGGAAAGCTTGATTTCCTTCTCCCCGCGGAAAACCTGGCGGGTATCCAGATGTAGAGATAAATCTCCGACCTTTAGAATCGTAGCTTTCTCTGTCATGGGTTTGCGCAAAAGGACACGGAGCCGCGCCAACAACTCCTCAAAGGCAAACGGTTTGACCAGATAGTCGTCTGCCCCCGCATCCAGACCAGTAACACGGTCTTCAATGCTATCTTTTGCGGTCAGAAGAAGCACAGGGACGGCATTGTGCTGCGCTCGCAGCTGGCGGAGGACTGTAATCCCATCCATCTTTGGCATCATGATGTCTAAAATCAGAGCGTCATATTCCGCTCCCATAAGATAGTCAAATACTTCCTCCCCATCAAAGCAGGAGTCAACGCTGTAATCAGCCTCTTTCAACCTCTTCTTAAGCAGGCTGTTGAGGTCGCGTTCATCTTCTGCAACCAAAATTCGCATCATTCTTCCCCACTTTTCTGTTCTGGCACAGCATATCTACCTTGGAAATTGCCCATCCGCAGCAAGCTATTGATAGCTTGCTGCGGATGGTTTTTCTGGTATTACACGACAGAACCACTAATCTTTATAATCAACACTCCACTCGATGAAATTTCCAGTAGAAGCATCAATCTCAAACTCGTATTCTATCCAGTTATAGTAAATTTCTCCTTCATAGATCTGCCGTCCGTCATCATGGTCCAAATGAATACGGATATTGCTTGCTGTAGCACCACTGACCCTTGACAACGCTAGTTCCTGTGCCTGCTCCAGGGAAATAATCGTCCCACTGTTGCCTGCGCCACTCTGGGGAGTATAATTTTCAATATCATAATCGCATTTTACAATTGCCCCACTATCTTTGGCGATCTCATAATCGTATTCTGTACCATTGGCATAAAATTCTATTTCATAGACGGCCCGACCATCGTCATAGTCTTCCTGCACACGGATAAACTGTGCGTCGGATTCCTGAACACCAGCATCCTCTAAAGCAATGGTCTTTGCCTGATCTTGGGTGATTGTGGAGGCGGTACCTGCGCTACTGTTAGTCTCCCCATTTTTCTGCGAAGAAGTTCCTCCTGCGGATTCAGGTCCCACATTCGATGAAGCGGATTGAGAAGAGCCGCTTCCATTCTGGGTATCGTCTGTATTAGAAGCAGAAAGGACCTCATAAGAAGAATTGATGATTTCTCCCGAGTTTCTCAGCACATCATAGTCATAGCTTCGATCTTTGGTTGTAAAATCGATGTCATAAATATCTGCACCGTTTTCTTTATCTTTGCTGATTTTAAGGGACAAAACATCGGATTCTGCGATCCCAGCATCAGAGAAAGCGATGGCCTTGGCTTCTTGTTCTGTAATTTCAGCGGCAGACCGCGCTTGATGGGATAGTCCAATGGCAAGCGCCGTTCCGCATCCCACTACAAGTACCACTATTACTGCAACAATGGTGACCACCTTTGTATTTAACTTTTTCAAAAAATCCAATTTCATAATCGCTACCTTCTTTCTGTCTTTCTCAAATTTATTTTTGACTGTATCTGAAGTATAGCCCTGAAAAATTAAAACTAGATTAAAATACTCTCTTTTTAAAAATTTTTTTGTGATGTGAGGTTTATCACTATCTAAGCCCTAAGGCTGGCAGTTTTGGCACGGTTCATAGCCCTGGGCAATCAGCTCATCTCTGGTTCCGGTAAATGTCTCTTTGTTTTTTTCCTTCATCGTTTCTACCGAAGGACAATCCATCCGATGGAATTTATGGGAACTGACATTGAGGATATAGGTCTGTTCTCCCGCGGAGGATTTCTCTTCCGAATTCTCCGAAGAAGTAGTAGGCGCTGCATCACCAGCCCAACTCTCCCCTGTTTGATAATCAATGGTTACGCCGGGCTGATTGTTATAGACATAAACGTGAAAACAGACGCCATCTCCCTCATCTTCCACCGAAAGTGCTTCCATTTCAACTCCCTTTGCTACTAGGTCGTCCCCTTCAAAAACAGGCGTCACTCGGTACATCACGTGATTTCCAGTCTCTTTGATATAGTCCGCCACCATATTTTCGAACGGCAGCATCCCCTCTACGTTCATATAGCGTGTGCCGGTAATCAGATTCTTTTCATTGGCGTTTTCTGCTGTCAGCTGAAAACCGATCAGATGGCAGCGGTTATAGAGGTACTTCCCATCCACAAAATCGTATTCAACACTTTGCCAGCCCGATGGCTTTATCTGGCTGATGCTCTCCCTATCTTCCGTGGGCATCAGTTCCTGCCCAACGCAGGCGTAAGCGACCCCGCACCTTCCCAGTGTATCTAATTCGCTATATGACTCAAACGCCTCCGTAGTTCTCTCCTCTTCGGAAAAGGAGGGCTGGTTTCCGTTGACTTCTACATAAGGCGAGCCGCTGAAATCTGGAATCTCATCCAGCGAAACAATGGATGTTGGCAGGGAACTTTCTTCTATTCCCGTAGGGCTATCCAGACCACATCCACTGAAGAGGATGACAAACACAAG
>CAJFSX010000044.1 GCA_904419775.1 Candidatus Pararuminococcus gallinarum | reverse complement strand
ACCCATACCAGAGGATTAAACCAGTGCAGGCAGACAAGCAAAAATCCAACAACCTTGACAATATGGTCCTTTCGCCGGATGTGGGTTTGCTCGTGGAGAAGGATATAGCGCCTTTCCTGGTCGGAAAGTCCGGAGGGAAGATATATCTGCGGATGGATGAGACCCATGACAAAGGGGGTTTCCAGTCCTTCCACCAGATAAATGTTTCCCTCGTCTTGGATGGAAAATTGAAGATTCCTATGTAAAATGGCCAATTTTACCATGCTGTAGATCAGCAATATTCCAATACCTACAATCCAAATGAGGCTTCCCGCCCATACCAGCACCTGCATGGGGCTGACACCGGCTCCTACCTCCACTGGGGCGGGAAGCGCCTGATTGACCGCCTGGTCGATCAATCGGATTCCAGTGTCGATTTCAGGTGTGGGGGAATCCAGAATATTCGTTGGTATTGGCTCCGCGTTTGTGGGAAGCAGGCTCAGCACGCTTTCAAAAGAAAAAGGGAAAGCCAATCGGAGAAGGACAACGCTCCAAAGCCCATAGGAATAAATCTTAGGCGCCCGTTTCAGGCATAGACGAACCACCAACACAAACAGTATCACAAAGCTTGCCGTAAAGCTCATATTGAGCACCTGTAAGAAAACCTGCTCCAACACCTTTACCCCTCCTTATACCCCTCAATCAAGGATTCCAGTTCTCTAATTTCTTCTTCGCTCAGTTTGTTGCGCCGGGTAAACGCCGCTAAAAACTGTGGAAGGGATCCGTCAAACGTCTCTTTCAAAAATTCTTCTCCCTGGATGGCCTGAAAGTCCTCTTTGCTCATGAGGGCTCTGACGGTGCCTTCCCTGTTTTCAAAGATTTTTCGGTTACAAAGCCGCTTGAGCATGGTATACGTGGTGGATTTTTTCCAGCGAAATTTTTCTTCGCATAGCCGTACCAGCTCCCCTGATGGAACTGGTTCATGTTCCCAGATCATCTCTGCGAATTTCTGCTCCATTTCCCCTAGTTTGTACCGCTCCATTCTTTCTCCTCCTTCGGTCTAATATCATTCGACCCATCGATTTTAGTCTATCATCATTAGACCAAACTGTCAACAGTACAATTTGCCTGAGAAAGTTGTCCTGACTACTTATTAAAATCAGACAACTTTTTCCATCAATTTTTCGGACATATAAAAAATATTAAAATGTTTTTGCGCATATCGACAAAAATTACAAACAAACCCTCCTTGAATCGATTTTATTTGCTAAAAATTTTATACTTACTATAAGTGTATTAAGCACAATTTTTCTAAAAAGAAGGGAAGACAATTGGAGAAGAAGAAAAGTATTTGGGCGAGGCTGACAGCCTTGCTCCTATCGCTCTCGCTGGTCGCAGGTATCAGCGCCTGGGCCATCGACGTTCCCGCCGCGGATCAGGCTGTTGACAGCGATGCAAAAATCCTGTCAACCGACGCACCAGAGGGATTTAGCACCAATTTGACCGGATGGCACGCTGTCACGGGAACATGGGAAGAAACCAACGACGGCATCCGAGGAAACAACAAGGGACTCGACGGCTACTACCTCAGCGATGTGGCCTATACTCCGGGAGAACCGTTTTCCTATGAAGTTTCCTTTACCCTCAACGACAACAGTACGGTAGCTGGTATTATCTTCGCGTTCAAGATCCAGCCAATCCAGTAGGGCATTTTTATAGCCTCAATGTGGACAAGGGCCGCAATGACTCCTGCATTTTCTGGAATGGTGGCGGCTCCGGCTTCTGGGATACGTCCCGCCAGCTCACCCCCGCGGAGGCGGGTCTTACCGAAATGACCCTGCGCATTGACTATGACGGTACTGATACCCTTTCGGCATATCTCAATGACATTTTTGTCGCTTCTCAGTCGGGAGTTGTTCTTCCCGGCGGTTATTTCGGCCTCAACACCTTTTATAGTGATGTAACTTATCACAGCGCCATGCTGACCGAGTATCCAGAAGAGAGCAATTTTGTCAGCAATCTCTCTGATCTGACCTATACCGGCGGTCATTGGACAGAAACCAAGGATGGCCTGCGCGCCACCATGTCCAGCGACGCATTTGCCATTGCGGGAGAGAATATCAATGGCCCCTTTGTCTTTGAGGGGGATATGACCATGATTTCCGGCGTTGCCATGGGTGTCATCTTTCAGGCGCAAAGTGAAAATCCTGGCGCAACCGGCGGCTATTGTATCAATTTCGACCTCTCCACCGGCGCCTTGGCCCAGCAATTCCGTATTTTTGAGTATCCTTGGCAGGGCAGCTTGGTCAGCGATCTGGCCAAAAACAGATTTGTGGAAGCTGGGATCACTCCTGAAGCAGGCAAAACCTATCATTTTAAACTACAGTATAACGACGGAAAAATCAGCTACACCTTCGGCGGTGTAGAAATTTTCAATGAAATTGTGGATCTGGATACTACTCAGTTGTATACCAATGGCCGTGTTGGCGTCATGGGACACAATGCCATTGTCCAGTTCCAGAATCTACAGCTCACCACCGGTTCCTGGGATACAGAACTGAGCAACCTCTCGGTGGAATCCAGTATTGCACAGTATGATGATGGCCAGAATTTCTATTTCCTCGTGGAGGATGGTACCGATCTGACCAATATTGCTCCCACCTTCCAGCTCTCCGATGGCGCTGTATGCGATAAAGCTTCCGGCCAGGCTCAGGATTTCTCCCAGTCGGTCACTTATCTCGTAACAGCCGCTAATGGTACACAGAAAGAATATACCGTTACGATCTTTACCCCTTCGACTGCCAGCGCGGCTGACAAGGAGGCGGCAGCTGCCATAGAAGAGCAGATTGACAGCCTGCCCAAAATTGTAACACCGGCTAACAAAGAGGACATCCTCGAGGTGTATGACGCCTATGAGGCGCTCTCCCCCATCCAGAAGCTTCTGGTTTCTAATAGGTCGATCCTGTTAGAAAAAACAGAGCAAGCTCAGCGTTTGACCCAGCCCATCCGTGTTCTCTGTGTGGGCGACAGCATCACGGAGGGCTATGGTTCCTCCGACTTTAACCGTTATTCCTATCCCGCACAGCTCCAGCAGATCCTAGGCGATGACTACCTGGTTTACAACGCTGGTGTGGGCGGATCTAACGCCATCGATGGAGGTCAGCTTTCCTACCGGAAGGTGGACCGCTATGAGCTTGGCAAAGCCTTTGACCCCGATATTGTCATCCTCATGCTAGGTACCAACGATGGTATCGACTGGGTATGGGAAAACGAAGGATATAAATTCAAAGGCGATTATACCGCTTTGGCCCAGGAATACATGAATCTTCCCTCTCAGCCCAAGGTATTTTTAGCTCTGCCTATGACAAGCTATGGCGCTGAACCTCAAAAGACCTATATCCATGAAGAAATTGTCCCCACCATTGAGGAAATCGGTCAGGAATTGGGACTGGATGTCATTGATATGCACTCCTTCTCCGCTGGGCATCCCGAGTGGTTCCCCGATACCATCCATCCCAATGATGGAGCTTACACCCTTATCGCAGAGGAGTTTGCCAAATATATTCGCGGACTAGCTTCCGCAGAACTAGCTTCCATCTCCCTAGATGGCGAAGCGCTGGCTGATTTCTCCTCCGATGACTATTCCTATGACATTGTCCTTGACCGTGGCGAAAGCATGCCTAAAATCACTGCAACCGCCACCAGCAAGGATGCTCAGATCAATATCACCACTTCCTCCGATACTCTGCCGGCAACCGTGACCATCTCCGTCACCTCCGGGGATCACAGAGGATATCAGGAATATGTGCTGCACTTCAGCGAAACTGCCCAGACCCTACAGGAAGCAGCAGATGCTGCCAAGCAGGCTCTTTCCCAGTATGAGGCCACCAATGAGACCACTGCGGATGACCTGATGGCGCTGGTAGCAGGATGCATCGAAAATGAGCTAATCTCTGCCCAGTGGACAGAAGACTTTGCCCTGACAGAAGCAACCGCTACCCAGCCTGGTTCTATCACTGGCGTCATTACCCTTACTTTGAACGGCGAGTCTATAGAAATCCCCATCCAGCTTGCCATTCCTGCACTGGGCGGCGGTGAAACCCCCGAAGAACCCAATCAGCCGGAGGAACATCCGTCCATTCCCGGTGGCAGCGAAAGCGATTGGCATTGGCCCGACACTGATGGGCAGGATAATCAGCATACCACCAGCGGAGATAAGGAAAACCCGGTAACCGGAGATATTGCTTATCCCATCGTTGCCATGGTTCTTCTTCTCGGAGCTGCTACCGCAGTCACCCTGACCCGGCGTAAATAAAAGCACATAAAAAAACAGGAGGCAAAAGCCTCCTGTTTTTTATGCTCTTTTACTTTGCCAGATGCTCCCGGAGTCTTTGCATATTCTCCACAACACCACTGTCCGGTCGATAGATACTGGCGGTACCCAAAACAAAAACATTGGCGCCACAGCGCTGTGCTTTTTTCGCGTTTTCGAAGGAGATGTTTCCGTCGACCTCCAGCATAGCATCCTGACGGCCGGCTCGATCCAAAAGCGCTCTGGCCCTCCGGATTTTATCCTCCATCTGGATATTGATATCCTGTTTTGCTCCGTGACCCGCATTACAGTTGAGGATTAAAGCCATGTCCAGCAAAGGCGCTACTTCTTCAATGAGACAAAGGGAAGTACCGGGATTGAGCGCTACGGAAGGTTTTCCTCCCGCAGCCTTGATTTCCTTGAGGAGATTTTGCAGTTCCTTGGTAACCTCCGCGTGGATACTTACATAACAGTCTTTGCATATGGGGAGCAGGGTGTCGATAAAACGTTCCGGACGGTCCACCATGACATGGATGTCTACCGGTATTTGGGTTGCTCTTTTTATCATGGGGACTAGCATGGGAGGTAACATCGTCGTCTTGGTGAAGGTGGTATCCATAATGTCAAAGTGGATCAAATCCGCCTGGGCTTCCTCATAAATTCGGATTTCTCGCTCCAGGTTTAAAAGATCACCGCACATAATGGATGGGGCTAGTAAATCTTTCATAGAATCCTCCTATCTTTCTGCCGCGCGCTTGAAAAACACATACAGTCCAGCACCCAAAACACCACTTTGGGTGCTGTGCCGTGTGAACACCAATTTGCAGGACTCTGCTGGCAGTGGATGGCGCATATGTTCCCTGGCCGCTTCATCCAGTAGATCCCACGGAAATTCCGGCATATCGGTGACGCCTCCGGCCACAAAAATCAGGTCGGGATCCAGGATATTGGCCACCTGGGTAATGGGGATCGCCATGTCGGTTACAAATTGCCGGATTCGTCTTTCCTCCTTCTTTTTCTCAAAAATCTGGTGAAAAGGAATCTCTGGATAATATAAGCCCGCAATTTTTTCCAAGTATTTTCCGCCGCACCGCAATCCAGCGCATCCCGTGTTTCCACAGACATCTCTTTCTTCCAGCCCATAAAGAGGATTGTGACCGATTTCCCCAGCTACCCCGCTGGCGCCATCATAAAAGCTGCCGTGGATAAAAAACGCATTGGCCACCGCTGATCCAAAATAGAGTCCGACCAGCATCTCCATCTTATTTGTGTCAATGATGTCCTTGTGGCAGTACATGTCACTATAGAGTAGAAAATTGGCGTCTCGGTCCAGATAGACCGGAAGGCCCAGCTGTTGCTCCAATATCTGCTTTAACTCAATTCCCGAAAAGCCGGAAAGATAGGGAGCGCTAAATACTTGGCGCTTATCTTTACTCACCGTTCCGGGAATACCGATAGCGATCGCCTCCACCTGGCCTTCCAGCTGGTGCTGAGCTAGATATTGCCTGATATCTTCAATCAGGTTGGCCGGTCCATCCCCCTCCCGAAGGTTTTGGCTGGACCTTTTCTCGAAGTGTTCCACCTGGCCCTCTGGAGTGACCGCCCCCAAACGAAGGTGGGTCCCCCCAATGTCAATACCGATGGCAAAAGGTTTCATGGATTCTCCTCCTTTTGCTTTTATTCCAAATTGGCGTGACGCTTCATGATGGACTTGTCTGTCAATTGAAGCCCGGCCCGGTCGGCCAGACAGATCACCAAGGCGTCGCCTAAAAGCAACATGCTTTGTTCGAACATATTGCCTCCCGGCTGTACCGAAACCGCTCCGCTCTCCCTGTCGCTTTTGCCAGTAACGCCGGGAATGTGGACGACAATATCAGCAAGCTCACCCAAGGTAGAGTCGGGATAAATGGTCATGAGGGCGATCTTAACGCCCAGAGCTTTGGCCTTCTTTGCCATGGAAACCAAGGAGCTTGTCTCCCCGGAGCCGGAGCCGATGACAAGAAGATCTCCCGGCTCAATGGCTGGGGTGACGGTCTCGCCAACCACATAGGAGGTAAGTCCTAGATGCATCAGCCGCATGGCCAGTCCCCGGATCATCAGGAGAGAGCGCCCACAGGCGGCGGAGAAAATCCGGTTGGCTCCCAAAATGGCTTCCATCAGTTTTTCCACAGCGTCCCGATCAATCTTGTTCAAATTCTCCGCCAGCTCATTGGCAATGGCAACGCTTGTCTCTATGCAGTCTTTCATGCTCATTCTCCTTTGATAATCGCCTGGTAGCTCTCCACTGCCTGGCGCAGGTCGGGAGCGCTGGTCAGAGCACTTCCCACAATGCCTACATCCGCGCCCAATTCCTTGACCTTACCAATGGTTCCCAGGTTGATCCCCCCCGCGGCGGCTATTTTGGCATTTTTGACCACTTCCGCAATCTGCCGCAGCTCTTCATAGGGGGTTTTCCCCAGCCCCTGGACATCAGAGGCGGTGTGTACGCCGATATAGTCTACCCCCATAGTATCCAGCTCTTTTGCCCGGGCTACTACATCGGGGACGCTGAGCATATCCACATAAATTTCTCGTCCTGCTTTGTGGGCGGCGTCTCGGGCGCCCATAATGGTCTGGTCGGAAGCGATGGCCAGTACCGTGACTATGTCCGCGCCAGCATCCACCGCATATCCGGATTCAATGGCCCCTCCATCGGCAATCTTGACATCTGCCAGGACCGTCACCTGGGGGAACTTTTCCTTCATAGCCTTTACCGGCGCCATTCCCTCTTTCACAATCATGGGGGTGCCGATCTCCACAATGTCGATGATGTCCTGGATTTTTTCCACCATTTTCAAGGCGGTGTTTGTATCTACCAAATCAAGTGCAATCTGCAATTTCATCATTTTCCCTCCTTATCCTTTATCCCTCATAGAGTGTGTCGATTGCATCCCCATATGGTTCCGGATTCCAAAGGTATTCAAACTGCTC
This sequence comes from Candidatus Pararuminococcus gallinarum, assembly GCA_904419775.1. GTDB lineage: Bacteria > Bacillota > Clostridia > Oscillospirales > Ruminococcaceae > Zongyangia > Zongyangia gallinarum. Next base: position 9,246 of record CAJFSX010000044.1, on the reverse strand, counting down.
CGGATTTTCCTTATAGGCTGTGTACAAAGGCTTATTAAATTGAATCCCTAATTTTCCACATTCCCTAGGCCGCCCAATCTCTAACTGGGGCAGGTCCTTATAGCGGCTATTGGGGACAAAGACCAACTGTCCGTCCACCTTGAGAAGATACATGCCAAAGCCATGCATCCTTCCAATGGGCTCATAGTGGAGCGGACAAGGTACCGACAGGTTGCCAAATGCCATAGGCCCTTCCCCTACGTTAATAACACAGTGGGCGGTAAAGGAAGGGACCACGACCTTTTCTCCCTCGTGAAGGAAAAAGGCCCGAAGCCGTTCCACCTGTAAGGGTCCCCTTTCATCCAGGAAGTCATGGGACTGCTGCATCAAAAATACCGCTTTCCCGCAGAGCACCTCATATACCTCTGGCAGGGTACTGGTATGTCCCTGGGACAAGCCATGATAGTGGCCAGAGTTTTTCCGGCACTCATATCCCATTAAGCCCGGCATTAATACAGTGATCCCGTTGGTCATCTGCCGCTGTTGGAACACCGGCGCATCTTGGCTTGTCCAGATATTTTGGTAAAATGTATAGCAGTGCTCATTGTCATCCGCTTCCCCTTCGTTGTAGGCAAGATGCTTGATACCGCTGAAATTCTTCGCCGCAGCGCTCTCACAGAGGATATCCTTCCCAAGGCGTACTTCTCCGTTTTTTTCATCAATGGAAATGGGCAGGCCAAAATTTAACTGTCTCATTTCTTTCCTTCTTTCCCCATTGTTTATTTTGCAGATTTCCCTTTGAACAGCCGGTCAACGGTGACGGCAATGATAATCAATGCACCGGTGACAATCTGCTGATAGTAAGAGCTGACGCCCAGCATATTGAGTCCATTATTGATGGTACCGATAATCAAGCCACCTACCACTACCGTGGGGATCTTTCCGCGGCCTCCAAAGAAGCTGGTACCGCCGATGATAGCTGAGGCAATGGCGAAGGTTTCATAGCCTTGGCCTGCCAGCGGTTCCGCTGAGCCGATACGGGCGGTGTAAACGATGCCCGCCAGACCAAAGCAAACACCGCAGAGGGTATGTACGATCAAAGTATACCATTTTGTATGGATGCCAGAAAACCATGCGGCCTCTTTATTGCCGCCCAAAGCGTAGATATTGCGTCCCATGACCGTCTTAGATGAGAAAAACCACAGGATGGCGGCCAAGATAAGAGCAATTAGGATGGTGCTTGGAATAACGTCTCCCAGCCAACCTCCCATCGCGTCCTTAAAGGACTGAGGGAATCCATAAACTGAGGTCGCATTCGAAACAATCAGGGTAATGCCCCGAAAGATTGATTGGGTACCCAAGGTAATGACAAAGGGATGCAGGCCGGTAACGTTAATCAACAACCCGTTAAAAATACCGCACAAAGCGCCTGCCAAAATGCCTATCAGTACCGCCACATACCAGGGCATGATGTCCAGTACGATCAGTTTGGCGGTAATCATCCCCACCAAGCCCATGACAGAGCCTACTGACAGGTCAATACCGGCAATCAGGATAGCGAAAAATTCTCCGCAGGCAATAATAATATTAATCGAGCTTTGAATACCAATCTGCACCAGGTTACTGGGAGAAATAAACTGAGAGGGTCCAAACAGCGCTATAAAAAAGATGAGCAATATGAGGATAACCAGGGTGCCAAATCTATCCCAATAAAGCGAAAGCTTTTTTTGCAAATTATGATTCATATCTTTCACCGCACTCTCTTTCTATTTAATTGGCCGCAACCGCCATAATTTTTTCTTCCGTTGCTTCTTCTCCATCAAAAATGGCCGCGATTTCCCCTCTGTTGAATACTACGATTCTGTCGCAGAGCATCAAAAGCTCGGGTAGCTCGGAGGAAACCATGATGATGCCTTTTCCCTCATCTGCAAGGCCCCGCATGATTTGATAAATCTCGCTCTTGGCGCCGATGTCAATGCCACGGGTAGGTTCATCAAAAATCATCAGATTCGACTCGGATGCCAGCCATTTTCCCACAATGACCTTCTGCTGATTTCCACCGGAAAGGGAAAGGACCATTTGGTCTACACCTGTACAGCGGATGGAGAGATCCTTTTTCTGTTTGAGGGCTATCTCCCGTTCCTTCTTGGTATGAATCAGTCCAGAAAGTCCCGCCAGGGAGGTGCGCTTGATATTGTAAACCGTGGCGATGTTTTTGGTAATATCAAAGTTGTCAAATAGTCCTGTTTCTCGACGGCTCTCCGTAATAAAAGCCATTCCCTTTTTTACCGCTTGGTACGGGGAACGCACTTGGATTTCTTCACCGTCTAGCCATACTTTGCCTTCCTTCATCTTTTCGGCGCCGAATAGGGTGTTCATCAGCTCAGTCCGTCCAGAACCTACCAATCCGGCAAAGCCCAGAATTTCTCCTTTATAAAGTTCAAAGCTGATGTTTCGTACCTTTTCGTCATCCCGGGTGACGTTTTCTACCTTAAGGGCCACTTCTGGCGCCGGTTCCCCATCCGCTTTGGGTCGGCGCAGGATTTGATGCGCTAGTTCCCTGCCCACCATGAGGGAGACGATTTGGTTTTCGTCCTTGACATCCTTCATATCCATGGTGGTGACCCGCTTTCCGTCCTTGAGGATGGTGACACGGTCTCCGATTGCCCGGGTTTCGCTCATTTTGTGGGAGATATAGATGATCCCTACGCCTTTTTCCTTGAGGCTCCGGATAACGGCAAAAAGCTGCTCAGTCTCTTCAGCACTTAAAGAGGAGGTAGGCTCATCCATCACCAAAATTTTCGCGTCACTGGCCAGCGCTTTGGCAATTTCCACCTGCTGTTTTTCGCTGATGGAAAGTTCACTGACCAGTGTCAGGGGATCATGGTGGCAGCCAACTTGACCGAGCAGCTCCTTTGCCCGATTGATCATTTCTTTCCGATTGACAATGGGGAAAAATCCCCCTAGCTTTTTGACCGGCAGCTTGCCGATAAACAGGTTCTCTGCAATGGTTAGCTCATTGATAACGCTCAGTTCCTGATAGATAATCGCAATTTTATTTTCTTGGGAAAGCTGCGGTGTCAGGGATTTGTATTCTTTTTCCCCAATACGGATAATCCCTTCCGTAGGGGTATAAACACCGCTGAGTATTTTCATCAATGTGGATTTCCCGGCGCCATTTTCTCCCAACAGCAGATGAACTTCTCCCGGGCGTAAATCCAAATCGATCTCACTCAGCGCCCTGACAGCTGGAAACAGCTTGGTAATTCCCTTCATTTCGACGAGATTTTCCATATGCCTTTTCCCTTTCTGTGAAGTGCCTCCTTCTGGGTAAAATCCAAAAGGAGGCACTCTGCGTTTACTTCTTATTCTTCTACACTATTATCGATACTCTTCTACATTTTCCCGATTGATGATGTAGGAATCCAACAGGACATTTTCCATCTCATAGTCCATGCCGCCCTCTTCACCGCTGCGGATGAACTCTACCAACATCTCCAAACAGGTAGCGCCGATGACATCCGGCTTCTGCGCTGCTGTACCGGCCATGTGGCCGCTGGCAATGGATTCAATGGCCTCGGAATTGCCGTCAGTACCTACAACAAAGACCTGATCGCCAAGGTTTAGGTTATCCACAGCCTGCTGCGCGCCCAGGGCCATGGTATCATTGCAGCAATAGATGCCGGTTACATCTGGATTTACACTCAGGAGATTGGTGGTGGCGTCCATGGCTTTCTGGCGGTCCCAGTCGCAGGGCTGGGAGGCAACGACCTCGATGCCGGCCTCGGTCAAAACGTTGGTACAGCCTTCTTTTCTGGATTCACTGGAAAGGTTGCCTGCCATACCTTCGATGATAATAGCTTTACCGCTGTTTCCCATGCATTGTGCCAGATACTCTCCGGCCTGTTCCCCTGTGACCACATAGTCGGTGGTGCAATAGCCTACCAGCCAGCCGCCAGCTGCTGCCAGTTCCTCTTCGTTAAAGCTCTGGTCCAAGTCAACCACGGGGATACCTTTTTCACATGCGGCGGCCACACCGTTGATCAGGTTGGTGTCGGTAATAGGCGCTACACCAATGCCGTCATAATCGCCGGATACCATGTCTTCCAGCATCTGTAGCTGTCCGCCGGTATCGCTTTCAGAGGCCGCGGCCATGATTTCCACATCAACTCCCAGTTCCTCTGCTTTGGCCTTAATACCATCAGCCATATCCACCCAGTATTCGCTGGCCAAGGTCTTTAAGACAATACCGATTTTCAACCGCTCTCCATCACCCGATGAAGTAGATGCGGATGAGTCAGAGGTTGACTGGCTGCTTCCATCGCCGCTTCCGCTGCATCCTGCCAAACAGCCGATGAAAAGTGCTACCACGAGTAAAACTGACAATACCTTTTTCATAAATATACCCTTCCTTCGCATTGCTCTAAATTTTTCTTCCCAATAAAACGCTGACTTATTTTCCCTCCCTTCCCTTGGTTGTATCTACTGTATTGACAACCACATTGTGTTCCTCTAAATACTCCCTGACATTTTGCGGAATCTTCGTATCCGTATAAACCGCATAGACGTCGTCCGCTGGGAACTGGGCCAGCGTCCCCTGCCGGGAGAATTTATTCGATTCGGTAAGGATGATCGTCTTCTTGGCTTGTTTCGACATCACTCGAATTGTTTCCACCCTCATAATGTCTTTTCCCGTAAAATATCCATTCGGGGTAAAACCATCCGTCCCGGTATAAAACTTATCCACATAAAAATTGGTCGCGGCCTGGCACATAATCGGGCCCACTGTCACCATAGGCTCCATGAGCAGAGAGCCTCCCAGCAAGACAACATTATTGGAGGTGGCCGGCCGGATGTAATTTGCGATATAAACAGAATTGGTGATGATGGTCACATTTTTTCTTTTCTGCACGATTTGTTCCGCCAGCAGTGTACAGCAGGATCCGGATTCGATCATGACAACCTCGCCATTTTCGATCATTTCCGCAGCCTGCGCCGCGATCAGCGACTTCTGATAATAATGGTAGGCCAATCGGTTGGTAATATCGTCCTCCGCGTCAAGCTCCGCCGTACCGTGCTGACGGCGGATGAGACCTTTGCTCTCCAAAAAGTCAAGGTCTTTGCGGATGGTAACCTGGGTCACATTCATGAGCTCCGCCAGCTTGATGACTTCTACCTTTTTTTCTTCTGAAATAATATTTAAAATCCGGGTCTGCCGTTCTGTCATCTTTTTTTCTCCCATAGGAATCATAATCCATCTCTTCCTTTTCTATATTCAAAACAACATTCTTTTATTTTCGTTTGAAAGTATTTTTATTTCTTTTATTCTATGTCAACATTATATTTAGCTATAAATTCACTGTCAATAGAAAAAACCGTTTTTTGTATAATTGCTGTAATTTTTTATCCCCTTTTGTGCATTCAGCTAAATGCACAAAAACAATCAACATTTCACCATATTATATCACCTTTCTATTTGTCTGAATCTCATTTTATCGATGCTCCAAAAATAAAAAAAACCAGCCTTTACAGCTGGTTTTTTTCCTCTCTGCAATTAGGTCATATTGGCGAAGCGCTCCACCGCCTTCGTAAAGTTGGCAATGGTCTGATCCGCGTCTCCATGTTCGATTCCATCCCTGACGCAGTGTTGGATGTGCCCTTCCAGCACCACCTGTCCTACCCGGTGGAGTGCTGACTTTGCCGCATTAATCTGCGCCAAAACATCTTCACAAGGCACATCTTCATCTACCATTCGGTCGATGGCCTGCACTTGGCCGATGATCTTTTTTAGCCGCCGGTGCAAATTATCCGCATCCATACATTGTCTCACTGCTACACCTCCTATACCACAAGGGGCATATGTATTATTATCCGGTGAAAATCAGCTTTTGTCAAGCAATTCCTAAGTCAAGCCTTTGGTAAAGAGTCGAAAATAACAGAATGAACTTTACTAAAACAAGCTGATAGTTTTCGGATAACTTTACTGAATATTATAAACATCTATCATAAATCTTTTATCTTTCTACGAATTCATATAAAATAGTGATAAATGGTGTGCCTGAAAAAGGAGGTAAAAAAATGACGGTCACCATTGGAAAAGAAGAAATAGGAGGTACGAAAAAACATGAGAAGAAGATTTTCCAAATCTATAGCTGGGAAACTTACCGCATTTGTGATGGCAATTCTTATTGCCTGCTCATCCATGGGGACTGGGTTAGTTTTCGCCATTGATGTCCCCCAGCCAGCATCAGCCCCTGCCGCGCAGGGTGAAACAGGACCGCTGGGAGACTGGACCGGCCCCAACATGTCCTATGATGAACCATCTAACACCTTGACCCTGGAGGATACTGGAGCCAACAATTTTGCAGTTTCTGGCACCAGCGCCAAAGCATTTGTATATGAAGCGGACATTACCCTTCAATCGAGTGCTATGAATCTTAATTTGGCCGGATTCCTCTTCGGCGTCACCAACAAGGAAAATCCCGCCACCTATTGGGGCGCCGTCCATTTAGGCCCCAACAGTGTCCGTATTTTTATTGAACAAGACCTCACCGGTTTTGATAAAACCGCCATCCTGGACCAGCCTATCTCGGTCGGCGAAACGGTACATATCAAACTGGAAGTAGGCACCGACAAGGTATTTAAAGTCTATGTCCGGGATATGGAGACCCCAAAAATCACCATGCCGGCCTATGAAAAATATAACGGCGGATATGTTGGATTTGCCAGCTGCGCAACGGCCGCCAAATTCGAAAACATCCAGTTTACCGACAATACACCTCCCGTCGTCCCCAACTTCGAGACCAATCTGGAAAATTGGCAGGGCGAAACCGGCACATGGACCGAAACTGAAAACGGTTATCAGGGTGTAGGAGACGGCAACTGTGCGGCTTTCAGCACCACTTCTGCTTCTGATTTTATCTATGACGCAGATGTAACCTTTGTGGGCGGCGCCTGTGCAGGTGGGCTTATTTTCCGTTCCGCTGAGGATCACCACGTCTATTATCTTGCCACCATGGTTAAGGGCAGAGATATCCGTCTGCTCAAATTTAATCAGAATAGCGCGGGGCAGGTCATCAATGAACGCCACGTAGGCGGTCCCTATAACCTAACGGAAAATAAGGAGACCTATCACCTGCGTGTGGTATGCAGCGGGCCATCTATCAACCTGTATGTGGATGATCAGTTGGCTATCACTGCTTCTGACGACGAATGCTTGTCAGGAGTCTTTGGCCTGAATCTGTCCGGCTCCACACTTATGTTCCAGAACGTCAACTATCAGCCACTGGATTCTGAATCCCTAGCTTCTCTTTCTGGCCTGGAAAGCCCGGATTTTCAGCTGCTTCCCGCCTTTTCTCCCGACATCTATGAATATGCCGGACAGGTCCCCTATGAGACAGATTCCATTTCTCTGACTCCTACGATATCTGGTAGTGGGTCGGTGACCATCAATGGAGAACCTGCACAGGTAGGACAGGCAACCACCATCCCCCTCGAGGTGGGGGATAACACCCTGACCATCCATGTCAAAGATGAGGATACCGGGTTTATTTCCATTACCACATTGATTATCAAGAGAAAAGGAGATCCTCAGACCTCCTATCTTGAGAAATATCGCTCTCAGTTCCACTTCTCTCCTGAGATCAAGCGGCTCAATGATCCCAATGGACTGATCTACAACTCCACTACCGGTGAATATCATATGTATTATCAGTACAACCGCGGCAATGGCGCGGAATGGGGCCATGCAGTCTCTAAGGATATGGTGTGCTGGGAGGAAATGCCCATCGCAATGGCAGTGGACGAACTGGGCTACATCTTCTCAGGTAGCGCTGTTATTGATAAGGACAACACCTCCGGCTTGTTTGTCGATGATCCCTCTGATCCCAATTATACGCCTCCCGAGAGCCGTATGGTCGCTATCTACAGCAACCATGGATATGGCGATCATGCCGTTTATGGCCTGGAAACCCAGTCCATCGCTATCTCTACCGACAACGGTATGAGCTGGGATAAATATGACGGCAACCCTGTTATCGGCAACGAAGGCAATATGTATACCAAAGATTTCCGTGACCCCAAGGTCATCTGGTTAGAGGATGAATCCCTCTGGCTGATGGTGGTAGCAGGCAGCCAGGCCCGTCTCTTCACCTCCCCCGACCTGATCCATTGGACCCACAACGACGACATGACCTATGCCGATGGTTCTCCCATTTCTTCCGAGTGCCCAATCCCTGCCTATGGAAACCAAATTGGAGACCATCAATGGTCAGGTACGGCTGACTTCCTATCCCATTGAAGAGGTCAACGCCCTGCGTTCCGATCTGCTCTATTCCTGCCAGGACAAAGAAATTACTCCCGATACGCCCAATATTCTCGCAGATGTAGATACAGCTTTGGCCGATATCGAGGCTACTTTTACTCTCGGAGATGCCAAAGAGTTTGGCTTTAACCTGCGTACTGGGGATGGGAAAAAGACCGTTGTCAAATATAATACCGAAACCAAAGTAATGACCGTGGACCGAGATCAATCCGGTAAGATTAAGACCGGCATTTACTCTTATACTTTAGAGCCTCTTGAGGGTAATAAGATCAAAATGCGTATTCTGGTGGATACATCTATTATCGACGCTTTCGGCAATGACGGCGAAGCTGCTTTTTCCTGCTATTTCTTTACAGAGCCCACCAACACCGGTATGGAGTTCTTTACAACTGGTGGAAATCTGACAATTGACTCGCTGAACATCTATGGAATGAAATCCATTTGGCGTGACACCATTGTCCAGCCCATTCCAACAGAGCTGAGCGATCTGGAACTCTCCACCGGCACCTTGGATCCCGCCTTTGACAAGGATACCCTGAATTACACCGCCACCGTGGCAAACTCCGTCTCCTCTGTTAAGGTCATGCCCACCTACACCGGTGACACCGCTGTCACCGTCAACGGCAAGGACGTCGCATCCGGTTCCTACTCCGAGGATATTGCCCTGGAGGTTGGACCTAATGCTATTACCGTGGCAGCAGGGGATAAGACCTACACCATCACCGTCACAAGGGAAGAGGAAGAACAGCCTCCTGTAGGCGAGAAACCTCTCCTGGATGGTCTGGAGCTGTCTGAAGGAACTCTTACTCCCGCCTTTGACAAAGACACCTTCTCTTACACCGCTACCGTAGGAAACGAGGTAGAGGGTGTGCAGGTGAAAGCCTTCTTTGCCGATGGCATCACAGCCATGCTGGGAGAAGAGGCGCTGGAGAGCGGCGTCTACT
>CAJFSX010000043.1 GCA_904419775.1 Candidatus Pararuminococcus gallinarum | reverse complement strand
CAGCCCAAAAGTATGAGGTCCCATTACTGGAAACCACCGATTCTACATCGACCTTCCAATCGAGTTTGGTATCTACTCTTAATGTAGAGCTGGCCCCCCGTATTACCCGTCACGGTGTGCTGGTAGAGGTGTACGGCGAAGGAATACTGCTCTTGGGAGAAAGCGGCGTTGGAAAAAGTGAAACAGCCATTGAGCTTGTCAAACGGGGCCACCGGCTCATTGCTGATGACGCGGTAGAAATCCGGAGAGTTTCCAACAAGACATTGGTGGGAACAGCACCCGAAAATATCCGGCACTTTGTAGAACTGCGGGGTATTGGCATTATTAATGCTCGCCGTATTTTTGGTATGGGTTCCATTAAGGTCACAGAAAAAATTGACATGGTGATTCAATTGGAGCTGTGGGATCAAAATAAGGTTTACGATAGAATGGGCATGGACAATGAGTACACCTCCATTTTAGGCATTAAGGTTCCGTCACTGACCATTCCCGTGAAACCGGGACGAAATCTGGCCATCATTATTGAGGTAGCGGCCATGAACAATCGCCAGAAAAAGATGGGATACAATGCAGCTTCAGAACTGCTTCAGAAGCTGGGTATGGCAGAGCCGGAAGAAGACAGCTCCGTCGATTGGAACGCTTATTAATTCTAGAATGAAAAACATATTTAGAGGAGTTGTCATCAGTTTTGATTCAGATTTATGCAGATACACATACACACACAGTCGCTTCTACCCATGCGTTTTCCACGATTATGGAAAATATCAGGGTGGCAAAGGAGAAGGGAATCAGGGCGATTGCGTCCACCGACCATGCTCCCGCTATTCCGGACGGAGCCCATTTATGGCATTTTAATAACATCTGGTCGGTACCCGATTATGTAGATGGTGTTTTGGTGCTCAAAGGCGTAGAGACCAATATACTTGATTTTGATGGGAATTTAGATATTTCTCAGAAGATGCTGGAAGGGCTTGACTGGGTGGTAGCATCCTGCCACAGTCCTGTTATTCCGCCAAAGGACGAGCAGGCACAGACCCATCTGTGGTTGGAAATCGCAAAAAATCCGGATGTGGACGTCATAGGACACAGTGGTAATCCAAAATTCCGCTATGACTATGAAAGATGCATCAAAGCATTTAAGGAATACGGAAAGATTGTGGAGATCAATGCTCATTCCTTTCAGCCGGGGACCCGCCCGGGGTCACCGAAAAATTGTGCGGAGATTGCGAAGCTGTGCGCAAAATATCAGGTCCCGGTGATTGTTAATTCCGATGCCCATTTCTGCTATGAAATTGGCGCTGTCGAGAGAGCGACGGCGATGCTCGAGGAAATTGATTTCCCGCGGGAACTGATCCTCAATGCGGATTATGACCGTTTCTTTGAAACGGTACAGAAAAAGGTAAAAAGAGATCTGTCACCAGCGAAGTAAAAAGAACATCCTAATAGCTTCAGATCAGGTAGAAAGGAGTTTTCTTATGAAGTATTATGTAGGCATTGATCTTGGCGGAACCAATATTGCTGTTGGCGTTGTAAATGAGGATTACCAAATTGTTGGTAGGGCAAAACTAAAAACAAATGTCCCCCGTCCGGCGGAAGAAGTGTTAGACGACATGGTTAAAGCTGCCCGCATGGCAGTAGAGGATGCCGGTCTTACTCTGGAGGACATTGAATGGGTGGGTGTTGACACCCCGGGAACAGTTGATGTTGAGACTGGCTATCTTATTTATGCCAATAACCTTTTTTTCCACAATGTACCTATGGGCCCTTATCTTAGCGAGAAGCTGGGAAAGCCTGTTTACATTGAAAATGATGCCAATGCAGCAGCCTATGGCGAGGCTTTGGCAGGAGGAGCAAAGGGAAAAGAGGATGTTATCGTTATCACCTTGGGAACCGGCGTAGGCGGAGGCGTTATCATCAACGGCAAGATTTATGCTGGCTTCAACCATGGAGGTGCCGAATTAGGGCACATGGCAATCGTCAAAGACGGTAGGCAGTGCACTTGTGGAAGAAAAGGCTGCTTTGAGACCTATTGCTCCGCCACAGGGCTGATTACCACAACTAAGGAATATATGGAAAAATATAAAGATTCGGTGATGTGGGAGCTTTGCGGAGGAAATCTGGATAAAGTCAGCGGACGTACTGCTTTTGACGCCATGAGAAAAGGCGACCAAGCGGGAAGAGAATGTGTTGATGAATATATTGCCTATATGGCATATGGATTGGCCAGCATTGTAAATATTTTCCAGCCTGAGGTTATTTGTATTGGTGGTGGCATCTCCAAAGAAGGGGAGACATTGCTGGCCCCTCTGAGAGAGCTTGTGAAGGCGGAGGATTATTGCAGAACATCCAAGAAAAGGGTGAAAATTGTCACTGCTACCCTGGGCAATGATGCTGGAATTATCGGTGCTGCATTTTTAGGTCGCCTCCAGTAATATACATAAGTGGCGGCAAGTTTCCGCCACAAATCAATTCATGGAGGTTTTCATGGTCGATACATTTTTCCTTCGTGCCCTGTCGGGAATGAAGTGCGATGCCATTCCGGCGGCCCCTTTATCTCGCTTTACTACCTTCCACATTGGAGGCCCTGCAGATGTACTGATAAAACCTCATAACACCGCTGCTTTAGCCCAGATATTGCGGTTATGCAGGGAGACACAAACTCCGCGGGTGATCATTGGCAAGGGATCAAATCTGCTTGTAAGAGATCGAGGATTTGCTGGTGCCGTGATCTGTCTTGACAATCAATATGGTGAGATCAGATTGCTGGAAAACGGCCTTGTGGAGTGCGATGCAGGGGTAACGCTGATGAGGCTGTGCCACTTTGCCCTTGAACATAGCCTTTCTGGCCTGGAATTTGCCTATGGGATTCCAGGTAGTGTGGGAGGCGCGGTATATATGAATGCAGGCGCTTATGGTGGAGAGATCAAAGACATTATTGTCAGTGCCTGTCATTTGGATCAGGTGGGAGAGAAGCATACACTTTTAAAAGACCAACTGGCCCTATCTTACCGACACAGCATCTATGCAGAAGGGGAAGACTGTATTATTTCCGCTTGTTTTGCATTGACTCCTAGCAATCAGGAGGAAATTCGCAGCCGTATGGACGACTATATGCGGCGTCGCAAGGAAAAACAGCCGCTAGAGTATCCAAGTGCAGGCAGTACTTTTAAGCGTCCGGCTGGGAATTATGCTTCGGCGCTCATCGACCAATGCGGCTTGAAGGGATACCGAATTGGCGGCGCTATGGTTAGTGAAAAACACGCTGGTTTTGTGATCAACTATGATAACGCCACCTGTGATGACGTCGTGCAACTCATTGCATATATACAAAAAGTGGTCAAGGAACAGACAGGATACGAGCTTTCTTGCGAAGTAAAAATGTTGTAAAGGAGTGAGCATCGTGGATTTTGTCATCGTAACCGGACTTTCAGGCGCCGGGAAATCCAGAGCCATCAATGCACTGGAGGATATAGGCTTCTACTGCGTTGACAACATTCCGCCCAAGCTCATCATCAAGATAGCAGAATTCTGCATCCAATCAAAGGGGCAGATTGATAAGGTGGCTGTGGTGGTGGACGCCAGAGGAGGAGCTCTCTTTCACGACCTATTTGACAGCATGGATGAACTCAAAAAGAACGACATTGCCTTTGAAGTTCTCTTCTTAGACTGTAATGATGATGTCTTGATCCGTCGATTTAAAGAGACACGGAGAAAACACCCTCTTTTGGATACGGTAAAGGGTGAGATTGAACAGGCTATTTTGGTTGAAAGAGAGCTTCTAAAACCAATCCGCGCTATGGCTACCTATACAATCGATACCTCCCATCTATCTGCGGCACAGCTAAAGGAACAAATTGTAAATATTTTCCTAGGAAATATTTCTGGGAGCATTCTCGTTAATTCCGTATCCTTTGGCTTTAAGTATGGATTGCCACTAGAGGCAGATTTGGTTTTTGATGTCAGATGTCTGCCTAATCCATTTTACATAGACAATCTGCGTCATAAGACGGGTCTGGATCAAGAGGTCAGAGATTACGTTATGGAATTTGAACAGAGCCAGTTGCTCAAAGATAAGTTGCTGGATCTCATCGATTTTCTGCTTCCCCAGTATATCCATGAAGGAAAAAGCCAGCTAGTGGTCGCCGTTGGATGTACCGGAGGGAAACACCGATCCGTCACCTTTGCTGAAATTATTGCTCAGCACCTGTCAGAAAATGGGGTACGGGTCAACATTAATCACCGCGATATTCAGAAATAAAACTAGGATTCACCTCCATATGGAGGTGAATCCTAGTTTAGGCAAAATTTATGGAAGGAGGGAAGGTTATGTCTTTCTCTTCTGATCTAAAATGTGAACTAACTGAAGAAGAGATACAGGCGCCAGAAGCCCGGCATGCCATGGCTTATGGAATGCTTCTTTTTGGAAAGTCTTTTTCAAATCAACAAATTGCCCTTTCTACAGAAAATGAACAGGTGGCAAAGCTGTATGCCCAGTGTATCGCTGACATTTCCGGCCTTCCTACACAGATGAGCTTATCCCCTCAAAAGCGTAAGGATGGTATTTTTACCGTAACGCTTCAAAACAAGAAGGACTGCGAAGAGCTGCGGGGACTTTTCTATCATCGGAGTGATGAGATCAGCCTCCGGATTAAGAAAGAGAATTTTTCCAGAGAGGGTGACATTGCTCATTTTCTGCGAGGGGCGTATCTTGCCTGCGGTAATCTAACGGATCCACTCAAAAGCTACCATCTAGAATTTGTCACCCAGCACTTAAAACTGGCTGAGGATTTATATGAGCTCATTTCAGAGGTATTAGCTCCACCCAAGATGACGACACGTCGGGGTTCCAGAGTGATCTATTATAAAGAAAGCGAACATATTGAGGACATGCTTACCTATATGGGAGCTATGCGATCCTCCCTGGAACTTATGAATGTAAAGATTTATAAAGATTTACGAAATAAAGCAAATCGTGTGACCAACTGCGAGACGGCTAATATTGAAAAGACCGTGAATGCTGCTGCCAAACAGGTGCAAGACATTGAGCTAATTGCTTCCCACCGCGGTTTGGAGGCATTGCCGGACAACCTGCGGGAGCTAGCGCAGCTGCGTCTGGATCATCCGGAAATGTCTCTTGCGGACTTGGGAAGGGAACTTTCGGAACCCTTATCTCGTTCCGGCGTGAACCACCGATTCCAGCGTATTGCGGCAGAAGCAGACATGATCCGGGACCAAATGAGCAAAGCGCAATAAGTTGGGCGTCTGGAAAAGTTTAATGAGCAATACCAGGAGGTGAAGACCAATGGATGAATTTGTCCATCTGCACGTCCATAGTGAATATAGCCTGCTTGACGGTGCCTGCCGCATTAAACAGCTGGTACAAAAGGTAAAGGAATTAGGACAGCAGGCAGTCGCAATTACAGACCACGGTGTTATGTACGGGGTCATTGATTTTTATAAAGAATGCAAAAAACAGGGGATAAAGCCTATCATCGGCTGCGAAGTCTATGTGGCGCCAAGAACCCGTTTTGATAAAGTCCATCGAATTGACAACAATCCGTATCACCTAGTTCTTCTCTGTAAAAACAATCAGGGATATCAAAATCTCATCCAATTAGTTTCTCAAGCATTTATTGATGGTTATTACTTTAAGCCGCGGGTGGATTTTGAACTTTTGCAAAAATACAGTGAAGGGCTTATTTGCCTGAGTGCCTGTCTGGCGGGAGAGATTCCCAGGGCGCTTGTAGCCGGTGACTATGATAAGGCCAAAGAAACTGCCATTCGCTACCGGGATCTGTTTGGACCAGATAACTATTTTATTGAGGTGCAGGATCACGGAATCGAGGAACAGCAGCGGATTCTGCCCGATCTTTACCGGCTTGCTAAGGAAGTCGGCGTGGGCCTTGTGGCAACCAACGATTCTCACTATATCAACAAAGAAGACGCCCAGATGCAGCATGTTCTTATCTGCATTCAGACCAATACTACAGTAGATAACAAAGACGGGCTAGAGTTTCCCACCCAGGAGTTTTATATCAAATCTGGGGAGGAAATGCAGGAACTGTTTCAAGACCATGAGGAAGCCATTGCCAACACGGCAAAAATTGCAAGCCGGTGTGAGGTAGAATTTGAGTTCGGCGTGACAAAATTGCCCCTCTTTGTTGCTCCCGATGGACGGGACAATGTAGAATATTTTGAAGATCTCTGTCGAAAGGGACTCCGCCGTCACTATGGAGAACATCCGGCTCCGGAAGTAGCGGAACGCCTCAATTATGAGCTTGAGATTATTAAGAAGATGGGTTATGTGGATTACTTTCTCATCGTCTTTGATTTTATCAACTACGCCAAAGAACATGGCATTCCTGTAGGTCCTGGACGAGGTTCCGGTGCCGGAAGTATCGCTGCCTATTGTATTGGTATTACGGGTATCGATCCGGTTCGCTATCAACTTCTGTTTGAACGGTTCCTCAATCCCGAGCGGGTGAGCATGCCAGACTTTGACATCGATTTTTGCTATGAACGACGTCAAGAGGTCATTGATTATGTAGTGCGCAAATACGGTGCGGATCATGTAGCTCAGATCATTACCTTTGGCACCATGGCGGCCCGAGGCGCGATTCGAGATGTGGGCAGGGCGATGAATATCCCTTATCAAACAGTGGATGCAGTAGCAAAGCAGGTTCCAATGGAGCTTGGGATTACCTTGGATATGGCGCTGCAAAAATCTACTGATTTCATGGCTACTTATCATTCGGATCCTCAGATTACCCAGCTGATTGATATGGCTCGCAAGTTGGAAGGAATGCCCCGCCATGCTTCTACCCATGCAGCTGGCGTGGTGATCACCCGGGATCCAGTATCCTCCTATGTTCCCCTCGCAATGAATGATGAGGCGGTAGTCACCCAGTTTACCATGACGACCTTGGAGGAACTGGGCCTTCTCAAGATGGACTTTTTGGGTCTTCGTAACTTAACGGTTATTTCCGATGCGGAAAAGATGCTCAAAGCACGCGGCATAGAAGTCGATATGGAGCACGTACCGATTGATGATAAGGCTGTCTATGATATGCTGTCTCAAGGCCTGACGGAAGGGGTATTCCAGTTTGAATCGGCAGGCATGCGGCAGGTATTGGTCAACTTGGGACCGGAATCTATTGAGGATATGATCGCCGTTATTTCTCTTTACCGGCCGGGACCTATGGAATCCATCCCGACCTATATAGAAAACCGGCATCATCCAGAACGGGTGACCTACAAACATCCCCTTTTGGAACCAATCCTCAATGTTACTTATGGATGTATTGTGTATCAGGAACAGGTCATGCAGATCTGCCGCCAATTGGCGGGGTTTACCTATGGCCGCGCTGATTTGGTGCGTCGGGCCATGTCCAAGAAAAAGCATGACATTATGGAGAAAGAGCGGAAGAACTTTATCTATGGTGATGTGGATGAGAATGGAAATATCATTATCCCCGGCTGTATCCGCAATGGGGTCAGCGAGAAAATCGCTACCAGTATTTTTGACGAGATGAGTTCCTTTGCTTCGTATGCGTTTAATAAGTCCCACGCCGCGGCATATGCATTTGTAGCCTATCAGACGGCCTATTTGAAGTGCCATTACCCCAAAGAATATATGGCGGCGTTGCTGACAAGCGTGTTAGATAACACATCCAAGATCATTGAGTATATTGGCGAATGCAAAAAACTGGGGATCGAGATTCTCAAACCCGATGTCAATTACAGCCAGGATGGATTTTCTGTCACAGGAGAAGGCATCCGCTTTGGCTTGGTGGCCGTTAAGAATCTGGGACGTGGCTTCATCAAGGATCTGATTAAAGAGCGGGAAGAGAACGGGCTTTTCCAGAGCTTTGCTGATTTCTGTGAACGAATGTATGGCAGAGAACTCAATCGCAGAACGATGGAAAGCCTGATCAAGTGTGGGGCTCTGGATGGGTTTGGACTCAATCGTCGTCAGATGCTCATGTCTTCGGATGGACTGTTGGCAGCCATCGATCAGCAGCACCGCCAAAATGTAGAGGGACAGGTCAGCCTGTTTGATGCTGGTCCCACAGCACCTAAAAACCAGTATCAAATTTTGGATGTGCCTGATTTAGAACTGCACGAAAAGCTGAAGATGGAACGGGAGACCACAGGACTTTATATTACGGATCATCCGATTAGTGCTTATACAGGGCTGCTCAAAGAGATCAGAGGCTCTACCTTTGGTGACATCAAATCGGGGATAGAAATTCACGATACGAAATTCGCAGATGGCGGTTATGTCAATATCATTGCTACCGTGGGAAGCCGAAAGGTAAAGATTACGCGGAATAATGCTACCATGGCATTTGTCATGTTGGAAGATATGACATCCTCCATGGAAATGCTGGTATTTCCGCAGGTATTTGACCAATATAAAAGCCTTCTACAGGAGGGAGCTGTGATATGTGCCCGGTGTCGTCTCTCGGTTAGAGAAGATGAAGATCCGAAGCTTATCTGTGATCGGGTGACTATCACTGATCACGCCAAAGAGCTAGTGATGCGGGAACACAGTGAAGAGCCAAGAAAACCAGCAAAGGGAGGGAAAAATGGCCTTTACTTGGCAGTTTCTTCCCAAGAGAGTACAGCTTTTGAGAAGACTAAAAATCTACTGACTATTTTTGAGGGAGCATTCCCTGTTTATGTATATTTTGAGGATAAAAAGCGATGGATGCTGGCTCCAAAATCAATGTGGGTGGATGTCAACCAAGTAATGATTGATGAACTCGGTCGGATTCTGGGAAAGGAGAAAGTCAAAATAAGGGACAATAGTCAATAATCTGTAGGTTCTGCAAAAGAAATTGTTTAGTTTTGATATTGAAACAAGTTGATGTTATCGTATATAATAAAGCCATATGAATCATGCTTTGAAAGAATAAAAGAGGATTCTCGAGTGAATCTGGGGAGGTTATTATATGGGTAAGCAAGTGAAAACAATTGGCGTTTTGACTAGCGGGGGAGACGCACCTGGAATGAACGCCGCTATTAGGGCAGTAGTTAGAACTGGTATATCCAAGGGACTCAATGTAGTTGGTGTCCGTCGTGGTTATAATGGACTTATTAACGGCGATTTAATTGATATGAGTTTACGCAGTGTATCTGATATTATCCATCGGGGCGGCACCATGCTGTATACAGCGCGCTGTGAAGAATTTCGCCATGAGTCTGGACTTCAGAAAGCTACCCAGACCTGCATTGACCATGGTATTGATGGAGTTGTTGTCATCGGTGGTGATGGTTCTTTCCGTGGAGCTAGGGACCTTTCTTTAAGAGGAATCCCTTGTGTAGGAATTCCGGGAACCATTGATAATGACATTGCATGCACAGATTATACAATTGGTTACGATACTGCCATGAATACGGCAATGGAAATGATTGATAAATGCCGGGATACAGCTCAGTCCCATGATCGTTGCTTAGTAGTAGAAGTAATGGGCCGCCGTTGTGGAGATATTGCGCTTAATACAGGTATTGCTTGTGGAGCAACTACGATTGTTGTCCCAGAGGTTCCATTTGATATGCAAAAAGATTGTTTGGAGAGAATCCAGAAGGATTTGACCCGTGGTAAACGCCACTTTATTATTATCGTTGCTGAGGGTTATGGCAAGGTTGAAGAAATTGCAAAACAGGTGGAAGACTTCACTGGAATTACTGGTCGCGCGCTGGTTCTGGGTCACGTACAAAGAGGTGGTAATCCCTCAGTACGAGATCGTGTGATTGCCAGCCAAATGGGCCATTATGCTATTGAAAAACTGCTGTGCAACGGTATCGGTAACCGCGTAATTGCCCTAAAACATGACCAAATTGTTGACTTTGATATTTTAGAGGCACTAGAGCAGAAGAAAAAGTTCAATATGGATCTGTATCGGATTGCTCATGAGATTTCGATCTAACAGAATACATGGTCTGGAAAGGCGGAGCATGAGCTCCGCCTTTTGTTTTATCAAATCGCTTTAAAAAGTTGCTTGAGGAGAATAAAAATGTTAGAGCCATTGAACCCCCAACATTTTGAGCAAGTATATCAAATTTTAGCCGATTCTTTTCCATCAAGTGAGAGAAGAACTTATAAGGGACAAAAAGAAGTGCTGAACAATGAATTTTACAAGATCTTTGTTTATCAGGAGAAAGAAAAAGTCCACGCATTTATTGCGGTGTGGGATTTTATAGATTTTGTCTTTGTCGAGCATTTTGCCGTTGAGGCAAACCATCGTAATGAGGGGCTAGGGAAGAAGATGCTCGTTGAGTTGATGGAAAATAAACAAAAAACTTTTTGTCTTGAGGTAGAGCCACCAGAAAAAGAAATTGCTCGGAGGAGAATCGGATTTTATGAAAGGCTGGGTTTTCATCTGCTGCCCTTTGCCTATGAACAACCAGCTATGCAGACAACAGAAAAGTCAATTCCCCTTTGTTTGATGTCGTATCCGGAAGAACTGGATAAAGAAAAATTCAATCAAATAAGAAATAGACTCTATCAAAATGTTTATCATGTAAATATTTAAATTAACTCAATTTGAGAAAAAGAGGATGAGTGATTTTTGGAAGCTCATCCTCTTTTTCATGCCTTTACATAAATATTATTCTGCTTACATAAAATAGCATAGAGTTATTGGTCATTTTGACATGGCGGAATTTTGCGAAAAATCTATGTAAAGTAATAAACTTTACACTATGTGAATTTATTGCAATAATAGAGATGAACTAAAAGAAAATAGATATCAATAAGTATAAAAAACAAAAAGAAAAGATTTTTTACAATAGAATTGGGAAAATAAGTAATTTTATCTATAAAATTACTTTCAAATGCCGAGGCGGAAAGGAAGAAAATGAAAATGCCAACATCAAAATTATGTATAAAATATGAATGAAAGAGATGAAAAAACATAAAAGCGGAAGGAAATGCAAAGTGGAAACGGGTAAAATATTTGCGTTTTTTCGTCATTTTGACTGAATATGTAAACATTTTGTTATGAAGACATTAACTATTGACCTATTTTCGCCTTAATATTAGAATATAAATAAGCAAAATTATGGATTGAGGTAACAAATGAAAGTACGAATCATGACAATTTTGCTATTGATGTTACTCGCTGTGCTGCCCGGCTGCAGCGCGGAAAAAGAAACATCAATTCCCCAAAATGAGGCTTCAGGTGCGGTTACGCTGCCCAATGGCGCACAGTCGGATGCTGAATATTCACCAGAATCCCCAGGCACTGATGATAACGTGTCCTTTGGTACAGGCTCCGATAACACCCAGGGAGAGAGGCGGGCTGTTTGGCTGTCTTATCTGGAGTTACAGGATCTGCTGTCTGCTGATAAAGCACAGACACAAAAACACCTGGAGAATGTATTTGACAACATCGTTGCAATGGGGCTCAATACTGTGATCGTGCAGGTGAGACCTTTTGCCGACGCAATTTACAAGTCCAGCTATTTTCCTTGGTCTCATATCATTACGGGGACCCAGGGCCAGGATCCTGGATACGATCCGTTGCAGCTAATGATTGATCTGGCCAGAGAGCGTGATTTGCGTATTGAAGCTTGGATTAATCCTTATCGTGTAAAGACACCTACACAAACGCTGGATACGGATACGATCGTCTATCAATGGCTGATGGAGCAGGACGGCTATGTCGTCACAACCCAAGGGGAATCTGGGGAAGCGGCGCTGTCCCAGGCGCTGTACCTTAATCCCGCCATTGATGAAAACCAAGCCTTGATTCTAAACGGTGTAAAAGAGCTTGTGCAAAACTATGATATAGATGCTATTCACTTTGACGATTATTTCTATCCAACCACTGATGTAGTCTTTGATAGCAAAGCCTATGAGAAAAGTGGTAAAGAGCTGTCATTGGACGATTGGCGGAGAAACAATGTCAATACGCTTATCCACAAGGTTTATGAGGCTATCAAAGCTATTGATGAGAATATGGAATTTGGTATCAGCCCCCAAGGGAATATTGATATCAACTACAATAAGCAATATGCTGATGTGAAATATTGGATAGAAAATGAAGGCTATCTGGATTATATTATGCCACAAGTTTATTATGGCTTTAAGAACAGTGTACCGTTTGCGGCTACAGTTGAGGAGTGGGCAGATCTTGCGTCCCAAAGTGATGTAGATCTATACATCGGCCTTGCAGCCTATAAAATTGGCCAGGAAGATCAATGGGCTGGTGAAGAGGGAATGGACGAATGGATTGTTGACGGTGGTGATCTGCTCAAACGTCAAGTTGAATTTTGTAGAGACCTGCAAGGGGATTCCTACAAAGGTTTTTCACTTTACAACTATGGAACATTATTTCAACCAGAACAATCTGTAAAAGAGCTAGTAGAGGAGGAAAAAGAAAATTTAAAAACCATTCTAAAATAACCATATCTTCTACAAGTAGATGTGAGGGAGGGATACGCTTTGAAAACAGTTTTTTCGAACAGAAGGGTCACAGCAATTTCTCTCAGTGTTCTGTTTGTTTTGATCACACTGGTAACGGGAGTGACATCCATTTTTGTGGCAGACAAAAATTTGGAGCAACAGACACCAAAATTGCAAAATGAGGAAGCGCAGGTGGTGCCTGACAATGTAGACAGCACTGATCTGACTTTGGAGCCTGTTAGCTTTAACAAGCCAACGGAAATGCGAGCGGTATACCTAATGCCGGGAACAGATTTTCTTGTTGGTGATGACCTGTCCGCAACAACGGTACAAAGTCAGATCGATGAAGCGATTCAGTCAGCGAAGGATTTGACCATGAATACAGTAGTCATTGGTCTATCCTATAAGGATCAGGTCATTTATAAAAGCGATGTGATGCCCAGCGTCATGGAAGATTTTGATCCATTGGAGTATGCCATCAAAAAGGCAAGAGAAGAAAAGATGTATGTATATGTCATCTATGACGCTCTTGCAACGCAGAATGGCGATGCGCAGACGATTACCAGCGATGTGATTGAACAGAGCGGTGAGAATTTGGAGCAAATCGTTTCTTCCTATGATCTAGATGGTGTGCTGCTGGATGATTACTACTATCTCTCTTCAGCGGCTAGCTACAGTGATTATGAGGAAAACGGTGCTGGCCAAGGCTATGAAAGCTTTATGCAGAGTGCTACAGAGTCTTTGGTGAAGGCCCTTTCCGAAAAATCCAAGGAGGCAAATCGCGCAGTCCAGTTTGGTCTGCTGACCGATAGTGTCTGGGCCAATGAGGCTGACAATAAGCAAGGAAGTGACACTACAGCTGAATTTGCCACCTTGACCGATGGATATGCAGATGTCAAAGGTTTCATTGAAAAGGACTATGTTGATTTGGTCATGGTTCGAGCGGATACAACAAGAGATGATAAGGATGTTCCCTTTACAGTTGTTTCTGCTTGGTGGAATCAAGTGGCTGAAGACAACGAGCTGCCCATCTACTATATATATAGTGCCGATAAAATTTGCACAGCCGATGGATGGACAAGCGCCGATGAAATCGTAGAGCAGATTCTGCTGGCCCAAGAGGGGAGCCAATATGGTGGAGCCGTATTTAACTCCCTTTCCAGTTTGGTGGACAATCCTGGCGGCAGCACTGAGAAGCTTCTTCTCTTCTTTGAGACGGGAAAAAATGAAGAAATTATCCTGCAGGAATTGACGGTTACAAAGCCTTCTCAAACAGTGATGACGACATATGAGCCCACTGTGACCTTTGCGGGTGCGGCTGATCCAGATCAAGATCTCTTCTTTGACGGAGAAAAGATTGCGACAAATGACAGCGGTTACTTCAGCATCCAGCGGGATTTGAAGATTGGAGCAAATACCTTTACCATTGCGCAGGGAGATAAGCAGTATACATATACAATTACTCGCGCTGTTCAGGTGTTTAAAGAAGTTTCTCCTGGTGGCGCTATGGTGTTGGATGGTTCTATGGAAATTGCGGTTAGCGCGTTGGCCTATGAAGGCTCTACGGTTACTGCAACATTGGGTGGAACAACTATAGAACTGTCTCCGACCACTGCAATTGATGAAAATGTTGATACCTCCTCTGCTTATCAAATGTATACCGGTACCATCAAGCTGCCGGAGGGGACAAGCAGTATTCAGGATCTCGGTAGCATCACCTTTGCAGCCAACTATCAGGGAATTAATGAGACCAAGCAGGGCGCCTCGGTACAGATTAATCCCAAGTATGAAGCGGAGGAAGAGCCTGCAGTGACAACAGAACCAGAGGTGACGGATGAACCTTCGGTTACTACACCGCCGGCAGAGACCTCTACACCGGATAGCTCTGATACCACAACGGTAACACCGCCTGTGACCACGGAGCCTCCAACCACGAGTTCACCAGATCCGGACATAACCACTACAGAACCTGATTCTGAGACGGATCCACCGACGACGACAGAGCCTCCAACTACGGAACCATCTGATCCGGATACGGTATATTCTGATGGGAAAACAGTGGTGCCATCTTCATCTGGCAATAAGATGAGTGGCAAGCAGATTATTATCACGGCAGATTCAGCTGAGACATTCCCGACAGATAAAATCAACGACTATTCTGATCCTGGATATTTCCCGCTGCCTAAGGGAACGGTTGCGCGTGTGCTCAGCGAGGTATCTTGGTCGGATGGCAGTACAACCTATCGGTATTACCAGTTGGCTTCTGGCCAGCGTATTTATACCAAAGATGCCCAGGTGATTAGTGATCAAGGATATGGCAACAATACCATTGATCGACTTGAATTCACCAGCGATGGACAGTATACTTATTTGACCGTCTCTACCTCTTGGAAGGTGCCTTATAAGGTGACTTATACCGGCAGCTATATTAACATTGCCTTCGACAGCACTACCAAGGTAGCGGATGGACTGACTTTAAGCAAAAACCCGTTGTTTACCAGTGCAACTTGGTCTGGCAGTACCTTGCAGCTCAAGTTGAAAAAGACCGGTTCATTCTTGGGTTATACTGCTTACTATGAGGGCGATGACCTGGTCTTCCGGTTTAACTCTCCCACCACCTTGAGCAATGCCCGCATCACCATTGATCCTGGCCATTGGAAAGGTGATCCCGGAGCTCTCGGCTTCAATCCCGCCTATAATGAGCAAGAGATCAATCAGATGATCGCGAAGCTGGTTGTTTCCAAGCTGGAGGCTAAGGGCGCTGAAGTCCTCATGATCGATACCCAGCAGTCTTGGCTCTCTATTGAGAACAGACTGGGACAGGCAAAAGATTTTAATTCCAACCTGCTGGTCAGCATTCATCAGAACTCTGCCGGCTCGACATCTTCTGCGAATGGTATCGAATCCTATTACTTTAACGATTTCTCCCAGTCCCTGGCTTCCTATATCTGCGCAAATGTCAATGAAGCAGCGGGAACCAATATCCGTTACGGTACCAATGGTGACGGTTCAGTCTTTGGCTATATGGCCATGACAAGGGACAGTGCATTCCCAGCCAACCTGGTTGAGTGTGGATTCGTCACCAACCCGGAAGAATACGAAAAGCTCTTGACGGCTTCTTATCGGGACAAGCTGGCTGACGGTATCGTTGAGGGAATTGAGGAATACTTTAATAGTACTTACACTGCCAATTTGACAGGTACGCAGGCCAGTGAGATTGGATCCGCACCGGTGACCACAACAAAGCCGGTCACTACCACGACCGCACCGGTGACAACCACAGCTCCTGAAACTACCACTACAGAGAAGCCGGTTATCGGAACAAGACCTCCTGTCACTTCTGAGCCATCTTCTGGTGACAACATTTTACCGGATGTACCGGTTACCACTCCTCCTGTGACAACCAAGCTTCCGGATTCTGACGATTCTGACGACACCAATGCGGATAAACTTCCGAAATTGAAGGTGACTTCCGGTGGCAAGGTAGTGGAAGGAAATGCTTACGACATCGTTGCTGGCATTGTTGCCAATGAGATGCCAGAAAGCTTTAATATTGAGGCGTTAAAAGCCCAAGCAGTTGCCGCTTACTCTTACGTGCTTTCCTCCAATAACTCGGGAACAGCACCCTATGTGCAGATGAAGAGCACGATTGGCCCTAATGTGGAGAAAGCAGTGAAGTCTGTGCTTGGCGAAATGGTAACATATAATGGCGAAGTAGCATTTACCCCCTATTTCTCCTGTTCTGCGGGAAGAACCAATGCATCAACGGAAGTATGGGGTGGCAGTTATCCCTATTTGGTAAGTGTGGAAAGTAAATATGACTACCTTGCCGACAGCTATTTTACCAACAGCAAATACTATACCCATACCTATACTTATACAAAGGCCGAGATTCTGCGTAGATTGAGCTTGGCAGGTATTGATGTCCCCGATAACTATGATATGACCAAGCTTTTCCAGGTCAAAACAGAAACCTCGGGTGGTTACAATGGAAATATGTTGATTGCGGGAAAATCAGTCTATTTCAACCGAATCAAAAATTCCATCACCAATATTACTGGGCGTTGGGTGAGAGAGGACATTCTGAAGAACCCAGAAACGGGCAGTATTATTGCTTCCGCGGATTTCGATATCACCTATAAAAATGGTATGTTTACAATTACCACCTATGGTTATGGCCATGGGGTGGGAATGAGCCAATTCGGCGCCCATTTCTATGCTGAAAAAGAAGGAATGGACTATATCGAAATTTTGGAGCATTACTATCCGGGAACTACAGTAAAATAGAATTTTGAGTTGAAAAAACATCCAGTGAGTATCTCACTG
>CAJFSX010000042.1 GCA_904419775.1 Candidatus Pararuminococcus gallinarum | reverse complement strand
ACCGGGTTGGTGGTATGGGCTGTAAAGGCGCTGCCGTCGGGCTCATACATCTGATCCGCGTTGCCGTGGTCGGCGGTGATGAGGGCCACGCCGCCCTTTTGGAGGATGGCATCCACCACCTTGCCCATGCAGGTGTCTACGGCTTCCACAGCCTTCACCGCCGCGTCAAAGACGCCGGTGTGGCCTACCATGTCGCAGTTAGCAAAGTTGAGGATAATCACATCGTATTTATCGGAAGCGATCCGGGCAAGCACCTCATCGCAGACCTCATAAGCGCTCATTTCCGGCTTCAGGTCATAAGTGGCCACCTTGGGGGAGGCAATCAGGGCGCGGTCCTCTCCCTTGTAAGGAGCCTCTACGCCGCCGTTAAAGAAGAAGGTCACGTGGGCGTATTTCTCCGTCTCCGCAATGCGCAGCTGGGTCAGTCCCTTTTCGGAGATGTACTGGCCAAAGGTATTGGTCAGCTCCTCCGGCTTAAAGGCCACATAGACGTTGGGCATCTGGGCGTCATACTGGGTCATGCAGACGAAATGCACCTTGAAGTAGCCCTTGGAGCGGTCAAAGCCCTTAAAGTCAGGATCCACAAAGGTCCGGGTGATCTCCCGGGCACGGTCGGGACGGAAGTTATAGAAGATGATGGAGTCGTTTTCTTTAATGCCGGCATCCTTTGCCACTACGGTGGGCACTACAAACTCGTCGGTGACGTCCTTTTCATAGGATTTGGCCACTGCGTCTACCGGATCGGGATTCTGGATTCCTTCCCCGTCCACCATGGCCTGGTAGGCTTTCTCCACCCGCTCCCAGCGGTTGTCACGATCCATCGCATAGTACCGGCCCATGACCGTGGCGATCTGGCCGACGCCGATCTCCTGGAGCTTCTTGGCAAGCTCGTCCACAAAATCCTTGCCCGAGGTGGGAGGCACGTCGCGGCCATCCAGGAAGCAGTGGACATAGACCTTTTCAAGGCCCATCTTCTTGGCCATTTCAATGAGGGCGAACAGGTGGGTATTGTGGCTGTGGACGCCGCCGTCGGAAAGCAGGCCCATCAGGTGGAGGGCGCTCCCCTTTTCCTTGCAGTTTTCCATGGCCGCCACAAATTCAGGGTTCTGGAAGAAGTCACCGTCCTGGATGGACTTGGTGATCCGGGTCAGCTCCTGGTAGACAATGCGGCCGGCGCCAATATTGGTATGGCCTACCTCGGAGTTGCCCATCTGGCCATCAGGCAGTCCCACATCCATGCCCGAGGCGCCGATGAGGGTGTTGGGATAGGTCGCCAGGATCTTATCCAGGTTGGGGGTGTTGGCAGCCTTGATCGCGTTGCCATACTCATTGGCGTTATAACCGAAACCATCCATAATCAGGAGTGCTACGGGTTTTTTCATAGAAAGACCTCCTATACGATACATCTCGAAAGAAAAAGGCCGCCCATTCGGACGGCCTTTTATTGCTGTGCAATAAAAATTAACCATACGGTCCATGCAGCCGGCCGCGCTCATGAAGCGCTGAGGGCCCCGAATCACATGAACCAGACCGGCTACCGCCGGAGGATACCGCGGATGGGCACAACAGGTAACTTAGTCGCGGGCAACGCGACAGTGTCACCAACAGAACTCAAAACGCGTCATCCTGCCCCGGAAGGGGCCGCCGGCTACCGCCGGAGGATGTCGCGGATGGGCACAACAGGTAACTTAGTCGCGGGCAACGCGACAGTGTCACCAACAGAACTCAAAACGCATCATCCTGCCCCGGAAGGGGCCGCCGGCTACCGCCGGAGGATGTCGCGCTTTTGTGTCAATCGCAGCGTAATTGCGTGCAACGCGGGCGGCAAGTTGCCGCAGACAAGCCGCGCTGTGGCGTCGTCTGTAACAAAAACGCGTGCGCCGCGACAGTGTTTTGCTAACAAAACCCGGGGCGCGGCCTGCTGCCCGCTAGGGCCGCGTGCAACGCAGCAGTGTTACAAATGGGCCTTGGGGCGCGATTTGCTGACCGCAGGTCCTTATTTAGAAGCCGCGGTGACAATGGCTGCAAAGTCGGGAGCCTTCAGGGAAGCGCCGCCGATGAGGCCGCCGTCAACGTCTACCTTGGAAAGGAGCTCGTCTGCGTTCTTAGCGTTCATGGAACCGCCGTACTGGATGGTGGTAGCCTGAGCGGTAGCGTCGTCATAGAGTTTGGCAATGACGCCGCGGATAGCGCCGCAAACCTCTTCTGCCTGGTCGGCGGTAGCGGTTTTGCCGGTGCCGATGGCCCAAACAGGCTCATAAGCGATGATGATGTCCTTCATTTCCTCTTTGGAAACGCCGCCCAGAGCGATCTTGGTCTGCATGGAGCAGATCTCCTCGGTGATGCCCTGCTCTCTCTGATCCAGGAGCTCGCCGACGCAGAGGATGACCTTCAGGCCAGCGTCCAGAGCAGCCCGGACTCTCTGGTTGACGGTGACATCGGTCTCGCCGAAATACTGTCTTCTCTCAGAGTGGCCGATGATGACGTATTCAACGCCAACCTCTTTGAGCATGTCGGCGGAAACCTCTGCGGTGAATGCGCCGGATTTTGCCCAGTGGCAGTTCTCAGCGCCTACCTTGATGTTGGTGCCTTTGGTTGCGGCAATGGCGGTCTCCAGGTTGGTGTAGGGGACGCAGATGATAACGTCGCAGTCCGCATCTTTGACCAGGGGGATCATCTCTTCGATGAGAGCTTTGGCCTCGGGACGGGTTTTATTCATTTTCCAGTTGCCGGCGATAACGGCTTTACGTGTTGCCTTATTCATCAGTAATACGCTCCTTTTGGATATATTATGTTTTGAAAAGGCACGGGGGACCGTGCCTTTTCCTCTCATTTGTTCTTATTTATCGTTGAGGCAGTCGATGCCGGGGAGAACCTTGCCCTCCATAAACTCCAGGGAAGCGCCGCCGCCGGTGGAGATATGGCTCATCTTGTCAGCAAAGCCCAGCTTGGTCACAGCCGCGACAGAGTCGCCGCCGCCAATGATGGAAACAGCGCCGCTGTCAGCCACTGCCTTGGCTACCGCCAGGGTGCCTTTTGCGAATTTCTCGAACTCAAATACGCCCATAGGCCCGTTCCAGATGACGGTGCCAGCGCCTTTCACAGCGTCGCAGAACAGCTCGATGGATTTGGGACCGATGTCCATGCCCATCCAGCCGTCGGGGATGTCGTCGGAATTGACGATCTGCTCGTTGCAGTTCTCGTCGAATTTATCACCAGCGTTGTTGTCGATGGGCAGCAGGAGCTTGACGCCCTTCTTCTCCGCGTCGGCCAGAATCTGGCGGGCCAGATCCAGCTTGTCATCCTCGCAGATGGAATTGCCGATGGAATGACCCTGTGCCTTCATGAAGGTGTAGGCCATACCGCCGCCGATGACAAGGGTGTCGACCTTATCCAGCAGGTTGGTGATAACGCCGATCTTATCGGAAACTTTCGCGCCGCCCAGGATGGCCACAAAGGGACGTTTGGGGTTGGCCAGAGCGCCGCCGATGAAGTTGATTTCTTTCTGCATCAGATAGCCGCAAACAGCAGGCAGGTAAGCTGCCACGCCGGCGGTGGAAGCATGAGCTCTATGGCAGGCGCCGAAAGCGTCATTGACATAGATCTCTGCCATGGAAGCCAGCTCTTTGGCAAATGCGGGATCGTTCTTGGTCTCCTCTGCATGGTAACGAACGTTCTCCAGCAGCATGACCTCGCCGTCTTTCAGCTCGGAAGCCAGTTTCTTGGCGTCAGGACCGATGACGTCCTTGGCCATCTTTACTTCCTGGCCCAGCAGCTCGCTGAGTCTCTTGGCCACAGGTGCCAGAGAGAATTCAGGCTTGAACTCGCCCTTGGGACGGCCCAGATGGGAGCAGAGGATCAGCCGTGCTTTGTGATCAATCAAATACTTGATGGTGGGCAGAGCTGCCACAATTCTTTTGTCGTTGGTGATGACGCCGTCCTTGAGGGGAACGTTGAAATCACAACGGGCCAGTACTTTCTTACCGGCTACATCGATATCTTCGATGGACTTTTTGTTGAGAGAGGTCATGATTGCCACCCTTTCCTGTAATGATAATTCCTGCAAGCGGGTTCCCCCGCTGACCTGTCAGTTGCGTTTTCCCGGCCGAAAGCCGGAAAAGCATGGATTGTCTCATTTCTCACAATCCATAACATATTTTATCCTAAACCTGTCCATATTTCAAGTATTTTCCGGCAGATTTCCCCGGCTTTTCCCGGGTTTTTCCCATTCCGCCCCGGTTATTTCTAAAGCCTCATCCCCCTCTGGGAAGGAAGCGTTCTCCCAGGAAAACCGGGTCAGCTCCCCTTGGGTCTTCAGCGCCTCAAAGTCCCACTGCCGCAGCACCTCGTAGACGGCAATGGCCACCGTGTTGGAAAGGTTGAGGCTCCTGGCCCCCGGGATCATGGGCAGCCGGACGCACCGGTCAGGATGCTGGAACAAAAGCTCCTCCGGCAGCCCCGCGTCCTCCCGGCCGAAGACAATATAGGCGTCCTCCGGATAGGCTATATCGCTGTACCGATTCTGCCCCTTGGTGGTGAAGTAGTAAAACTGTCCCTGGTTCTTTTTGAAAAAGTCCTCTAGGCTGTCGTAATAGGTGATATCCAGCAGATGCCAGTAATCCAGCCCCGCCCGTTTGAGCTTCTTGTCGTCGATCTGAAAGCCCATCGGCCCCACCAGATGGAGCCTGGCTCCGGTGGCGGCGCAGGTCCGGGCGATGTTGCCTGTATTCTGGGGGATCTGCGGCTCCACCAGTACAATATTCAGCTTCTTTTCTCTATCCATTTGTTATATCCCTTGCTTTTATTACTATTTGTATTAGATGTGGCAGGCCAGCACCCTGCATTTCCCCCGGATTTCACAGTCTCCCAGCCCTGCCGGCAGGAAGAAGCTCTCCCCCTTGCGGATCGCCATCTCCCCCTGGGGATAGGCCAGGGTGCCCTCCCCTGTGAGGACGGTGAGGGAGAGGAAGGATTCCTCGGTCACCGGCAGGGGCGCGGCGGTCTCCGCCTCGTAGAGCAGGGCGGTAAAATAGGGGCAGCTGGCCAGCAGGGTCCGGGCATAGCCGTCCAAGGATTCCCGCTCCCCCTGGGGGCGGGGCGGCCGGGTCTCCCGGGTCAGGCGGGTCACGTCCAGGGCCTTCTGGATATGCAGCTGCCGGGGCTTGCCGTCGGGGCCCACCCGGCCGAAGTCATAGACCCGGTAGGTGGAATTGGAGCTTTGCTGCACCTCGGCGATGAGGATGCCGGGGCCGATGGCGTGCAGGGTGCCGGCGTCGATAAAGAAGGTGTCCCCGGGATGGACCTCCACCTTCCGCAGCACGTCGGTGAGGGTGTTTTCCTGGATCCGGCGGGCAAATTCCTCCCGGGTCATATCCTTGGCAAAGCCGTAGTAGAGATAAGCCCCCGGTTCACATGCCAGCACCAGCCACATCTCGGTTTTCCCCGGCTCCCCCTCCACCCGGCGGGCATAGGCGTCGTCCGGATGGACCTGGACCGACAGGCTCTGTTTGGCGTCGATGAGTTTGATGAGCACCGGAAATTCCGGCAGCCCCTCTCCCCGCTTCCCCAGGCAGTGCCGGCCCAGGGCGTCGATGGCCTGGGGCAGGGTCATCCCCGCCTGGGGGCCGTTTTCCACCAGGCTGGGGCCGTCCTTGTGACAGGACACCTCCCAGCTTTCCGCCACGATGGGGAGATCGCTTTCCTTTCCGTATTGGGTTTTGAGCCTTGTCCCGCCCCAGAGATAGTCTTTGAGAGCCGGGCGCAGTTTCATGGGAACCATAGGCCGCTTCCTTCCTTTTTTCAGTGATGTCCTTTCATTCTGGGCATTTTCCTTCCATCTTATTAAACAACAGATAGGCCCCTAAAATCAAGCCTATCCGCCCCTTGGCGGAAAAAAGCCCAGACAGCGCCTGGATTTCCCGGGAAAGGGGCGCTTTCTCCCCCGGCTTTCGTCAAAAGTGCAAAAAAGGCCGGGAGGGGGACTGTCAAATTTTGTTTGTTTAATTGACCAAATTTTTGACGAATTTTATAGTAAAGCTGACGGGAATGATGTATAATAAACAGATGAACTTTCCGGAATTGGGGAAAGAAATCCGCCGCGCAACGGCTGCGGCATCACAGGTAGGAAGGGAAATTGCTTTGATTAGAGAAGATTTGAGAAATATTGCCATCATCGCCCACGTTGACCACGGCAAGACCACCCTGGTGGACCAGATGCTCAAGCAGTCAGGAGCATTCCGGAAAAATCAGGTGGTGGCCGAGCGGGTCATGGATAACGGCGACCTGGAACGGGAGCGGGGCATCACCATCCTGGCCAAGAACACCTCTGTCTACTATAAAGATATTAAGATCAACCTGATCGACACCCCGGGACACGCCGACTTCGGCGGCGAGGTGGAGCGGGTCCTCAAAATGGTCAACGGCGTCCTGCTGCTGGTGGACGCGGCGGAGGGCCCCATGCCCCAGACCCGCTTTGTCCTGCAGCGGGCTCTGGCCCTGGGCCATAAGGTCATCATTGTGGTCAACAAGATCGACCGGCCCGACGCCCGCACCGACGAGATCGAAAACGAGGTGCTGGAGCTGCTCCTGGACCTGGATGCGGCGGAGGAGCAGCTGGAAAGCCCCATCATCTACTGCTCCGGCCGGGACGGCACCGCCACCAAGGACATTCACGGCACCGGCACCGACCTTGTCCCCCTGTTTGAGGAGATCATCAACTACATCCCGGCGCCGGAAGGGGACGAAAACGGCCCCATGCAGATGCTGGTTTCCTCCATCGACTACAACGATTATGTAGGCCGGATCGCCATCGGCCGGGTGGAGCGGGGCGTCATCCGCCAGAACCAGGACATTTCCGTCTGCAACTTCCACGACGAGGAAACTTCCTATAAGGGGAAGATCGCCAACCTCTATGAAATCGAGGCCCTCAGCCGGGTTCCCTGCGAAGAGGCCAAGGTGGGGGATATTGTCTGCGTCTCCGGCATTGAGGGGATCACCATCGGCGACACCATCTGCCAGGCGGATACCCCTGAAGCCATCGAATTTGTCAAGATCTCCGAGCCCACCCTGGAGATGACCTTCTCGGTCAACGACAGCCCCTTTGCCGGCCGGGAGGGAAAATTTGTCACCTCCCGCCAGCTTCACGACCGGCTCTTCCGGGAACTGCTCCGGGATGTGTCCCTGCGGGTTTACCCCACCGACACCACCGACAGCTTTCGGGTCTGCGGCAGAGGCGAAATGCATCTTTCCATCCTCATCGAGACCATGCGCCGGGAGGGCTTTGAGTTCCAGGTGGGCTGCCCCAAGGTCATGACCAAAAAGAAAAACGGCGTCCTCATGGAGCCTATGGAGCGTCTGGTCACCGACGTCCCTGAGGAATGCGTCGGCTCTGTCATGGAAAAGATGGGCCAGCGCAAGGGCGAACTGCTCCATATGATGCCCCAGGGCAGCCGGATGAAGATGGAATTTCTCATCCCCTCCCGGGGACTCTTCGGCTACCGCAACGAATTTCTCACCGACACCAAGGGCGAGGGGATTATGAGCTCCGTCTTTGAGTGCTATCAAGAATACAAAGGGGATATCCCCCGCCGTTCCACCGGCTCCCTCATCGCCTTTGAGACGGGAGAGGCGGTCACCTACGGCCTGTATAACGCCCAGCAGCGGGGCGAGCTCTTCATCGGCCCCGGCGTCCCGGTCTATGAGGGGATGATTGTGGGCCAGTCCCCCAAATCCGACGATATGGCCGTCAACGTCTGCAAGAAAAAGCATGTCACCAACATGCGGGCTTCCGGCTCCGACGAAGCCCTGCGGCTGACCCCGCCCCGCACCTTCAGCCTGGAGCAGGCGCTGGAATTTATCGCCGACGACGAGCTGGTGGAGGTCACCCCCAAAAACATCCGGCTGCGCAAGCGGATCTTAGACAACGCCCAGCGGATGAAAGCTGTTATGAAAAATAGGGATTAACCCATAGAAAAAGAGCCGCCATTTGAGCGGCTCTTTTTTTGCCTCTGCCGGGACGGCCGCCGCTGTACCGGCAGGGGCCTTATCAATCTAGCGGATCTTTTTTCTGTCATAGAAGCGGCGGCGCCCTCATTATAACATGATAATGTATATTATACAATATTATGTTATGCCTGGACCAGGATTATCACGGTATAATTTAGGTAACACTTTTCCAGGAGGTGGTGCCTTGTGAACCAAGTTGTCAAGAGGATCAAGGATCTGGCCGCAAAACAAAACCTATCCCAAAACAAGCTGGCGCAAAAGGCACATCTGCCGCAAAGCACCATCAATTCCATCTTTAATTCTGTCAACGACTATCCCTCCATCCCCACCCTGGAGGCCATCTGCAAAGCCTTTGACATTACGGTGGCCGAGTTTTTCTCCGACGGCGCCACCCCCCGTTCCCTGACCCGGGAGCAGTATGCCATGTTCCAGCGCTGGAGCGCCCTCACCGACGAGCAGAAGGAGCTGATCCTCAAGCTCATTGAGAATATGAAGTAAAGGCGCTTTCAAAGGGCGTCCCATTTTGATACAGGCCATAAAAAAGCCGTACCGCCAAAGCTTTCAGCGGTACGGCTTTTTTATTTTGCAGGTTCCTCTTTGTCCGGGCGGGATGGATCAGGTTCCAGTTCTATCGTTCCGTTTTTCTCCTCAAACTCCCGGATGCACTGGCGGATCAGGTAGAGGATCTGCCCATTGGCGGAGCGTCCCTCATATTTGGCGATGTAGTGCAGTTTTCCGTGGAGCTGGGGGTCAATTTCTATTCCCAGGTGCTTGTTCTTTTTATTTCGCATCAAATCACCGTCAGCAGAAATTTCGACCGGCCTGTTATTTTACATCCATAAACTTGTTCATCACAAGGCCGGTGGTCAGCTTGGGATAGAAGTAGGTGGATTTCTGGGGCATCTTCTCGCCGTTAGCGGCAATCCGGCCGATCTCCTCTACCTTGGTGGGGTTCATGATAAAGCTGAAGTTATAGGTGCCGTCCTTGACCTTGTCGATGGCCTCTTCCAGGGAGCGGGTGTAGTTTAAGTTCACCTGGTTCATCATGTTCTCCTTGTCAATGCCCAGGGCCTGCTCCAGCACCAGGGTGTGGAGGACCGACACGTCCAGGTTGCAGTAATCGTCGCTCATCTGGGGCTCAAACCGCTTCACCGCGTCCGGGTCGGTGAGGACAAAGAGGGTGTAGTCCTCCGCCCCGGCATAGAGGGCAAAGGCTTTTTTCCCCTGGGCGTAAAGCTCATCCAGCTTTTCTTCCATCCCCGCCAGGGGCAGGCCGGGGGTGATGTCGAAATAGGCCCGGCATTTTTCTTCCAGCTCCTTCAGGTCCACCTGGGGCATGTCCTTGATGAGCCGGTGGGTGGGGAACACCACCAGCCCCGGATGCTCCATGTCGCAGAGCATCATCATCACATAGTTGCCCGGATGGCTGTCGTCGGTGATGACCCCCTGCTCCCGCAGATAGTTGCGGATGTTGATGGCGGTTTCATACCGGTGGTGGCCGTCGGCTATATAAAGCTTGCGGGCGGCAAACTGGCCGCCGATGGCTTCCAGCACCGCCGGGTCATAGACGCACCAAAGGCGGTGGGTCACCCCGTCCCCATCGGTGAAGGAGGCGTCCGGCTCCCCTTCGGAGAGGCTGTCAATTAAGGACAGGGTGGTGTGCTCCGGGTCAATGTACAGGGAATAGATCTGGCTGAACTGGCATCCGGTGGCCTTTTGCAGGTTAAAGCGGTCGGTCTTTGCCTTGGAAAGGGTCTCCTCATGGGGCAGCACCACCCCTTTGGAGAAGTCCTCCACCTTCACCAGGCAGATAAAGCCCTTGATCTTGTGGCGCTGGCCCCGGGCGGTGAATTCCTCTTCATAGATGTAGATCCCCTCCCGGCTGTCCTGGGCCAGGATTCCCTCCTCCAGCCAGGAGTTCAGAGTCTGGGCCGCCTGGGCATAGGGCTCCTCTCCCCGGGGCAGCTCCAGCCGGATGACGTTGCAGGGGTTTTCCTTGAGATAGTTCTGGCGCTGCTCCTCGCTGATGATGTCATAAGGGGGGCAGCAGAGTTTGCCGATCTCCCCCGCTTTTTCGGTAAAGCGCAGCCCTCTAAAGCCTTTGACTGTTGCCATGATATTTCCTCCATTTCCCGGGGGATCCGGCCCCCGCCCTGGGCTCGCGGCGTCCTTGCGCCCCGCCCGTTTTTCCATGGAACTATTATACCATCCTCCGCCCCATCCAGGCAATGGGTTTCTCCCCTTCAGGCAATTTGCGGGGATATTTTCACACAACCGGCAGGAAACATCGGTGGAAATTTCACGTTCTATTTACAAAAGAAGTAAAAATTTCTGCTATCATATTTTTTAACTAAGCTTTGGCGGCCGGTGCCGCAGAAAGAGTGTGCCTTCGGGCGCAAGGAAAGGAATGGTTTGACAAAATGGTTGAGGTGAAGCATCTAGTCAAGCGCTACGGCGTGAAAAACGCGGTAGATGACATCAGCTTCTCCATTGATTCCGGGGAGATTGTGGGATTTCTCGGGCCCAACGGGGCGGGGAAATCCACCACCATGAACATACTGACCGGTTATATCTCCGCCACCCAGGGAGAGGCAACCATCGGGGGCTTCGACATTCTGGAGGAACCCCTCAAAGCAAAAAAATGTATCGGCTATCTGCCGGAACAGCCCCCGCTGTATCTGGATATGACGGTGGACGGCTATCTTCAGTTTATGTATGAGCTCAAAAAGGTCTCCCTGCCCCGCAAGGCCCATCTGGACGAGGTCTGCCGGCTCTGCGGCATCGAGGGGGTCCGGGGCAGGATCATCAAGAACCTGTCCAAAGGCTACCGCCAAAGGGTCGGACTGGCCCAGGCCCTGCTGGGCAATCCCCAGGTCCTGATCCTGGACGAGCCCACCGTGGGGCTGGACCCCAACCAGATCATCGAGATCCGGGATCTGATCCGGTCCCTGGGAGAAAAACACACCATCATCCTCTCCTCCCACATCCTCAGCGAGGTCCAGGCAGTCTGCGACCGGATCATCATCATCAACGCCGGCAAACTCATTGCCGACGGCACCCCCGAGTCCATTGCCGCCTCCCTGTCCTCCGACCACAGCCTGGTGGCCCGGATTGAGGGCAAGCAGGAGCAGGTTCTGCCGGTTCTCAAGGGCCTGGGACAGGACGTTCAGGTGGACGTTGCCGGTCCCAGGGAGGAAAATGGCGCGCCGGATATTTACGAATACCACATCCAGAGCAGTGAGCAGCGGGATCTGCGCCGTCCCCTCTTCCGGGCCCTGTGCCAGAACAATATGCCCCTGCTCCTGTTAAAGACTTCGGAGCTGACCCTGGAAGAGGTCTTCCTCCAGCTGATTAACGAACAGAAGTCCCTCATCGAAGAGGACAAGCCGGATGAATGCCAGCAGACGCCCGTTCCGGAGGGCTCCGGCGCTGAGGACAGCGGAGACCAGGATCCTGAGGCCGCCGGGGAAACCGCGGCTACCGGAGAAGATCACGGCTCTGAGATCCCGGCGGAAAACGCCGGCGAGAAAGCCGCGTCAGAGAAGGAGGGGGAATAATCCATGACTGCCATCTTAAAGCGTGAGCTGAACGCCTATTTTTCTTCCGCTATCGGCTATATTTTCCTGGCGGTTTTCTACGCATTCGCGGGATTTTACTTTTTCCTTTCCAACGTGCTGAGCAACACCACCGACATGCGCTCCTTCTTCTCCTCCATGTTCTCGGTGATTATGTTCCTCATCCCCATCCTGACCATGCGGCTGATGAGCGAGGACAAAAAGCTGCGCACCGACCAAGCCCTTCTCACCGCGCCGGTGGGGCTTTACTCCATTGTGTTGGGCAAATATCTCTCCGCCGTCATCATGTACCTGGTGGCCATGGCCATTACGGTGGTCTATGCCGTGGTGCTGGCGGCCTTTGCCCCCATTGACCTGTCCCTGTTTGTCGGCAACCTGCTGGGCGCCATCTTCTTGGGGCTGGCTCTCATCGCCATCGGCGTGTTCATCTCCTCCCTCACCGAGAGCCAGGTCATCGCCGCTGTGGCCAGCTTCGCCGTCATGATGGGGCTGATGCTCATCGACACCCTGTCCTCGGTGATGCCCACCCAGTTTTTGCAGGATTTGGTTTACGGGCTCTCCTTCTACACCCGCTATGCCAACTTTACCTTAGGGCTTTTAAATATCGCGGACGTGATCTTTTTCCTCAGCGTATCCGGACTGTTTATCTTCTTCACCGTCCGGGTGCTGGAAAAAAAGAGATGGAGCTAGGGGGTGAGGCAGATGAAAAAATTATTTTCCAAAGACCAAACAAAGGAGAAGGCAAACCTTCCCGCTGCCTCCGGTGAAGCGGTGAAGAAAAAGACCTCCTTCTGGAAGACCAAAAAATTCAAGCATTCCGGCTTTGCCGTGGGGATCACCGTCATTGTAATCGTGGTGGTCGTCCTCTTTAACTTCCTCATGTCCGCCCTCAGCGAGCGGTATCCCATGAGCATCGACATGACCCAGGACAAAGCCTTTGAAATTTCCCAGGAGACCAGGGATTATGTGGCCGGGTTGGACAAAGAGGTGCAGATCCGGGTGCTGGCCTCGGAGCAGAACTTTATGGGCCAGAACGACTACTTTGCCCAGGCGGCACAGATTATTGAAATGTACGCCAAAATCTCGGATAAAATCACCGTGGAGTATGTGGACCTGGTCCAGAACCCCCAACTGGAAAGCCAGTACGCCGACCTGGAGATTGCTGATTACGACATCCTGATCACCTCCGGGGAGGAGGCTACCACTGTCAGCCCCTACGATCTGTTTAACACCATGCAGACCTATTACGGCTATCAGATCATCTCCTCCAAGGCGGAGCAGACCATGACCTCCGCCATCATGCGGGTCACCGACGAAAACAAGGTGAAGATCGCCGTCCTCAACGGCCACGGGGAGGACCCCCTCACCGACTTTGCCGAGCTGATGGTGCAAAATAACTATGAGGTCATCGAGCATTCCGTGGTCACCGAGGACATCCCCGATGATGTAAAGGTGGCCTGGATGGCGGCCCCCACCAGCGACTATACGGTGGAGGAGCTTTCCCGGATCGACGACTTCCTGGAGCGGGACGGCACCACCCTCATCTACCTGGGCGACGCCTCCCAG
This sequence comes from Candidatus Pararuminococcus gallinarum, assembly GCA_904419775.1. GTDB lineage: Bacteria > Bacillota > Clostridia > Oscillospirales > Ruminococcaceae > Zongyangia > Zongyangia gallinarum. The sequence continues at coordinate 4,015 of CAJFSX010000042.1, read as the reverse complement.
CCGGATACCCCCAACCTGGACGCCTTCCTGGCCGAGTGGGGGATCCAGATAGATGACGGCCTTGTCTATGAGACCGACGGGAACATGTACTTTAACCAGAATCCCTTCTTCACCATCGTCAACTATGCTTCCGACCGGTTCGGCGCCGACCTGATGGAGCAGAACATCGCCATCTCCATGCCCTACGCCAGCCCCATGACCCAGCTTTTCGACAGCCAGGGGGATGTGCAGGTGCGGGAGCTGCTCTCCTTCTCCGAGACAACGGGGATTATGCCGGCTGACGCGGATGAGAACTTCACCATCTCTTCCGACAGCGCTTCCGGCCCCTATCCGGCTCTCCTCTATTCCACCAAAACCCGCAGCGACGGCAGCATGTCCCATGTGCTGGCCGGCAGCTCGGTCACCGGCCTCATTTCCACCCTGCTGGAGAGCACCTCGGTGGGCAACGGGGAATACTTCCTCTCCGTCCTGGCCGACCTGGCCCAGCGGGAGGATGCCCTCAATCTGGTGGATAAGGACATCAGCGGCAGTGAGCTGGGCGTCAACTCCACCCAGGCCATCTTCCTGGGCGCCGTCTTCGTGGTAGCCCTGCCTCTGGTGGTGCTGGTCACCGGCATCGCCATCTGGCTGCGCCGCCGGCACCGCTAACCACCTTCCGGCGGGCAGTGCCCGCGGCCAGATCGCGCTGTAGTGTCAATCGGGACTCAGTTGCGGGCATCGCAAACAGTGTCACGAATAAAACCTAGGGCGCGCCGGCTCCTGCCGGAGGACATCGCGCTGTGGCGCAATAGGTAACAAAATCGCGTGTGCCGCGGCAATGTCGCAAATAAAGACTCCGGGCGCGTCTTCCTCGCCGGTAGGCGTGCGGGTATCGCGACAGTGTCTTAAACAAGATCTAAGGCGCGTCTTGCTCTCCGCAGGAGCGCGCTGTGGCGCAATAGGTAACAAAATCGCGGGTGCCGCGGCAATGTCGCAAATAAAGACTCCGGGCGTGTCTTCCTCGCCGCAGGAGCGCGCTGTGGTATCGGCTATAATATAATCGCGTGTGCCGCGGCGATGTCTTGAATAAAGCCAAAGGCGCGTCTTGCTCTCCGCAGGAGCGCGCTGTGGCGCAATAGGTAACAAAATCGCGTGTGCCGCGGCAATGTCGCCAATAAAGACTCCGGGCGCGTCTTCCTCGCCGGTAGGCGTGCGGCGGCGCAGATAAATCCGTGGGCATGTTTTGCCCACAGGAGGTGAATGGATGAGTAAAATCAGCAAAAGAACCATTGGGCTGCTGGCGGGGGTGGTCATCGTCGCCCTCCTAGCGGCGGTAATCCTTCTGGTGCAGCGTACCCCGGCGGAAGGGGACGGGGAATCCAGCAGCTCCCAAAGCAGTTCCAGCGTAGTCTTATCCCCCTACGCGGTGGAGGACGTGGTTTCGGTAGAAATCAAGACCGTGGATGAGGAATATACCGTCCTGGTGGACGAAAACGGGGACGCCTATATCGAGGAGCTGGAGGGCTATCCCCGCAACGAAAGCGGCCTGTACTCCATCCTGGCGGACGCTTCTGAGGTGACGGCCACCCAGCTGGTAGAGGAAAACCCCAGCGACCTGGAAAAATACGGCCTGGACAATCCCCTGGCCGAAGCCGCCGTCACCTATTCGGACGGCAGCGTCTTCCGGCTGAAGGTGGGGGATTCCACCCCCAGCGGCTCGGAAATGTATGTCCAGACCGAGGACGGCAACGTCTATCTCATGCAGGAGATGGATGTGTGGGGACTGATCTCCCCCATGAGCGAGTATGTGGAGCGGCGCCTGATCCCGCCTCTGGAAAGCTCCAGTGATGTGGTGGAAAGCTGCAAGACCTTGGGGCTCACCAAGATTACCTTTGGCGGCTCCCTCCGGGAGACCCCCATTGAGATTACCTTTGACGGGGAGTCCGGCACCTTTTATATGGTGTCCCCGGTCCGGCGGAAACTGGGGGATGAGGTCGCCAGCATCCTCGGCGGCGTCTTTGGCGTCTACGCCTCCCATACCGTCAACCTGGAGCCCACCGAGCAGGACATCTCCGACGCCGGTTTGGATGATCCGGAGACGGTGATTACCCTGGAATACGACGGGCAGACCCTGGAAATCCGCCTGGACGGCCGGGATAAAAACCTGCTTTCCGCCATGCGCTCGGATGTGGACATCCTCTACGACCTGGATGAAAGCGGCATCTCCTTTATGCGGCTGCAGTACCAGGACTTCCTGCCGGAGGAGTATATTATTGACACCCAGGAAGAAATTTCCTCCCTGGAGATCGCCTTTGGCTCAGAAACCTACACCCTGGTTCCCGGCGAGGAGCCTACCGTCAACGGGGAGGCTGTGGACGCCGACCTATTCGACAGCTTCTTCACCATGGCTCTCTCCGCCCGCAGCGAGGGGGAGCGGTCCCAGGAGGTGTCCGGTGATCCGGATATGACCCTGACGGCGAACCTCACCGACCAAAACCGCAGCCCGGAGGTGCTCCAGTTCTACTATGACGGCAGCCGCTCCTATGATGTGGACTGCAACGGTTCGGTGACCACCTATATCAAGTCCTCCTATGTCAGCAAATTGCAGCAGGCCCTAGAGTCACTGCTCGGCGGCGAGGAGTTTTCCACCGATTGGTAACCTTCCATAGAAAAAAGCACCAGCGGGCCCGCTGGTGCTTTTTGTTGGTTTTTATTTTTCCGACGGCGGCGTCTCTCCTCCCGAAGGCGCCGGCTCCTTCCCTCCCCCATCGTCACGGCGGGGGAAAAGGAAGCGGTTGACCAAAACCGCCAGCACGATGCCAATGCCGGTATCAATGACCCGGTCCGCCACATAGAGCAGGGAGTTTTGAATCCCCCGGTCTAGGTTGGTGGCAATGTTGAGGAACACAATACAGCAGATGGCCGCGGACTCCCTCCTGCCCAAGAGGTTGGTCAGGTAGATGGCCAGAAGCAAAAATACCGGGATCACCAGCACATAGGCCCAGGTGTAGTATTGGGGGATGAGCCTGGAGGCTTCCAGCAGCAAAAAGCCTACAAAGCCGCCGCAGAGGGTGCCGATAAAGCGGTGGATCCCCGCATGGAGGGATTTTTCCGTGGTGGGCTGCATACAGATGACAGCGGCAATACAGGAGTAAAAGGCGTTCTCCCGATGCAGCAGGATGGACGCCACCAAACAGAGCAACACCGCGACGCCGGTCTTGACCATCCGAAGGCCCGGCTTATACCGCCAATTCATGGACATGCCCCCCACTTGCAAAGATATAATATTTAGTATAACATAAGAAACGCCGGTCAACAATGGAAAACCGGCCCAATTGATAGGAAAGGATCTGTACCCCCTATGGACCAAGCAAAAGTCAAACGTGTTTTTAAGGAGTGGATTCTCCCCTTTGCCATAGAAATCCTGGTGGTTTTTCTCCTCATCAAATTTGTCTTTTTCTTTGCCACCGTACCCACCGGCTCCATGATCCCCACCATCAACAAAGGGGACTGGCTCTTTACCCTGCGGATGTACAATCCGGAGGAAAACATCCAGCGGGGGGACATCCTGGTCTTTGAAAGCGACGAGCTGGGCGAGACCCTGATCAAACGGGTCATCGGCCTGCCCGGCGAGGAAGTGGTGGTGGACGATCAGGGAAAAGTTTACATCAACGGGGAGCTGATGGACGAGCCCTATGTGAAAAATCCCTCCACCACCTCCGGCTCTTTCCAGGTGCCGGAGGGATGCTACCTCTTTTTCGGGGACAACCGGGCCGGTTCCTACGATGCCAGGGATTGGGAAAACCCCTATATCCCAGCGGACAAGATCATAGGCAAAGCCGTCTTTAAGCTTTGGCCCCTGACCCAGATGGGGGTTTTGGAATAAAAAGCGCAAAAAAGCAGCTGCTTTTGCAGCTGCTTTTTTCATCCCACCTACCGGGCGGCGAGTCGCCGCAGCCAGATCGCGCTATGGCGCAATGGGTAACTTAGTCGCGTGTGTCGCGGCGGTAGCTTTAGCGAGGCCGTGGTCGCGTCA
>CAJFSX010000041.1 GCA_904419775.1 Candidatus Pararuminococcus gallinarum | reverse complement strand
CGCTGCTCATTATCGTAAGGATATTGGTACTGTTAAGAGATAGGCAAAAACGGATGGAACCGGAAGGTTCCATCCGTTTTTAAGAGGAGGAGCAACTATGGAACTATCTATACTCTATTATAGCAAAACAGGGAGAACCCGTGACATTGCCTTGGCAATCCAGCGGGGAGCTGAGAAAATCGAGGGAATGGAAGCAAAAGCTTTTCCATTGGACGAAATCGATGAAGATTTTTTGAAGGAAAGCAGGGCGGTAGTATTTGGAACACCAACCTATTTGGCCAACACCTGTTGGCAGATCAAAAAATGGTTTGATGAATCCTCAAAATACAAGCTGGAAGGAAAGCTGGGAGCCGCCTATGCTACAGCCGACTATATCCAGGGCGGCGCCGATACAGCAATTATGAATATAGTGGGTCATATGCTGGTCAAAGGAATGATGGTTTATTCCGGCGGCTCTGCCCTGGGCCAGCCCTATCTGCATCTGGGCGCCGTCATTGTAAAGGATCGTATGGAAACCGGATTATCCCAGGCGGAGATCTTCGGGGAACGGATTGCAAAGAAGGCGGCGGATTTATTTGCAGAGGGAGTAGATTGATGAGAAGAAAAGAGCGAGAAGTGACGGATCTTACACGGATCCGTGAAATCTTAGAAGAATGCGAGGTATGCCATCTGGGCCTTGTGGAGGATGGAAAAGCCTATGTAGTTCCTCTTAATTTTGGCTATACCCTGGAAGATGGAAAGCTGTCTTTATATTTTCACAGCGCGGCTAGTGGAAGAAAGGTCGAGATCCTAAGAAAGAACCCCATGGTGGCTTTTTCGATTGACCGGTCATATCATTTGATTACAGGCCCTCGAGGCTGCGATTATAGCATGACCTATGCCAGTATTATGGGGGAAGGAAGGGTGCAGCTGATTGAAAAGAGGGAAGAAAAGCGGAAGATGCTTTTCAACCTGATGAAAAAATTTCATGGAGAGCACCTGCCTTTGGAAGAAAAACATATTGATGCTGTTTTGATGCTAAAACTGGAGGTGGATTCTTTTACCGCCAAACAGTATGTAACCCAGTGATGCATCAGATATCCCTAAAATAGCGGCGATGGCCGCTATTTTTTTGCACTTTTTTGAATAAAAATATTTTCCACAGGAAAGGGCAAAATAAATGTTAGTTTATTTTCAAAGGAGGATCTTTCATGTGGAAAAGAGTAGTGGGAATCCTCTCTGTCATGGTGCTGATCTTCAGTCTCATTTTCTTTCGCGTATTTTCCCTTTCAGTGCAGGATACACTGGCCATGGCGGCTGACAATCAGAGCTCCTATCGAATGGATGTAACCACAGCCCGGGGAATGTTCTACGACATCAACATGGAGCCTTTAGTCAACACGGCGGTAGATCATATTGCTGCGGTCATCCCGACGCCGGAGTCGATTACCGCTCTGACAAGCCTTCTCAGAGGGGTAAAGCGAGATTATGTCGTGGAAAAAAGTGAGGATTACAAGCCGTTTACGGTCAACCTAGGATCGTTGGATATCAACAACGAGAATATTACTTTATTTGACCAACCCAACCGCTATGGATCCGAACACTTATGTCAACATGTCATCGGTTATCTGGATGCTGAAGGCCACGGCGTAGACGGATTGGAACGAGTATTTGACGATATTTTAAGCGAGAGCACCAAGAGAGTGTCTGTGCGGTATCAGGTGAATGCGCTAGGGCAGGCGTTGACAGGCGGTCAGCTAGAGGTCATTGAAGAAGGCAACAACCAAAAGGGAGTAGTTCTCACCATAGACAAGGATATCCAGCGCATTGCAGAGACAGCGGCCCGAAAGGGTATTGAAAAAGGCGCTGTGGTGGTGATGGATACAGCCACTGGGGAGATCAAAGCATTGGTCAGTGTTCCAGATTATGACCCGGAGGATGTGGGGGCCTCTCTCGACAATGAAAAAGGTCCGCTTATCAACCGAACCATGACCCCCTACAATGTTGGTTCAACCTTTAAGCTGCTGGTTTGTGCCGCAGCGCTTGAGCAGGGCATTTCTCCCGATACCACCTATGAATGCCAGGGGGCAATCGATATTCAGGGACAGATTTTCCACTGCCATGATCTGTCTGGACATGGCTACTCTGACATGAACCGGGCGGTGGAAGTTTCCTGTAATCCCTACTTTATCCAATTGGCGCTCCAGGTAGGATATGATGACATCGGTAAAATGGCCGATGCCATTGGTTTCGGCAAAGAGGATATCTTTTACACCGATTATGCATCAGCGGCTGGGCATATGACCACCAAAGAGGAGATACTCAATGACGCTACCCTAGCGAATCTGGGATTTGGCCAGGGTACCCTGATGGCTACGCCCATACAGATTGCAAAGCTCATCAGCACCATTGCCAACGGCGGCTATGCGGTGACGCCAAGCCTCATTAAAGGCATTACAGATGATCAGGGGGGGGAGTTGGTAGAGACCATTGACATTCTGGAGCCTACCCCGGTCATGAGCAAGAAAACAGCAGGGGTTGTACAAAATTTTATGATCAATGTAATAGACAACGGAAGTGGGAAGAAGGCAAAGCCGAAGCATTGTGTGGCGGGGGGTAAAACGGCATCCGCCCAGACTGGGATGTTTAAAGATGGAGAAGAACTCATCCACGCTTGGTTTTCCGGATTTTGTGATGTGGGTGAACATCGATATGCTATTGTAGTGCTTTGTGAGGAAAAGGAATCTGGTGGGGATTATGCGGCGCCAGTCTTTAAAGAAATTGTGGATTCTATGGAAATAAACCAAAAAGGATAATCAATTTTGTTATCTTCGCTACAATTCCAGCCCATTTTCGAAAATAGACAATTTTGCTTGAATTTATGTGTAAAATATAGTATAATTTTAACATATTGACTATGTTTTATGAAACGAGGTGGGGATAATGCCAGATACGAAAGGGTATCTCATTACAACAGATAACAATGCGGATCTTCCAGGCTGGTATATTGAAGAAAATCATTTAGGGGTAACTTATTTTACCTATGCGCTCGATGATATTTCGTACCGTGGTGATGATCCCACAATGGGTATTCACGATTTCTATGACAAAATGCGCAGCGGCTCTCTGGCGAAAACCCAACAGATTAATCCAGATCAAGCCATGGATTTCTTTCGCAAATATGTGAAAGAAGGCTATGACCTGGTGCATATTTGTTTCTCTTCCGGTCTGAGCGGCACATTTAACAACATGTGTATCGCCAGGGATGACCTTCTGGAAGAGTTCCCGGACCGCAGAATTGTGGTAGTGGATTCCCTTTGTGCCTCAATGGGCCAGGGGCTTCTGGTTCATAAGGCGCTTCAGCTTCAAAAAGAGGGAAAAAGCCTAGATGAAGTGGTGGCCTGGCTAGAGGAAAACAAGCTTCACCTGTGCCATAATTTTACGGTGGAAGATTTGAAATATCTCCATCGGGGCGGACGAATCTCCAAGACCACCGCAGTTGTGGGAACGGTGTTGGGAATTAAGCCGGTTCTGCATGTAGACAACGCGGGAAAGCTGGTCGCCGAAGGAAAAATTCGAGGCCGTAAGCAGTCTTTGATCGCTTTGGTTGACAATATGGAGAAGAAGCTGGGCAATTATCAAAATGATGTAGTCTTTATTTCCCATGGCGACAGTGAAGAAGACGCCCTCTTTGTTAAAGAACTGGTGAAAAAGAGGTTTGGTATTAATGAGTTTATCCTGGGGAATATTAGCCCCATCATCGGCGCTCATTCAGGGCCTGGAACGGTGGCACTTTTCTTTATGGGAGAAATCAGATAAAAAGAATGGATCAAAAGCGGCTGTTTTTGCAGCCGCTTCCTTTTGTTTTGATGAGGAAAAGAGAGCGCCTTTCAGATGGTATTCCCAAAGTGATTCTGTGTGCCCATTGGTGTCTGGCGGATACAGTATTTTATTGTGTCTAAAATCAAGGGATACCGCGACTTCAATTGACCACAATTTGGGGATGGGATATAATAACCACAGATAAAAAATCGGGAGTAGAAACCATGACAATTCTCACAGCAGAACATATTGAAAAAAGTTATAGCGAAAGGCCCCTTCTCCACGACGTTTCCTTTGGTGTAGAGGAAGGGGAGAAAATCGGCATCATTGGTGTCAACGGCACTGGTAAGTCTACCCTACTAAAGATAATTGCAGGGGTAGAGGAACCCGACCAGGGCTTTGTGACAAAAGCCGGAGGTATCCAGGTGGGGTATCTGCCGCAGAATCCGGAGTTTCCGGAGGGGACGACTGTTTTACAGCAGGTGAAAGCGGGAGCGGCGCTGACGCAGCAGGAATCCCAGGAATATGAATATAAGGCAATTTTGAAGAAGCTGGGCATCGATGATTTCGATGCGCCGATTAACACCCTGTCTGGCGGTCAAAAGAAGAGGGTGGCTATGGCTGCGGCGCTGGCCAGCCAGTCCCAATTGCTGATTTTAGACGAGCCTACCAACCATATTGATAGCAGCATGGTCCAATGGTTGGAAGATTATCTTGCCCGTTACAAGGGAGCCCTGCTTATGGTCACCCATGACAGGTATTTTCTCGATAGGGTGACGACCAGACTGCTGGAAATCGATAGGGGGCAGCTCTACCAGTACGAGGGCAATTATGCCCGTTATCTGGAGCTGAAATCCCAGCGGGAAGAAATGGCACAGGCGACAGAAAGAAAAAGGCAGAGCCTGTTAAAAAAGGAACTTGCGTGGATACAGCGGGGGGCAAGGGCTCGTGGAACCAAGGCCCAATTCCGGGTGGACCGATTTCATGAACTGAGCCAGCAACAGGTGGATTTAGAGAGGCAGACGATGGAGATGTCATCGGTCAGCAGCCGTCTAGGAAAAAAGATCATTGAGATTTCCGGTATCACCAAGACGATGGGAGGGAGGACTCTCTTCCAAGATTTTTCCTATCAGCTTCTACGGGACGACCGTATCGGCGTCATCGGACCCAATGGGTGTGGAAAATCCACACTGCTCAAGGTGATGGTGGGCCTATTACAGCCGGATAGCGGCCGGGTGGAGATCGGAGAAACGGTCAAGATCGGATATTTCTCACAGGAATGTGAGGAGATGGATCTTTCCCTGCGGGCCATCGATTATATCCGCCAGTTTGGAGAGCGGGTGAAGACGGTGGAAGGGGATCTTTCCGCCAGCCAGATGATGGAGCGCTTTTTGTTTGACTCCACATTGCAGTATACAACAATCGGGCGCCTTTCCGGTGGTGAAAGGAGAAGACTATACCTTCTAGGAATCCTGATTACAGCGCCCAATGTTTTGCTGTTGGATGAACCGACCAATGACCTAGATATCCAGACTCTCTCTATACTAGAAGATTATCTGGAAGAATTTCAAGGAGCGGTACTCACTGTATCTCATGACCGATATTTCTTGGATAAGGTGTGCGATCATATTTTCGCCTTTGAAGATGGGAAAATTCAGAGATACCTGGGGGGCTATACCGATTACCAGCAGACGCACCAGGAGGTCTTGAAAACCCGGGAAAAGCCCACGGAGAAAGAACCGGGTACAGGGAAAAAGGTCAAAACGGAAAAGCTGAAATTCACCTATAAGGAACAGAAGGAATACGACACCATTGATGGGGAGATTGCGGCGTTAGAACAGCAGATCTCTGAAGTGGAGCAGGCGCTGGGAAAGCAGACCAGTGATTTTACCCGGCTACAGGAGCTTTTAGAGCAAAAGGAGAAACTTAGTCAAACACTATCGGAAAAAATGGAGCGATGGGTCTATCTGCAGGAGCTGGCGGAGAAGATTTCAGCCCAGTAGAAGGTAAGACGGTATTGATAGAGAAAAAATAGAATATGAAATTCATGTAAAATTAAGACTTCCTTAAGATAAAGTAAGAGAAACTTCATTGTTTTTATCGAAATGATGTCCTATGATGAAAAATAAGGAAACCAAAAGAACCCTCCATAGAAAACTGATGAGGGTGGAGAGGGGACATCTGAAATGCTTGCAGTTATCCGTGGTGTCAACCTGGCACTTTGTATTTTTTTCACTGTTTGTTACTCGTATCAAATCTTATATGCTATTTTGGGTATTTTTCTTCGACCCAAGAAATATCAGGCAAAGAAGGATCACCGTTTTGCCGTGGTGATTCCAGCCCGCAATGAGCGTTCGGTTATACCTGCGTTGATTGCCAGTATCAAGAAACAAAATTATCCTCAAAAGCTGATTGATATCTTTGTCATTGCAGATAACTGTACCGATGACACGGCGCAGGTGGCCCGTCAGTCCGGGGCAAAGGTCTATGAGCGGTTTAACCGCCAGTTGGTAGGTAAGGGCTATGCTCTGGACTACCTTTTTCACCGAATGAAAGATGACGGGCTTTGTGATCAATATGAGGGATTTTTCATCTTTGATGCAGACAATCTTCTGGATGAAAACTATATCCGGGAGATGAACAAGGTATTTGACAATGGATATAAAGTGATTACCAGCTATCGCAACTCCAAAAACTATGACTCTAACTGGATTTCCGCCGGATATTCCCTATGGTTTTTGCGGGAGGCAAAATACCTAAACCATGTGCGGATGCGTCTGCATACCAGTTGCGCAATTTCGGGTACAGGCTTTCTTGTACACCGTGAGATTATCGAAAAAAACAATGGCTGGAAGCACTACCTGCTCACCGAAGATATTGAGTTTACAGTGGACAGTGTGCTGCATGGAGAGAAAATCGGATATTGTGCCAATGCCAAGCTGTTTGACGAGCAGCCCATCTCTTTTCGCCAGTCCTGGAACCAACGGCTGCGTTGGACCAAAGGCAACTACCAGGTCTTTGGCCGGTATGGAAGGAAGCTAGCGGTGGGAGCTTTGGCGAAGAGAAGTTTTTCCTGCTATGATATGATGATGAATGTCTCTCCTGCTATGTTTGTCACCTTTGCCAGTATCCTGTTTAACGGCATTTTCTGTATGGTCGGTATCTTTAATATCAATGTTACCCCCCAAATCATTCCGGCTACCCTGATTTCCATCCTGGGTTCCTGCCTGAACCTTTATCTGATTGCCTTTCTTATGGGAACATTGACCACGCTTACCGAGTGGAAAGAAATTCATGCCCACCCAGTAAAGAAAATCCTATATCTTTTTACCTTCCCAATTTTCATGATGACCTACATCCCCATTGCGGTTTGTGCCCTGTTTCAAAAGATTACTTGGAAACCTATCGAGCATACAGTTGTTAAGTCCATCGAGGATTTTCAGTAAGATAATACCCGGAAAACACCCGCTTCCCGTTAAGCGGGTGTTTTTGCGTTCATTTCTACAGGAATTATATCCAAATAGAAGATTTGTTTTTTGTGTAAAATGTGGTATACTTAATATATTCTTTGATAAGTTAGCATCCATATATAGATGTGGAATATTTGGTATGAGAAAGATAGGTAACCATATTGACTAGTTTTAAACAATTGCATTTACTTCCTCCGCTGTTGCGGGCGATTAAGGAGGAGGGCTATCAAATCCCCACGCCAATTCAGTCTCAGGCAATCCCTAGTGCCCTGGAAGGGCGGGATATTCTAGGCTGCGCGCAGACCGGGACCGGGAAGACGGCGGCGTTCGCTCTACCTATTTTGCAGAGATTGGAGCATTACCAAAGGGATGGGGGAAAGCGGCCGATTCGAGGGTTGATTTTGACGCCGACCAGGGAATTGGCTTTGCAGATTGAGGAGAGTTTTGGCGCCTATGGCCGGCATATGAACCTGCGCCATGCTGTAGTATTTGGAGGAGTATCCCAGGCGCCGCAGGTAGAAGCGTTGCGCAGGGGCGTGGATATTCTGGTAGCCACGCCTGGACGTCTGTGGGACCTCATGAACCAAGGGTATATCCGGTTAGATAGGGTGGAGATTTTTGTACTGGATGAAGCTGACCGCATGTTGGATATGGGATTTGTCAACGATGTCAAGCGGATTGTGGCAAAACTTCCCCAGAAGAAGCAGACCCTGTTCTTCTCGGCGACTATGCCGCCAGAGATTATGGAACTGGTCGATTCTTTACTCAGGGATCCGATGAAGGTCGAAGTGACGCCTCAATCTTCTACAGTGGATCTGATTGACCAGTCAGTTTACTTTGTGGATAAGAAGAACAAACGCCGGCTGCTGGTTCACCTATTGCAAAGACCTGAAGTGACCTCCGCGCTGGTATTTACCCGGACCAAACATGGCGCCGACCGGGTTACCAGAGAATTGGGGAGGGCGGATATCAAGGCCCAGGCCATCCACGGCGATAAGTCTCAGAATGCCAGACAGCGGGCTCTGCAAAACTTTAAAAACGGCCGCATTCAAGTGCTGGTTGCCACCGATATTGCCGCGCGCGGCATCGACGTAGAAGAGATTTCCCATGTTTTTAACTATGACCTGCCCAATATTCCGGAGACTTATGTCCATAGGATCGGCCGGACCGGCCGGGCAGGGACGCGGGGAACGGCTATCTCCTTTTGTGATGGGGAGGAAAAGGCTTATCTTGCGGACATTGAAAAGATCATTGGTAAGCAGGTGCCAGTAGCAGAAGAGCATCCCTATCCTATGCAGATTTTGGGAGCGCCTCAGCACCAGCAGGCAGAAAAGAAAGAGCCACGGGGAAAAGAAAGTTCATCCCATAAAAAGAGACCTTCTGAAAATAGAAATCATACCAAGCAAAAGAAGGCTGCTCTGCCACAGGAAGCAAAGAAGCCGGGAAGCTCTGAGCAGAAATCACAGCATCCCCATCGCAGTAAACAAAGAGAACGGCGAAATAATCGAATTCCGAAGAATTTCGCTGCGGGCATCACCACCCGCCCCAATCCTTGGGGCGATATTTTTTCAAAATAATACAAGCAAAGGATGGTTCGATTGATCACAGTAACCGACGTCGGCTTGCAATACGGCGGACAAAAGCTTTTTGACCATGTTAACCTAAAATTTACTCCAGGTAACTGCTATGGCGTTATCGGCGCCAACGGAGCAGGCAAGTCCACCTTTTTGAAGATCCTCTCAGGAGAGATTGAACCCAACAGCGGCAGTGTGGAAATTCCGGAAAACACCCGTATGTCAGTGCTCAAACAGGATCACTTTCAGTATGACAGCTTTCCGGTGATGGATACCGTCATCATGGGAAATCCCCGGCTCTATGAAATCATGAAAGAAAAAGAAGCCCTTTACATGAAGGAGGATTTTACAGAAGAGGACGGGGAAAAGGCTTCTGAGTTGGAAGGGGAATTCGCAGAAATGGGGGGCTGGGAAGCGGAAACGGAAGCCGCTCAGATCCTCCAAGGGCTGGGAATTTCCTCCGAAGAGCATACAGCTATGATGTCGAGCCTGAAAGACAGCCAAAAAGTTAAGGTGTTATTAGCCCAGGCGCTGTTTGGCCATCCAGAGATTATCCTGTTGGACGAGCCTACCAACCATTTAGACGTCAAATCCGTTAACTGGCTGGAGGATTTTTTGCTGGACTTTGTAGGCACAGTCATTGTAGTGTCCCATGACCGGCATTTTCTCAATACGGTATGTACACATATTGTGGATGTGGATTATAACAAAATCAAAATGTATGTGGGCAACTATGATTTCTGGTATGAATCCAGCCGTCTGATTCAACAGATGATGCGGGATCAAAATAAGAAAAACGAGGAAAAAATCAAGGAGCTACAGAGCTTTATCCAGCGCTTTTCCGCCAACAAATCCAAATCAAGGCAGGCAACTTCCCGCAAAAAACTGTTGGATAAGCTGACGGTAGAGGAGTTGCCGGCTTCTTCCCGCCGGTACCCTTGGGTTTCCTTTCAGCCGGAGCGGGAGCTGGGAAAAGAGATCCTGGAGGTCAATGACCTTTCAAAAACCATTGACGGCGTCCAGGTGTTAAACCGGGTTTCCTTCCGGCTCAACCGCACTGATAAGGTGGCGTTTATCGGGGATGAACAGGCGGCTACCGCTTTGTTTAAAATCCTAACTGAAGAGATACAACCAGATGCAGGAAGCTTTAAGTGGGGGATCAGTACGTCCCAGTCCTATTTCCCCAAGGATAATTCCGCCTTTTTTAACGACTGCGACCTCAATCTCATTGACTGGATGCGTCAATATTCCTCTGACGAACATGAAAGCTATGTCCGTGGATTTTTGGGCAGGATGCTTTTTTCAGGGGATGAGCCGCTTAAGCCCGCAAAGGTATTGTCGGGCGGGGAAAAGGTGCGTTGCATGCTGTCCCGTATGATGCTGTCCGGCGCTAATGTGTTGATTTTTGATCAGCCTACCAACCATCTGGATCTGGAATCCATTACGGCGCTGAACAACGGGATGATGGATTTCCCTGGTGTGATCTTATTTGCCTCCCACGATCACCAGTTGATTCAGACAATCGCCAACCGAATTATTGAATTTACCCCCGACGGTATTATTGACCGTATGTCCACTTATGACGAATATCTGGAATATCGGGGCTGAGTTTTGAGATGAAAAACCGCATTTATTGCGGTTTTTTTACTTTTTCCTCCCTCGTGTTGACTTTTTTCTAACTTCATATTATGCTAATAAAAGCGACATAAATGATATATATATGGGGAGAATATCATGCTTTTCAAAGAGTTCGAGAATCCAGAAAAACCGGTTGTAGTATTGTTGCATGGCGGTGGATTATCCACCTGGGAATGGCAGCCCCATATTGAGGTGTTACAAAAGGATTTTGCCGTAGTGGCAGTTACAATTGACGGCCACGGGGAGGATGCGGAACACCCTTTTATTTCTATTGAAGATAGTGCGGATAAGCTGATTTCCTATATTGATGATAAATATCATGGGCAAGTGTTTGGAATCTGTGGATTTTGCTTGGGCGGACAGATCGCTGTTCAGGCATTGTCCCTTCGTCCGGATTTGGCTCGATGTGTAGTGTTGGAAAGCGTCAACATTGCAAGCAGTGAAAAAAGAGCTGCTAGGAGCATTAAAATGATGCACACATGCTATCCTCTTCTACAGCAGCGTTGGTTTGCAAAGCTCCAGTCCGGGCAATATCAGGTGGCAAAGGAAAATGCCGATGACTTTTACAACAATGTCAATGGAATGCTAGTAGAAAGCTTGGAAAATGTTTATCGGTCCAGCCTGACCTTTGCACTGCCACCTCAATATAAAAACAACACGGCGAAGGCCCTCGTTTTATGCGGGACCAAAGAAAAGTCTTCCATGCAGGAATCGGCACGGCTGCTCTCCAGCGCTAAAGTAGACAGCATGCTGAAAATGATTGAAAAAGCCCGTCATGGCTTTAGTATGAAGTCTCCGGAAGAGTATTTAGAGATTGTATCCCGCTTTTTCCGGACAGTTAGATCATAAAAACATTGAAAAGGCTCACCGGATATGATAAAATATTTTGTAATGCTTTTTTGAAAGGACGAGAGGCGGATGTCAGGACATTCCAAGTGGAGTAATATCAAAAGGAAAAAAGAAAAAACCGACAGCCAGCGTGCCAAGATCTTCACCAAGATCGGCAGAGAGATCAGTGTGGCGGTCAAAGAGGCGGGACCTGACCCCGATAGCAATGGAAAATTGCGGGATTTGATTGCCAAGGCTAAATCTAATAATGTTCCCAACGACAACATTGAACGTATCATTAAAAAAGCTGCTGGCGGCGGCGAAAAGAATGATTATATTAATATTACTTATGAGGGTTATGGTCCCAGCGGCGTGGCTGTCATTGTAGAGGCTTTGACCGATAACCGCAATCGTACGGCAGGAGATCTTCGCCACTACTTTGACAAGTTTGGCGGCAATCTGGGCCAGACCGGCTGTGTCTCCTTTATGTTTTCTCAAAAAGGTGTCATCGTGATTGATAATGAAGACAACCAACTGGACGAAGAAAAGGTCATGGAGGACTGCTTTGACGCAGGCGCCGTAGATTTTAGCTTTGAAGAGGATACGGTTGAAATCTTTGCCGATCCCAATGAATTGCGGAATGTGAGAGAGGCACTTGAGAAAAAAGGCTACTCCTTCCTCTCTGCTGAAGTTGAGATGATCCCCTCCACCTATACGAGGATTGATGATCCTGATCAAATGACAAAGATGCAGCGATTGCTGGAACATCTCGATGATAACGACGATGTGCAGAATGTTTGGCACAACTGGGAAAATGAAGACGAGATGGCAGAAGAATAAAATCAGAGAAAAGCCGGAACGGTTATGCCGTTCCGGCTTTTTGTAACTATACTGTAAATCGAAGGACTAAAAGATCAACAAACTTTGACGGAGATGTGAAAAAACGGTAGATTATCAGCTTCATAACTTGCATGAATTGAAAAAACAAGGTATGATATAACTAGATAGATGTGCAATTACCCAATTTTTTTATTGGATGAATAAAAATAAAAGATAAAATACACTAGAAATTGAAGTGCAATTGTTATAGCCGGCAAAAGCCGGAGTTGCCGCGATGAAAGTAATCAGGAGTGATAGAGGAATGAACAACAACCAACTGACCCTTTGTCCTAACTGCCAGAATATTTTAGACGAGACTGGGCACTGTAGTGAATGCGGATATACTTCTAATGAGCGACTTTCCCCCTTGGTGAGTGGATTCCTACTCAAGGATCGTTACATTATTCAGGAGGTAAGAGACAGCAACCCAGAAGGTTTTACATATGTAGGACATGATAATGATACAGACACAACGGTCATCATTCGGGAATATTTGCCTGCAAATCTCTGTAAAAGAAATCTGGACGACGGAATTGTAGTAGTTACACAAGGTAAAGATGCGCAATATAAAGCTCTAATGATGGATTTTATCGATCTAAATAAGGGACTCAAAAAGCTCAATGGTATGGAATGTATTGTGCCCATGCTGGATTTATTTGGCCAAAACAATACGGCATATGCGGTTTATCAGCAGATAAAGACGATTACTTTAGATGAATTGGTGACCCGGGCCGGGGGAAAAATTAAATGGGAGCAAATCAGCCAGCAGATCATAATCTTGCTCAATACCCTTTCGGCGGTCCATGAACTGGGCATCATCCATCGGGGATTCTCGCCAGAAAATATCCTGATTGACCCATCAGGGAACCTTTGGATCCGTTCTTTCTGTACAGCATCGGCAAGAACAGAGGGCAGCGAACTGGGAGCCCAGCTTTATAAGGGTTATAGCGCTCCGGAGCAGTATTCCCTCAATGGGTGGCAGGGAACCTGGACGGACATCTATGCCATTGCCGCGGTAATCTACCGGTCTATTACGGGGATTATCCCGCCGCCTTCCACTGACTACGAAAAAATGCAACGGCTTCCCTCCGCTATGGACGTGGATTTTGACATACCTTCCCATGTATCCGACGCTTTGGCGGAAGCGATGGTAGCTGATACCGATCGGCGAATTCAGACTGTGGAAGGGTTTGTGGCTAAATTAACAGGCAAGGTGGGAATATCCGATACCTGTGTGTATGATACCAAAACCTATGTGAAACCAGAAACAAAGGAAACGCAAATTTCTGAGAAAAAACAAATTAAGAAGCGTAATCATAAATATACGCTTATTACAGCGTTGGTGACAGGTATCATTCTCCTTGCCGTTGCCGGTACAGTATTTTGGCAGATTTTCCAGGCTAGAAGAAATCCGGGGTCGGACGCCAGCACATCTCAGAGTTCAGACGGCACATCTGCCTCAGGGGAAAATGAGCCATTGACGGTGCCCAGTTTGGTCGGTTCCTTTATCGAGACTGTGAAGTTAAATAAAAATGTGACGGATTATTTTAACCTTGATATTAAGGAAGCCTATAGTGAGGATTTTCCGGAGGGTGTTATTTTTGCCCAGGATCCTGATGAAGGGGAGACGGTTCTGGGTCAACGTGGTACTATTACGGTAACAGTGAGCAAAGGTTCTGAAATGGTCAAGATGCCCAATATTGTCGGTTATACTCAGGAACTTGCAGAGCGCACCTTGACAGATTTGGGAATTAAATATGAGATTGTACCGGTCTACGACGACACGCTGGAAGATGGCAAAGTAGCCCGCACCGATAAAGAAGTCGGGGAAGAAATCAGCAAAGACACGGACACTGTCATGATATTTATCAAAGCGGAAGGGTACGAGTCCCCCTCTGGGTCGGAAGGTGAATCCGCCTCCAGTAATCCGTATACAAAGCCATGGTGGAAGGTTGACTAAGATTTTCATTGTGTGAAACAAATAAAAGTCTGGAGTGTTATAAGCTTGGGAAGTATCAAAAAAATTGTTGCGCCTGCTTACCAGAGAATTGCCGTGGATATTGCAAATAGCATTGCGGATGGAAAATACACAGTAGGGCAGCGTATTTCGGGTAGAACGACCTTGGCAAGCCATTACGGCGTATCCCCGGAGACTATCCGGAAAGCAGTGTGTATTCTGCAGGATGTTGGAGTTCTCAGCGTTACACAAGGAAGCGGCATTGAGATCCTTTCCTTGGAAAATACCATTGAATTTATTGAGCAATACCAGAAGATACAGACTATTCGGGATATCCGGAGAAGCATTTACCAGTGGTCAAAAAACCAGAAAACTCAGCAGGAGGAATTGCTGGATAATGTCGAGCAATTGTTAAGCCTTACAGAACGATATGATGAGGTTAATCCCTTTACCCCTTTTCGATTTCATATTACCCAGGGGATGCAAAATGTAGGAAAGACCAGTTCTGACCTGATGTTCTGGCAGAATACGGGTGCCACCATTATTGCAATTAAGCGCGGGGTAGATATTATCTTGTCGCCGGGTCCCTATGCGGTTTTTCACTTGAACGACATTATCTATTTTATTGGGGAAAAAGAATGTTATGAACGGGTAAAAAAATTGTTTATGCCTGAAAAGGATGGATAAAAAGATGCCTGGTCAAAAAGACCAGGCATCTTTTTTTGTTTGCGCGGAAAAGTAAAAAGGCCTGTAAGTACAGGCCTTTTTTATTAGTCGCTGATGTAGGGGAGCAGTGCAAGATGACGTGCACGTTTGATAGCAACGGTCAGCTGACGCTGATGGCGTGCACAGGTGCCGGTGACTCTGCGAGGAACAATTTTCGCTCTCTCAGACAGATATCTTCTCAGCTTCGGCACATCTTTATAATCGATTTGTTCAACTTTGTTGACACAGAATTCGCAAACTTTTTTGCGGCCTTTTCTGCCACGATTGGGTCTGTCAGTTCTTTCCACGGTACATAACCTCCTTTAAGAATAGGATTTACACAAAATTAGAACGGAAGATCATCGCCGAGATCAATCTCTTCGAAATCATCCATGTTGCCGCTCTCAAAAGAAACGGGAGCACCAGTCTGAGACTGTACAGGCTCGCCCGCAGCGGCTGGAGAGGCACCAGATGCATTTTTGCCTTCTACAAAGCTGACATTGTCGGCAAGAACTTCAAAGCGACGGCGCTTATTGCCATCTTTGTCAGTGTAATTAGAAACCTGAATTCTGCCGTCAATGGCGATGGCATTACCTTTGTGGAAATAGCGGCAGACAAACTCTGCAGTACTCCTCCAGGCAACGATATCGATGAAATCCGTTTGACGCTCCGCATTTCTGCTGTAAGGACGATTCACAGCGACAGTGAAGGATGTTACAGCAATATTGTTAGGAGTGTGGCGAAGTTCAGGATCCGCGGTGATTCTTCCAACAAGGATCGCTTTATTCAGCATAGTTGATGCACCCCTTATTTGTCCTCTTTGCTGACAATCAGTGTACGAAGTACGCCGTCAGTAATTTTGTAGATACGGTCCAGCTCAGCGGGGAACTGAGAGTCTGCGGTGAAATTGATCAGATAATAATATCCCTCAGTTTCATCATTGATCTCATAAGCGAGTCTACGCTTGCCCCACTCCTCTACGGAGTCGATTGTACCGTGCTCCGCGATCAGGTTGGAGAACTTGTCTACCAAAGCTTTGACGCCTTCTTCACCCAATTTTGTGTTCAGTACCATGACGGTTTCGTATTTGGCATTTGCCATCTCTAAAACACCTCCTTTTGGACTTGTGGCCCTGTCACAAAGACAGAGCAAGGATGTACCGTTTTATTGACGGTAACATTAAAATTATACCATGAAACAAATCTTTGTCAAGAAATGTCACAGATTTTTTGCAATGTTTTTCAGATATTCCCGGAAGTCGTCTCCTACCTCTTTGTGAGTCAGACCTACTTCCACAGTGGCCTGGAGAATGCCCAGCTTGCTGCCCATGTCATATCGTGTGCCAGTATAGGCAACACCAATCATGCTCTCCCGGTTAGCTAGCACCCGCATAGCATCGGTCAGCTGTATTTCGTTGCCGGCACCGGGCTTAGTATTTTCCAGGATGTCAAAGATAGAGGGAGGAAGGATACACCGGCCCAGAATGGCAAAATTGGACATAATCTGATCGGGTTTGGGCTTTTCAATCATATCTGTTACCTTGTAATAATTGTCGTGAAGAGGGGAGGTATCAAGGGTGCAATATTTATGGAGAAGCTCGGTAGCAACCTCTTTGATACCGACGATACCCATGCCGTATTCCTCATAGGCCCGGCATAGCTGCCCACAGGCGGGATCCTCACCAATGATGACATCGTCCCCGTAGAGCACGGCAAAGGGCTCATCCCCTACAAAGGATTTCGCACAGTAAACGGCATGGCCCAATCCCTTGGTTTCCTTCTGGCGCAGATAACGGATTTCAGCCATGTTGGCAATGTCGATCATCTGCTGACAGACTTCGGTGCGCCCGGCATTGAGCAGTTTTTGCTCCAACTCGGGAGAACGATCAAAATGATCCTCCATTGTAGATTTGCCACGGCTTGTGATGATCAGGATTTCCTCGATTCCGGATTTGACGGCTTCCTCCACAATATACTGGATCGCCGGCTTGTCCACAATGGGAAGCATTTCCTTAGGGATGGATTTGGTGGCGGGCAGTACCCGTGTGCCAAGACCTGCCGCCGGAATGACAGCCTTTCTTACCTTCATAAAAACCTCCTGAACCGCAAATAATCGCGGCCGCCGTTCTCTGTGGCAACGGCATACCGATTTCAGACACAAAAGTGCCTTTCATAAATGGGAAAAACCCATTACATCAACATTTGATAGGACATAAAAAAGGACGCGGCCATGTAGCTAAAGAAGAACAGGACCAAAATGATCACGATGATTGCTCGGCTGACACCACCCATGGCAGATAAGGTTGCCTTCACATCGGTGTGTCCCAAGCGCTTTTCGTTTTCTTTGATTTTTTTGATTTTGCGTATCGCAAAATATTTGTAAATTTTGGTACCGAACATACCAAGCAAAATACTCATACCCAAAAAAACAATTCGTGAGATATTATACCACATGTTCAGTGAAGTAGATTCCAGGGTAAGAATAGAAGTTAAATTCGTTGTTGCTGCGGTCATAAAGTACTGGACATATTCTCTTACGACCAGGATAGAGGGGACAAGGCAAGCCACATATACTGCCATAAACAGGGCGCCCAGGAGATACATTTTTCGATAGAAGAAATAGATGAAATGGAAAAAGCAAGCCGACCAACTCCAACAGAAGGAACGAGTTTTGTCAGCAAGAGCCTTAAAGCGGGGCAGGTAATAGTGGGAATTTTCCCGGACATATGCCGCCACCTCTGCTGCGCTTACACCGTCGATGTCCGCATCGGGATGGACGCCACCCAAAGGGGACATAGCCGCATACATATTCTGATAAGGGTTGGCGCCAGGATATTGCTGCTGTTCCTGGGCATGGAGATTGTATCCGCATTTAACACAGAAAA
>CAJFSX010000040.1 GCA_904419775.1 Candidatus Pararuminococcus gallinarum | reverse complement strand
ACCTCCCTTGTCATGCATGGTGGTTCTGGTGTTGATGCTGCACAGGTTAGAGATGCTATTAATCATGGTGTAAGAAAGATCAATTATTACACTGCAATGACTACAGCGCCTGCCCCTGAAATTCTAAAAACGATTGAAGGCAGCAAAGATCCTATCTATTTTGAGAACATTGCCCAGATGGGTTATGAAATTATGAAAGAGAAATGCATGGCAGCAATTAAGGTTTTCTTAAACAAAGACTAATTGGATTTCTCAACTTGGGAATCGTTCTCAACAGATTAAATACAAATGGACGATACTGGATCTGAATACTTATGACAAGGAGAGATAGAAATGTTAGTAAATTTGGCTGAGCTCTTTAAAGATGCCAAAAAGGGAAATTATGCCGTTGGCGCTTTTAATACACCGACATTTGAGGCCGTTCGTGCTGTTATAGCGGCAGCGGAAGAAATGAATTGTCCCGTTATTTTGGATCATGCAGAAGGACATGAGTGGTTTACAAAAATTGAAGATATTGGTCCTGTAATGCTCGATTATGCTCGCAAAGCGAAGGTCCCGGTTTGCTGTCATCTGGATCATGGTGTTTCGCCCTCTATGTTGTGGAGAGCTGTTCGTGTTGGGTTCCCCTCAGTAATGTATGATTGTTCTGCAATGCCTTATGAGGAGAATATTGCCAATGTAAAAGAATTTGTCACCTTTGCTCATAAGATGGGGATGACAGTCGAAGCAGAGTTGGGTAAGATGCCCAATAAAGAAGCTGGTACTTTAGATGCTGATGGTAATGTTGTAGATTACAAACCGGAAGATCTATATACTGATCCTTCTGAAGCTGCCCGCTTCTGTGAGGAGACACAGTGTGACGCTTTGGCGATTTCTTTTGGCACGGTTCATGGCTTTTATCGGACAAAACCGAAGTTGGACACCAATGTTGTTGCAAAGGTCCAAGAGGTTATTCCTGAGAATGTTGGTCTTGTCATGCATGGTGGCTCCGGCGTTAGCCCCGAAGGCTTCCAATCGGCTATTAGTAACGGAATTAGAAAGATCAATTATTATACTTATATGGCAACAGCACCGTCTCCTCATATTGCTGACTATATTAAAAATGCAGATGATTTGGTCGGCTTCCAGATCATTTCCAATCTTGGTCTTAAATATATGCAAGAAAATGCCATGGAAGCAATGAAAGTATTCATGAATAGATAAAAACAATAAAAAGCCCGGCGGAAAATTTCCGCCGGGCTTTTTATTGTTTTTATCTGGATAAACGTTCCGATTATATTATCATAAACCGTAAAAGAGCAAGTTCTTATATTGGATTTACTCTTTTATTTCCCGTTAAATTTAATAATAAAGTAGACATGCACAAATATCATGGCAAAAGTTTGGGGATATCTCAGGGATTGACATTGTCACAGCTATCCGATATTATTAGGTAAAACCACATAAATATAATATAAAACAACAAAATATTTATAATAAAATTAAAATAAACAATATAAAACCAATTTTATATTCTAATAGAAATAAGGAGGTTTGCTATGAAACAGTATGTATTGGTTATCGATGAAGGTACCACTGGAACTCGGGCGCTTATCTTTAATCAAGAGTTTTCTGTTATTGCCCAGAGTTACGAAGAATTCACTCAATTTACTCCAAGCGAGGACAAAGTTGAGCACGATGCCATGGAAATCTATGATAAGACAGTACAGCAATGTCGTAATGCTATTTCTCAGGCAGGAATTTCTCCTAATGAAATAGCCTGTATTGGCATTACTAACCAGAGGGCCACTGCGGTGATTTGGAATAAGGAGACAGGAATTCCCTTATATCATGCGATTGTTTGGCAGGACAGCCGTACCGGTGCTCGTTGCGAAGAACTTAACAATAGCCCCTGGGGAATGAAATGCAAAATGGCGACAGGTTGGACCATTGCTACTGTCTATTCTTCACTAATGATTGAATGGATGATGCAAAATGTACCTCAGGTACGGGAGAAACTATTAGATGGATCAGCTATTTTCGGCACCATTGACAGCTGGTCGATTTGGAAGTTGACAGGTGGGAAGACCCACGCCATCAGTTATTCCAACGCATCTGTCACTGGAGCACTGGATCTAAAAAGCTGTACATGGTATCAGGAGCTTCTGGATTATTTGGGAATTCCCGTTGCTTGCTTCCCGTCTATCATGGATGATTCGGGGAATTTTGGCACCACTCTTTCAGAGATTTTAGGGGCAGAAATCCCCATTATGAGTGCTATTGCTGACCAACATGCAGCTCTTTATGCACAGGGTTGCCGTGGAGCGGGCATGGCAAAACTGACAAATGGTACTGGTTCTTTCTTGGATGTCAATATTGGTGAGCAATGTGCGGTTATTCCAGAGGGTGGAATTAATACCGTGATCGGTTGGAAAATTGGGGAACACATTAGCAATGCCATGGAAGGCTATGCAGCAGTTACAGGATCTGCTGTCCAGTGGCTTCGGGATGGTCTTGGAATCATTGAAAAATCTGCTGACAGTGAAACGCTAGCGCGTTCAGTAGAGGATTCTAACGGACTTTATCTGGTTCCTGCTTTAACAGGACTAGGAACTCCCCACTGGGATCCTTTTGCCAGGGGGCTGATGATCGGTATCAATCGTGGTACAACAAAGGCGCATGTATGTCGGGCAACTTTGGAATCCATTGCATTTTCTATTAAAGATATCATTGAATCCATTAAAGAGAATTCTGGACAGGGCGTAACCGACATTCGTATTGATGGCGGGGCTTCTAAGAATAACCTGTTGGCTCAGCTATTGGCGGATATTCTTGACGCGACTATTCGGCGTCCAAATTCGGTGGAAGCTACTAGCTTGGGAGCTGCAGAATTAGCAGGTTTAGCCGCGGGCATATGGCGTAAAGAAGATTTTGACCGTGCAGTTACATATGATGCTACTTTTACCAGCCATATGGAAGATACAACAAGAGCAAAACGTTATAGTGAATGGCTAGAAGCGGTGGAAAGAAGCCGCAAATGGATCAAGCAATGAGGAGTGATTAAAACTTGCAAAGTTTTTATGATCGGCTTGCTCAGATGGGAATCCATGGTCATGCAGAAATTGACCTGGATGAGGATGGTATCGCCCATCTCACGGGAAGCCTTGGAAGTTGGCAGGAGGTTGTGGATGTAGGACACATGGCGGCCAAGTTACCAGGCGTGCGCCATGTGGTGTGTGATCTGCAATCTCCGGAAGTGAAGGAGAAGAAAAAAGAGGATATATCCCCTTACCGTGCATTAGGTGAGGTAGATCGGGCGGATGTTGTTATTATTGGCGGTGGTGTCACTGGATGCGGAATTGCCCGGCAGTTGAGCCGCTATCAATTAGATATACTGCTGATTGAAGCGAAGAAAGATATTGCTTGTGGTACAACAAAAGCCAATAATGGCATGATTCATTCTGGATATGATTCAAAACCGGATACACTCAAGGCTAAGCTCAACGTTCGCGGAAATGCTTTGTATAGTGATTGGGCCAGAGATCTGGGATTTCAGTTTAATCGGACAGGATCTTTTGTCTGTGGTTTTGATGAAGAAGATAGAAAAGTCATTGAGGCATACTACGAAAACGGAAAAAAGAATGGCGTTCCCGGTATTGAAATCATTTCTGGAGAGAGGGCAAGAGAAATTGAGCCGGCACTTTCCAGTGCCATTACCTGTGCGTTATGGACGCCTTCTGCCGGATATGTGGAGCCATATGAGGTTGCACTGGCATTGGCAGAAAACGCTGTGGACAATGGGGTGCGCTTCCGTCTCTCCTGCCGCGCTGTAGATATGGAAATTGACAATGGCCGGATTTCAGGTGTACTGACAAATCAAGGCTTAATAAAATGTGACTTTGTCATTAATGCCGCGGGTCTCTATGCAGACGAAATTGCTGAAATGGCAGGGGATCGCTTTTACAGCATTCATCCTCGCCGGGGGGACTTGTTATTTTCGACAAAGAATACAAAGGAAAACTTTCTACCTTTGCTGGATTGGCTCCGAGCAACTATACCAAAGGCGGAGGTCCTATGATGACTCCAGACGGTACAATGCTGTGGGGACCTTCTGCAAAGGAAGTATGGGATAAGGAAGACCTTTCCGTTGAACAGGAAGATATGGATTTCATTTTAGGCAAGGCTTTTCGTCTGGTAGAGGGAATGGATAGAAGCGGCGTAATAACCTATTTTGCAGGAAATCGAGCAGCTACCTACGAAGAGGATTTTATTATCGAGAATTCCAAAAAGCTTCATAATTTTATGCATGTAGCAGGTATTCAGTCTCCTGGATTGGCAAGTTCCCCGGCTATTGCAGAGTTGGTAGATACGTTGTTGCTGCAGCGGATGCCAAATGTTAAAAATAAAGCAAATTTTCAGCCGGTGCGTCAAGCGCAGACTCCTTTTGCTAGAGAAAGCGTAGAGGAACGAGAGGCCATGCTCAAAGAAGATCCACGATATGGCCACATTATTTGCCGGTGTGAAAGTGTAACTGAGGGAGAAATTGTCAAAGCCATCCATGGAAAAATTCCAGCGACAACCATAGATTCTGTCAAACGGCGGACACGAGCAGGCATGGGTCGTTGTCAAGGGGGCTTTTGTGGAGCAAAAGTACTAGAAATCCTTTCTAGGGAGCTTGGTGTTTCCCCGCTAGAGGTTACCCTCAAGGGAGAGGGATCCCAAGTACTTTTGGAAAAGACGAGGCAGGTGATCGATCGATGAGAAAAGAACAGGTAGATATTGCAATCATCGGCGGAGGACCTGCTGGCTTGGCCGCAGCAGTTCGAGCAAAAGAACTTGGAGTCAAAAAGGTGATGCTCATTGAACGTGACGCTGATCTCGGAGGTATCCTGAATCAATGTATCCATGATGGTTTCGGCCTCATTCGATTTAAAAAGCAACTTTCAGGTTGTGAATATGCCCAGCGCTTTGTAGATATGGTACATCAAAATGATATTCAGGTGATGTTGGGCGCGATGGTGCTAGAACTACACCCTGATAAGACTCTTTTGGTGACAAGTGAGAAAGAGGGGCTTACTCAGGTAGATGCAGGCGCAGTCATCTTGGCGATGGGTTGTAGAGAACGCACTCGGAGTCAAGTAGGAATTATGGGAAGTCGGCCTGCTGGAGTACTCACCGCCGGAGCGGTACAAAAGTACATCAATGTGGAGGGATTTTTGCCTGGAAAACGAGCTGTAATACTGGGCTCCGGCGATATTGGGCTCATTATGGCCCGTCGTATGACCTTAGAAGGCATCAAGGTGGAAGGTGTTTATGAAGTAATGCCATCTCCGGGTGGCCTCAGAAGAAATGTGGTCCAGTGTTTGGAAGACTATGGAATACCTCTTCATCTTTCCACAACCGTCACAGCGATTCATGGTAAGGAAAGGATTACAGGAGTTACTGTAGCACAGGTGGATGCTCAGAGAAAACCGATAAAGAGAACTGAGAGACAAATTGCCTGCGATTTGCTGGTTCTATCGGTAGGATTAATTCCCGAAAATGAACTGAGCAGGGGAGCTGGAATTATGCTGTCCTCAATTACCCGAGGGCCTTTGGTAGATGATGGGATGATGACATCAGTTCCAGGAATCTTTGCCGCGGGAAATGTAGCTGCTGTTTTTGATTTAGTAGACTATGTGTCTGCAACAGGAGAAAGAGCAGCTGCCAGTGCGGCGGCCTACCTAAAGAAAGGGGCACCGGTTGGGTCTAGCTATGCCATTTAGGCAGGAGAGAATGTCTCTTTCGTGTTGCCGCAATCTTACAAATCACCAGAAGAGGACGATACATGTACTCTCTATTTGCGTGTTAGAAAGCCAATGACAAATACAAAAGCTATTGTCAAATGCGGGGAAAAAATAGTTGCACAGAAACACTATAAAGTGGCCGCTCCGCCTGAAATGATGGCAATTCCGATTCAACTTAGCGCAGGAATGAGTGGGGGCGTCACTGTGGACGTACTTGAGGAGGAAGGCAAATGAAACAAATAGATTATACCTGTATTGTCTGTCCTCAAAGCTGTGATATCACTTTGGTTGACGAGGAAGGAAAGATCACCGTTTCAGGAAACAGATGTGTACGAGGCGAAAATTATGCCAGAAACGAATACACAAATCCCCGGCGGATGATTACCACTACAGTGAGTATCAAAGGCTCCCATATCCATATGTTGCCAGTAATCAGCAGTGATACCGTGCCAAAAGGAATGTTAAAGGATTGCCTTCATTACCTTTATACATTGCAACTAGAAGCTCCGGTCACTATGGGACAGATTGTTGTCCAGGATATTTTGGGCACAGGTATTGATATCATAGCGGCCAGAACAATTTCAAGGTCAGATCAATAGAAAGGAACTAAGATGATGAACGAGACATTACAGCGCTTTTGGGACGAGGTACGAGTTCAGTGTCCTGGTACTGAAATTTTGCTCTCCCCTGAAGAGAAGCTCATCTATTCCCACGGATGCTATCCCAGGGAATATAAGTGGATGCTTCAAGGAAAATATCCTTATCAAACCAGTGGTGTACTGCGCCCTGAAAATGAGGAAGAGATCAGTGGCATCATGAAACTTGCCCAGCAGTATAAAATACATGTAATCCCTTATGGGGGAGGAAGCGGCATCGTAGGCGGGACCATCCCGTATCATGGCGAAGTTGTGATTGATACCAAGAGACTTCAGCATTTTTCAATTAATGTTAAAAATGCAACGGCAACCGGCGGTTGCGGCTTGTCAGGGGCAGAGTTTGAAAATATGCTCAATGAACATGGCTATACCTGTGGACAATATCCGCAGTCTTTTCAAAGCGCCTGTTTAGGCGGTATGGTAGCGACTCGTGCCATTGGCACCTTTTCAACGAAATATGGCAAAATGGATGATATGGTCACTGCTTTGCGGGTAGTACTTCCTAATGGAGAAATACTAGCTACCCATAAAGCTCCGAAACGTTCCACCGGACCTGAGCTCAATGAGATTTTTCTTGGCAGTGAGGGAGTATATGGTATTGTTACCGAGGTGGAAATGAAGATCTATCCTGTCGCAGAACATCGGATTTTCCGTGCATATACTTTCCCCTCCACTCCTGATGGCTTAGAGGCCATCCGCCGCTTTATACAAAGGGGCCTGCGGCCTGCTGTGGTACGTCTTTATGATGAAGTGGAGGCAAGCCACAAAATTGCCCAATATCGTTTCGAAAAAGGTTTTGCTCTTTTAATTCTGGTCTTTGAAGGAGAACGGGAAATGACTGAACTCGAAGCCCGGCTTACTGATGAGATCTGCCGAGCAGGACTGGGGCGGCCTAAAGGGGAGTTAGCCGCTAAAGAGTGGTTCGACACCCGCTTTTCCACCAAGAAGATGTTGGATTACGATGCAATACCAGGTGGTACTGCTGACGCAATTGAGGTGGCAGCTCCTTGGGACTGCATTGAAAACGTATGGCGGGAGATGAAAAAGGCTTTAGAACCTCTCTGCGAAGTGGTGGACTGCCATTTTTCCCATGTTTATCACAATGGCGCCAGCGTCTATGTCATCTTTCACTCTAAGACAGGCGGAGATGATAAAGCTGGAGAGGAGCGCTATTTACAGTGCTTGAGAATTGCCTGTGAGACTAGCTTGAAATATGGTGGCAATGTGTCTCACCATCATGGAGTAGGTACGGCCAAGGCAGAGTTCTTGGTAAAAGAACATGGAAAGAGCGGTATCCAGGTGATGCAGGCACTCAAAGACGGACTCGATCCAGATGGAATAGTGAACAAGGGGGTGCTGGGACTATGAGAAAATTCTCACTTGACAATAAAGTATTTGCGGATATCCTCAAACATCAGGCGGTTCATATGGATCAGGCTGTTTGTTATTGTCCGGAATATCTGGCTACAAGGGATATGTGCTATTATCCATCAAGAGTAGCACAAATTATCAGGGCCGTTTGGCTGGGAGAATTAGAGCCATCCCAATTTGGAGCTGATCTCGTATTTTCATCTCTCCTTTCCGGTTTAGGAGAGCGTTGGCAAAACTTTGGTGAGAGTCCCAATGGATATCTTTTCTCGCAGATATTAGGTCGGGAGCTTTTCTTGAAGCATGGATTTTATCGTGAGGATGCCGACAAATTATTGGAGACAATCGCTTCTCAGGGAGATCATATTCTCCCCATAGATGCCCATGAACGTCAATTATGGAAAGAAGCGATTCCTGTAGAGGAAGACAGCAATATTTGTTTGTTTGTCGACGATGCCACCTATGCTTTTTGTTCTTCGAGTGCCATTCATTTGGGTGACTTTTTGAATAGCTTAGATATACAGGTTCATGAAGATATTGGCCCCTACTTCGGAGGGTTTGAATATTTTGCTATGGGCCTTGTGGACAAAGGGATTGCCCATTTTCAGAAGTTGATAGATCAACTAGAGGAAAAAGGTATCCGTAGAGTTATTACCCTTACAGGTCAAAGTCATTTCCTGTTGACTACCCTCTGTGAAGCAGTAGGCATCTCACATGAGCTTGAAATCATCAATATTTTGGAACTCGCTACAGAGATTACAGCTTCTAAGGCTTATCTATATGGCGGCAGCTTTTATACCCGATTTTTGGGAATGTCAGACCTGCTCAATGAGCTAACGGAAAATCAGGAAGAGAAGCCAATCCATAATAGCTGTGAATTCCTTCCCTTCGTCGAAGGAGATAAAAGGGTAAACACTGTTACCATGTGGGGAATGCCGGTTTGCTCTGAGTTTATTTTAGGAACAGGTGATGACAAACTTCTTTCCAGCATAGGTGCAATGGCTGTAACAGATATCAAGAAGGCGGGAGGGAAAGAAATTATCGTTTGTGATCCCCATGCCTACTTTAAATTACACAGATTAGGTAATACTGCACAATACTATCTGGACTATCTTCGTTAAAAATTGCCCTTTTCACATAAAAGTAAACATGATATATTATTAATTGTACATCTCATATGGTGAACTTTTGAAGTTAACATGTGTAAGCTTTGATTATGATTAAGGGAAAAGGATAAAATATTATGCTCAGTGTAGATAGGCAAAAGGAAATTTTAGATCAACTTTTTAGGGTCGGTTCTGTGAAGGTTTCCCAACTTAGTCAGAAATATGGGGTGAGAGAAGAAACAATTCGCAGGGACCTTAAAGCGCTGGCTGGCAAGTGGGACATTACGTTGGTATATGGCGGCGCTTGTATCAATAATTCAGGTACAACGCCCAACATTCATAACGGAGTGAAAGAACTGGCTCTGACAGCAAAACGTAATACAAACTATGAAGCGAAACAAGTGATTGCGAAAAAAGCTGCTTCTCTTGTTGAACCCGGTGATACCATTGGCCTTAATTCAGGAAGTACGCCAGAGTATATTTTAGATTATATTGGGGACAAAACGCCACTGAGTATCGTCACGCTAAATGTTTATATTGCTGCGAAAGCCTCTTTGCTCCCCAATGTCCAAGTCTACCTGCCAGGTGGAAAGGTACGTACCCGCTCTGGAATGATTGTAGGTCCAGGTTCAGCTGAGTTTATCCGGTCTTTCACCATCGACAAGTGCTTTTTTGGAACATCAGCGATTAGTATTTCAGGTGGCATAATGCACCCCGTGTTGGCCGAAGTGGAGAGCAACGTGGCAATGCGGGAAGTTTCCGGAAAATGCTATGTGGTGTCAGATTCCAGCAAGATTGATAAACGATCCCTTTTTCGTATGTTGCCCATTCATGAAGTTGATGCCTTTATCGTCGATGACGATTTTCCTGAAGAGTATCGACAATATATGGCATTACAAAATATTGAGGTCATTTAATTATTAATTTTAGGAGGTATTGTAATGGCTAAAGGAAAAGTAGCAATGCTAGTGGCAAAGAGAAAGTTTGAGATTTAGGAATATGATATTCCCGAAATCAATGACGATCAGATGCTTGTTAAAATCGAAGGTGTAGGTGTCTGTGGCACTGACGCTCATGAGTACAAGAATGATCCTTTTGGTTATATTCCAATTGTATTGGGTCATGAGGGTACTGGCGAAATCATCAAAATGGGCAAAAATATTAAAACGGATACTACTGGTAAACCCCTGAAAGTTGGCGATAAAATTGTCACCTCTGTGTTTACTTGTGGCACTTGCCCGTCCTGCATCGATTTTCCATCCCGCCCCAATTTGTGTGACAATCTTGGTTGCTATGGCCTGATGCCGGATGATGATATTCATTTCAACGGCTATTTTGGTGAATACTTGGTGCTGCGGAAAGGATCCTCTGTATTCAACGTCAGCAAATATGATTTGGATACCCGTATGCTCATCGAGCCCTTGGCTGTTGCTGTCCATGCACTGGAAAGAGCAAAATCTACCGGTCTTTTAGGGTTTAACTCTACTGTACTTATCCAAGGCTGTGGTCCTATCGGATTGAGCATGTTGGCCACTGTGAAGGCTTTTGGTATTACCAACATCATTGCAGTCGATGGTAGTGATTCCAGATTAGCTGTTGCCAAAGAGTTTGGTGCAAAGTATACCTATAACTTTACTAATTATGGAAGTTTTGACGAGATGAAAGCCGTCATTGAAAAGGAAGCTGGAAATGCTCATTTTGCGTTCCAGTGCACCGGCGTACCCAGTGCAGCATCTAATATCTATAAGTTGGTCAAACGTGGCGGTGGTGTCTGCGAAGTTGGTTTCTTTGTTAACAATGGTGAGTGCACAGTAAATCCCCACTTTGATTTCTGCAACAAGGAGATCACCTTGGTAGGATCTTGGGCCTACGCAGTTGAGGATTATCCGAAGACTATCGCACTGATGGATACACTTCATGAGATGGGCTTGCCGATTCAGAAATTGGTCACTCATAAATATCCGTTAGAGAAGGTTACCGAAGCTCTGGAAATGAACCTGAGCATGGAAGGCATTAAAGTTGCTATTGTCAATGAATAGTCACTTGCCGTACAAAAGATTATAAAAAGGTAAATACATATTTGTTTCATTCTAGAGGCCACAAAAGTTGAAATCTATGACGGTGAATAGGGCAGAGGAGCTATTATCAGAAAGCTAGCATGAAAAAAGGGGAGCTCTTAGGAGCTTCCCTTTTGAGATTTAAGGTTAAATTGTAAGACTTATCCCTTTTTAAAAAAAGGAAATCCCTTCTTTTCATAAGGCTCACTTGCAATAGAAGATACAGCATATCCAGAATCAGAGATAGTTTTCTTTAAAGCTTGTTCATCTATGGCTTGATCGACAATAATAACGGTCTGGTTTTTGCTATGGGATGAATTCACCTTTTTTACAGGAAAAGCCTTCCTTACAGCATCATTGACATGAGCTTCACACATGCCACACTGCATTCCTTCCACGGTTACAGTATATTTAATCATAAAATCTTTACCTCCTTTTAAAGTTAGCTTTAGCTAACATAACTGTATCATATTCTTTTATAAGCGTCAACTTAAAATTATAATATGTGTATATCATTGACAATACCTATAGGGGTTGATATAATATACATGTACCCCTATAGGTATAAAAGGAGGCGCATTATGAAAAATTTAGAAGCTCTATTAGAATGGGGAGGAATAAAAAAAGATATAGTTTGCTTGGTTGTTTCCGGATTTGCACTACTTGTTAGTATTTTTGATTTTATTCCACTCCCTTTTGATGCAGCATGGATTGCCATTATTTTCTGTGGAATTCCTATCATTTTAGAGGCAATTATTGGGCTGATTACTGCGTTTGATATTAAGGCGGATGTTTTAGTATCTATTGCACTGATTGCCTCTGTCATTATTGGTGAAGATTTTGCCGCAGGTGAAGTGGCGTTTATTATGCAACTCGGTGCGCTTTTAGAGGATCTCACAGTTGCAAAGGCTAGGGCTGGGATTGAAAAATTAGTACATCTTACTCCTCAGACAGCGCGGATTATGAATGGGAAGAATGAAAGGATAGTGCCCGCGCAGCAGGTGAAGGTAGGCGATATTCTCCGGGTTCTACCTGGAGAAACTGTCCCAGTCGACGGAGTTATCCTCTCAGGACAGACGTCAATTAACCAGGCCGTCATGACAGGAGAATCACTCCCTGTGGATAAAGCGGCTGGTGATGATGTATCAAGCGGCACAGTCAATCAGTTTGGCTCCTTTGATATGAAGGCTACAAAAGTTGGAGAAGACAGTTCAATCCAGCGTATGATTCGACTGGTACAATCAGCAGATGCAGGAAAGGCAAAAATTGTTGGTATTGCTGATCGTTGGGCTACCTGGATCGTGGTCATTGCTTTGACAGCAGCAGCGTTGACCTGGCTGATCACTGAAGAAATTATTCGCGCAGTTACCATTTTGGTCGTTTTTTGCCCTTGCGCGCTTGTTCTGGCCACGCCTACTGCCATTATGGCAGCAATTGGAAATGCTACAAAACATGGGTTCCTCATAAGAGAGGGAGATGCATTAGAGCGTTTATCTACTGTTTCAATGATTGCTTTTGATAAAACAGGGACACTTACTTATGGAATACCTGAAGTAGTCAAAGTAAAAAGCTATATGAACGAATATCCCGAAGAAAAACTATATGCTTTGACTGCTGCTGCGGAGCAACGTTCAGAACATCCCTTGGGGAAGGCAATTGTTCGCTGCTATCGGAAGGATAAACAGGAGCTTCTTTTGCAAAGTGAACAGTTTCAAATGCTGCCTGGCCGTGGCGTCTTGGCCTTTGTTGGAGGAGAGGAGATTATAGCAGGAAATCGAGAATTATTGAGCGAATCTGATGTGCTATTAAATGAAGTGCTGATGAAAGAGGCAGATACCTATCTGTCTCAGGGGTGTACAATTATTTTCGTAGCCATTCAAAGAAAGCTCGCGGGGTTTTTAGCTCTATCTGATGCGCTTCGTCCAGAAAGCGCAGGGATGATTCAGAACATAGATTCTCTAGGCGTTCAACCTGTATTACTGACAGGGGATAATGATCAAGCGGCACAGTCCATTTCAGAAAAGCTGCAAATCCGTGAGGTTCATGCCAACTGTCTGCCAGAAGACAAACTTACCTGGATTGATACTTATCAGAAGAAAAAAGAATCCATTTGTATGATTGGGGATGGGATCAATGACGCACCTGCTCTGAAAAAAGCAGATGTGGGAATTGCCATGGGCGGTGTGGGAAGTGATATCGCCGTAGATGCAGCGGACATTGCTTTGGTCGACGATGAAGTTAAAGAAATACCGCATTTATTGGCCTTATCACGTCGAATGATGACCACAATTAAATGTAATCTAACCTTTTCTATGGTTCTAAACTTTTTAGCAATTATTCTAGCAATTACTGGAATTTTAAATCCAGTTGTAGGCGCCCTTGTACATAATGCGGGATCTGTACTGGTCATTATAAATTCTGCAATATTGTTGAAATGGAGGAAAAGAAATGTTAATTAATGTGATTGCAATACTGATTGGCGCATTAATTTTAGTCAGTGGAATTTATTACTTCTTAAAGGAAAAAGGGGATCGAGAATCGAGAAAGATTTATGGAACTGCAACCGGTATAGGCGCAGTGCTGTTAATCATTTTTACTATTCGACTAATTTTTTAATTTTGATAAAGACAACATTCATAATAAAAGGCCATCGTTAGAGCGATGGCCTTTTATTATCGGTCAGATTGCATCATTAGCTTTGAAAGAGTTTGGCAGAGCAAAAGAAAATCAATGGGCTTGGATATATGAGCGTTCATACCAGCAGATGTCGTTTGCGCAATATCCTCTGTAAAAGCATTGGCTGTAACGGCAACGATTGGAACTGTTGTAGCGTCAGGCCGAGACAGAGAACGAATTTTTTTTGCTGCTTCACATCCGTCCATTTGAGGCATTTGCATGTCCATTAATATTGCATCATAGGTAAAAAGCGGAGATGACTGAAATAATTCGACTGCTTCAATACCATTCCATGCCTGAGTAACCTTGATTCCATACATGGTGAGCATTTCAGTTGCAATTTCCATGTTAATAAGGTTATCTTCAGCCAAAAGAATATTTCTGCCCTCCAGGGAGATTTCTCTGGAGCTGGAAACTTTTGACTCATTCTCGATTAACTCATTCGCATTTACAACAAGAAAGGGGAGGACAACAGTAAAAGTACTTCCTTTTCCCAACTCGCTTTCCACCTGGATTTGCCCACTCATCTGGGTGACTAGATTTTTAACAATTGGCATGCCAAGCCCTGTACCGGAAATTTCTTTGCCGCTAAAACGTGTTTCCCGGGCATAAGGTTCAAAGAGACGTGGGAGAAAGTCTTTTGACATGCCTAATCCAGAATCCTTGACCACAATTTTATATTTGGCCTGTTTATCCCGCCCAAGCTGTTTTATCTCGACCGATATGGAATCGCCTTCATCAGTGAACTTCAATGCATTAGAAACAAGATTGTTCAAGATTTGACTCATGCGCAGCGAATCTCCTAGTACATAGCTATCGTCGATCTGAAAAGAGACCATAAAATTTTTCTTTTCCTTATCAGCCTGTAAGCGGAAAGCTGCCATAGAGTCTTCTATGCATTTTTTTAAATCAAACTGTTGATTGTCCAAAATCACTTTTCCTTGTTCAAAGCGAGACATATCCAGAATATCATTGATGAGGTTTAAGAGCTGATTACTGGAAAAGTTGATCTTCTCAATATATTCTGAAACCTTCTGGGGATCCTTTGAGTATTGAGAGATAAGATCGGACAAACCAATGATTGCATTAAGAGGGGTGCGCATATCATGAGACATATTACTGAAAAATGCCTGCTTGGCCTTTTCGCTTTGTCTTGCATTTTCCAGTGCATTTTGTAATAACTTTCTTTCTTGAAGCTGCCTATTTTTTTCTTCTTCAACTTCACGGAAGCAAAGCACCGCTTCCTGTGGCTCCAGAGATTCATCAAACAATACACGTACATTGACCCAACGGTATTCATCACCAAATTTTCGCTGGAAATCCCCGCCAAAGTTTCGAATTCTTTTAGACAGTAACTTCTGCATATTTTGCAAGGAAAAGCTTTCCATATATTCATCGCAGGCGTCCTTTTCTATAACCTCAACCATTGTTTTAAGAAGCTCGTCATATCTTCCCGTCTTTTCCATGCGGCTTCTTATGTAGTCTGACCCTTTTATCATCTCATAGGTATTTTTAACAAAATCAACTCTATATATGGCATAATAAGAGTTTCCCAAAACCCTTACGGTTTCGTTTGTTCTTTCTATCTGCCAGTTAAATTTAAGGTCTTTAAGCGTAATTAAAACAAGAGTTAGTATAAGAAACATAAAAACAATAAGAGAGCCAGTTGTAAAACTGCGTAAATCATGAAGTATACTTGAAAAAGGTATTGTAACAACGGCAAGCCAACCATTCGGCATTGTTTTGTAATAGGCTCCCCTTTTGTTTCCGTCCATATCCATAACAAACGAGTCATATTTGTCATGCTCACCGCTTTTTATGCCGTTAAAAATCCCATTAAAATATTCCTGAACCTCGTTTTTCGGATATTTTTTCTCAAGTTGACTATAAATTAAGGTTCCGTTGCTGTCACACAAAAAAACCGACGCCCCATCCGGCAGTTCAAATGCGCTTTTCTCAAGCTGTATATTTTCTGGAAAAATGTCAAAAGCCAAAACATCGTTTTCTCCGCATCCTTTCGCCATTGTTATAACAGGTCTGTTGTAAATGGCGTCTGTATACACATCTGTAAAAACTGCCTTGTCAGAAGATATAGCCATTTGATACCAGCTTGAAGACGAATAATCGTATGTTTCGTCACCTTCCCATGGATTTACAGCTATTATTTTTCCGTCAATTACAGCATACATATCTACGGTGCCCTGCCCAAGGGCCATTTGAATACGATTTGAATATGCCCTTAACCAGTTCTCCATATCGCCGTATTCCCAGACGTCTATATTTGAGCTTATTGTATCCGCCCCAAACGACAGCAAAGTTTCATAAACCGTAAGACTGTTGCTTTCCTCTGAGGCACAGCTGGCGGCCAAAGACGAGCCAAGCTCCTGTGAGTTTTTAAGAAGCGCAGTTTTAACAAAACTGAAACTTACGCTTCCTATAACAATTAGCACAACAAATATAACAATATCGGCCCGCATAGCTATTAATATTTTTTTCCAGTTTTTTCTGGGTTTATCCATTTAAAATTCCCCCGCTATCTTATCTAAAACACCTTTAATTAAAGCAAATCCTTTAAAGGCTCATAATAATGATAAGCAAAGCTTAGCCCCTCATAATTAAATTCGTTCTCTAAATTCCGCGCAGACTCCCAAAGGGCATAAATGCCCTCATTGGCGTATGTGTTTATACCCTCAAGACTGTGCTTGCCAACTTGTTGAAGCTCATATATACACATTACCTTTTTACCACACATCTGAGCAAGCTCAACCTCGCCTTCCATTTGGCCATATTCGTCGCGCCTGTTATAATTCATAACAGCTATGCCGTCGCAGGCTGAATAAACAAGGACTTTAAGGGCGTAATAATCTATATCATCATAAGAATTAGGTATGCAGGCCCAAAACTCAAGGTTGTGGTCTACAGCATATTCATAGGCATTCTGCATACAGCTTAAATAGCTTTCAAAAAGAATATCCAGCCCTTCCTCTCCATAAACCCATTCTTCTAAAAGATGAGGCTCAACATCAACCATAACGCCTTTTATTTTTCCGTCCTTATTTTGGCGCTTATTATAATTGCTTATAAGACGAATTTCGTTTATAAGGCTCTCCCCGTCCGGCTCATAGGCCCACTCGGCCTCTCCCATAAGAGCGTAAACATCTACATTGTTTCTGCTCATATATTTTACAAAATTTTCGGCCTTTCCCGATTCAAGCAAATTTTCATTAAACTGCTGATATATCTCGTTTATGTTGGCCTCTTTAATATATTTTTTTATAATTTTGCGCTCGCTTCTCCCAAAAATATTTTCTCCCCAGCTGAAAAGGCCAAAATCCGTTTCTGGCTTCGCAGAAAGTTCCACAAAATATGCTCCGGTAAACACAGCCACAGCCGCACAAAAAGCTATCATTCGCTTTAACCTCATAAATACCTCCTCAAATTTTTGTTGCCGGATTTTCGTTAATAAAAAATCTCTCTGCCATTTCACAAAACTTGCTGCAATCATACCGCCTTGCCTTTTGAACGTCCATTGGCAGCATTTTTATTTTGCCCGCAGACAGGCCGCTTTTTATTAAACAAAAATTGATATTAATCTCAAAGCATGGTTTTATTCTGCTTCATAATAATGTTTTCAGCCTCCCATTTGGGAATTGGCGCGAAAAATCTGTATCCCTGTATAACGTCGCAGTCCAGCTTTTTAAGCATTTCAACCTGTTCGTCAGTCTCAACTCCCTCGGCAAGTATAGTAAGGCCAAGCTCGTGGCCAACCTGAACCATGGCTTTAAGTATTGAGTATCCATTTTTTGTGTTAACATTGTTAACAAGGCTTCTGTCCAGCTTTATGCCGTTAATTGGATATTGCTGTATGTCAAAAAACGATGTAAAGCCCTCTCCAAAATCGTCAATAGCTATGCTTACACCGTATTTTTTTATGTCAATAACATTTTTACGCAGCTGTTCAACATTTTTTGAAGCTAAGCTCTCGGTAATTTCAAAAATTAAAAGCTCATGGTTAAATTTATATTTGCTTATGACACTAAAGCACTTTTCAACAAATTCAATGTCAGAAAACGTATCCCTTGAAAAGTTGCAGGATATGAAAAAGTCCTCTATGCCCTTTTGGTTAAGCTCCTCCAAAAAGGCGCACACTTTGTTAAGAGCGTAATAGTCCAAACGGCTTATAGCGCCCTCCCTTTCCATTAGCGGCACAAAACGCTCCGGAGTTAAAAATCCCTTTTCTGGGTGGTTCCACCGAGAAAGCGCCTCTCCTCCTACTATATCTGACGTTTTGGCGTTAATGTAAAACTGAATATACATCTCAATTTCATTGTCTGAAAAAGCCCTGCCAATATCTGCCTGAAGCTTTTTTTCCTCAGCCTGTTTTCTCATAACCTCATCGGTGTATACTTCAACCGGAACCTTATTATTATAGGCCGAATGGGCGCTTTGGCTGGCGTTTAATATTATTTCGTTCAAATTACGGTCGGACTGTTTAAAGTTATAAACTCCAACAGACACATTTACGTCATAAGGCTTTCTGAAATTTTGGGAGTATCCGCATATTCTGTTAATTATTGGCACAACCCATTTTTC
The DNA here is from genome assembly GCA_904419775.1 of Candidatus Pararuminococcus gallinarum. Lineage (GTDB taxonomy): Bacteria > Bacillota > Clostridia > Oscillospirales > Ruminococcaceae > Zongyangia > Zongyangia gallinarum. Next base: position 122 of record CAJFSX010000040.1, on the reverse strand, counting down.
GGCCAACCCCATGTCCGACGATAGTTTAACTATAACAAAACCGTCATCGGACACCCTTGAGAGTATATCCGTATCAAGAGTATACTCGTCAAGTATGGCGGCCATGTGGCACAAAAACCTGT
>CAJFSX010000039.1 GCA_904419775.1 Candidatus Pararuminococcus gallinarum | reverse complement strand
GGTCAGGATAACGCCGTCAATGCCCAATGCATCGTCAAACGCTTTGGCTACGTTAACCGCATCCTGACCGGTCATGGAGTCGATGACTAAGAGTATGTCGGTGGGAGTTACCTCATCTTTAATGCCCTGTAGCTCTCCCATCAGGGTTTCGTCAATGTGCAGCCGGCCGGCGGTATCCAGGATCACCACATCATTACCGTAATCCTTAGCATGGCTGACTGCCTTCTTTGCGATTTTTACCGGGTTTTCCGTCCCCATTTCAAAGACCGGAACACCGGCTTTTTCTCCCACCACCTGCAACTGTTTTATAGCTGCGGGACGGTAGACGTCACAGGCCACAAGCAAAGGACGCCTGCCCTGTTTTTTCAACATCAGCGCAAGTTTGGCGCTGTGGGTAGTTTTACCGCTTCCCTGAAGGCCGCACATCATAATGATGGCAGGCGGCTTTGCCGGGGAGTTGAGCCGTGCGCTCTCGTTTCCCATGAGGGCGGTGAGCTCTTCGTTGACAATTTTGATCACCTGCTGGGCTGGGGTTAGGCTTTCCAACACCTGGACTCCTACCGCCCGCTCAGACACCTTGGACACAAAATCCTTGGTCACTTTATAGCTGACGTCAGCCTCTAAAAGGGCCAGACGCACTTCCCGCATCGCTTCCTTGATATCGGATTCGGTCAGTTTTCCCTTTGATCTGAGCTTTTTAAACGCTGCTGACAGCTTTTCAGAAAGCCCTTCAAATGCCACTTGCCTCATCCTCCTTGCAAAACTCTATGATAGCATGTCATCTTCCAATTTTTCAGCCGCATTATAAATCTGCGCCGCCATCTGAGCGATCTCCCGGGAAAAGCAGAACCGTTTATTGTGATCGGCCATCTGCTCCGCCGTTTCTTTGATCTGGGAAAGAACCTGGGCCAGTTCTTTGAACTTTTGCGCAAACTGGAGCTTGTCCTCCATTTCCTGGAGGAACGCTTCCCCCCGCTTAATGGAGTCTCGGACACCTTGGCGGGTAATTCCCGAAAGCTCGGAGATCTCCCCTAGAGAAAGGTCTTCATTATAATAAAGTTCAATGACCTCTTTCTGTTTTTCGGTGAGCATATCCCCATATATATCCAACAATAAGGAAATTGAAAGATCCTTGCCCATATCCGTTCTCCTACCATCGCTCTGTAAAGCGGATTTCTTTACAATTGTGCTCCATTATTATAGCTAATTCTTCTCCTCGTGTCAAGGTATTTTTCTTTACACTGAGCATTTTTATTCCATTTGTAGGATGAAATAAAGACAGAAACTTTTTGAGCTTCTGTCTTTTCATATGCCTTCACTTGGAGATGAATATCGCCTAGAACAATCTTTATCCTCTAAGCTTGCTTCTGTCCGCTGATTTTTTCTTGCGGGGCTCGCACATTGGGCAAAGTCCCAAAAGAAGGTCCCTTGTCATGCCTGTAGCACCCGGATTGTCTCGGTACGTCCGTCGTTTAGGGTAAATTGGTCGGCGATCCCTCCCGTCAAAAGAATCTCGTTTTCATCGGTGACCAGAATCATGTCAAAGCCGCCGTTTTCCCTCCAGTATTCCTCTGCCTTTTCCGCGCCCATCACAAATAGAGAGGTGGACAGTGCATCACACAGCCTTCCCTCTTTGCCAACGATGACGGCCGCCTGCAACCCACTGTCCGCTGGGTATCCGGTAGCGGGGTCGAGAATGTGCCAGTATATATTGCCATCCTCATCTTCAAAATAGTTTTCATAGCCGCCAGAGGTTACCACCGCCATATCACTCATTTCCAGCACGCCTAGATTCCCATCTTCCCATGGGGCGCGGACGCCAATCTGCCAGTCGCTTCCATCCGGCCGGGAGCCAATGGCTTGGATATTCCCCCCCAGACTGATCAAAGCGGAGTCAATTCCATCCTCTTTTAATTGTTCTACGACCAGATCGGCGGTATAGCCTTTGCCTACAGCGCCTAGATCAAGCTGCATCCCATCGGGGACCGTCAGGTTTGTGCCGTCCAGTTGGATGCGTTCATACCCCACGTTTTGTTGCAGCTCTGCGATCTGTTCCTGGGAGGGGACCTGCTTATGATCGGTAGTAAATCCCCAGGCTGTGAGCACTGGATAAATGGTGGGATCCAACGCGCCATCGGTCTTCTGCGCTATTTCTAACGCAAAAGAAATCAGGTCGGCGGTCTCTTCGCTGACAGCGACTGTCTGCCCCCCGCTGTGGTTAGCGCGATAAATATCGCTCCCTTCTTCTGTGACGGACCAAAGGGACTCCACTTCCCGGATCAAATCTTCGGACTTTTGCAAAGCCGTCTCCGCACCCTCGCCGTAAGCGGTAAAGGTCATGTATGTATTCATGGCAAAGAGGCTTCTTTCCGCTCTTTGTGGTGTATCAGCCGTTTGAACGCCGCAGCCTGCTAAGGTTACAGCCAGTATGATTGCAGCCATTTTATATTTCCAAAGCTTCATCTTTTACCTCCATCCATGAAAAAGAATATATTTCATCACATAGTTTTCTCCTTTATTAACGTAAGGATACTACTGTTTCAAGTCAATGTCTAATACTTTGTTTTCTTTTTTCCTGGCGTTTAGCTTTTGTAGACCCTTCGTCCCTAAATAGGCCAGTAGCACAAACATCCCCATACCCAGCCATTCATGGGCAGAATCTCCTGTAATCTGTCTGGCCATCAGCAGCAGGAGAAGCACTGTCATGATAAAATCAATTGCGATTTTACAGATCATCTTCGGTTTCAATCATATCTCTCCTTTGTTTTAAAAAAGCCTGCCTTCAATAACAAGGCAGGCTTTTGTTCGATATCGCCCGCAGCATTGTCTTTCGCTCACAGGCACTCTTTATGGAAGGATATCCAGTCCTGCAACCCAGTTGGTTACCTCGCTTTGCGCCTCTGGCACACTGTTTCTGGAAATGGAAAGTCCATCTTCCACCACTGTTGCGTTGGGCTGAAGTTCTGCAATGGTTTGAATGGTCCTGGAGAAACCGCTGCCGCCATGGGTTGTAAAGGGCACGATGGTTTTTCCGCTAAAATCATATGTCTCCAGGAAGGTATAAAGCGGCATCGGCAGATCTGAATTCCAGTTGGGATATCCCAAAAAGATTACATCGTAGCTATCCAGGTTTTCAATCTGTGTTGCAAGTTCGGGTCTTGCATCTTCCGTCTTTTCGTTGTAGGCAAACTCGAGAAGGGGATCGTGGCTGCCCGGATATTCCTGCACAGTTTCGATGCGGAACATGTCGCCGCCAACTTCCTGCTGAATGAGCTGTGCAATATATTGGTTATTTCCCAAAACCTCACCGTCTACCACCACACGGCTGGCACCGGCTACTGTATCTACCCCATCTGTCTCAGGAACGGAAAAATAAGCAATCAGGATGTTTCCACCAGAAGTTGCTTCACTTGATTGAGACGCATCTTCATCCACAGCACTGTCATCTGTTTGAGCCGGTGTGGAAGACGATTCGGTCTGTGCGGAAGAGGAGGGCTCCGGAGTCGAACTTCCCTGCTGCTCGCTGCTGCAGGCAGCCAGGGAAACGACCATCATCACACCGAGAAAAAGAGATATTATTTTCTTCACTTTCATCTGCTCCTTTATGATTTATTATTAACCGATATTTTTGCCCATTTCATAGGCTTCCTCCAGCGCGGGATTTCCCTGAATATCGCCCAATTGCCATGCCCCAGCTCCATAGACGACACCGCAGACTTTTGAATTGGGCAGGCAGTCGGTAAAGCCCCGAAGAGCATCTATGGTGCGCTTCATCTCCGGCTTTCCGGCAGCAGCTGTAGCAATAAAGTAAAATTCCTTTCCGGCCAGGCTTTCTCCACAGGCCAAACAACGGTCAATCAGCGTTTTTACCTGTCCTGCCATGCTGTAAAAATACACGGGAGTGGCCAATACGATCACATCAGCGTCTTTCATTTGTTGCAAAATGTCAAAAACATCGTCCTTCTGAACGCATACTCCGGTTTTTCTACAGGCATAGCAAGCTCTGCAAAAATTGATCTGCTTGTCCCTCAGACATATTTTGGTGACCGAGTGCCCAGCTTCTTCACATCCCTTCTGGAACTGGTCACAGAGGGTATCCGAATTGCCGCCTTGGCGGGGGCTTCCAGATATAATCAATATTTGTTTATTCATTCTGTGTCTCCTCACTTTCTTCCGGCACCAATTCCAGGCGCACTGTGCCGGAAGTATAGCGCATATTTTCTGCTCCCGTCTCAGCTTTCCCCAAAGGAATCACCGGGACGATGGTCTGTTCATAAATATCGTCATAGAAAATAGCCAGATCTGGTCCGGCGTCCCAATAGCCGAAATCCCCTATCTCATACTTCCGTGTTGTCTCTTCCTCGGTAGAAAGCATGCGGGGAAGCCTCATCCCCTTGGCAAAATTATTGCGTTCAATCAGTGTCAGCTCCAAGGGGAGCATTTTTACAAAGTCGGCTGCTGCTTCAAAATCATTAAGTGTAATCAACACCTGTACATCGCCGGCAGTCATTTTTACCTGTCGGCCTTCAGCGCTTTCATACTCCTTTGACAGAACCGAATGGTCCATGGACGAATCCGTCGGCGTTTCTGCACTGCAAGCGGACAGATTCCAAAGCATAAAAATGACCAATACCGCCGCAAGGCTTCTTCTATACATGGTGACCTCCTTATGAAACGCGGTGGGTTTCCAAGTATTCCTGTATATAGCTTATGGTTTGTTGCGCGTCTTCCCCATAAAATCCATGTCCTCCACCGGGGATCACCTTCAGTTGTGCCGATGGATAGGCAGCAAGGGCCTGCTCTGAATAGCTGAGGGGGAACAATATGATCCGCATCCCCATGAATGAGCAGCACATCCTTGTCATAAGCCGCTATTTCTCTATAAATGTCATAATCCAGCAGAAGCTCGAAATAGGCCCTTCCCACATCCATCCACATAAAGTAGTAGGTATCCGAGATTTCATCCCTACTTTGGAACAGTTCATTTGCACGATCTACCAACACAAAAGCTGGATATAATAATACCATTCCACGGATTTCCTCGGGATGTGCAGCCCCTGTAATGGCGGAAACAACCCCACCCTGGCTGGTTCCCATCAAAAACAGATTGTCACTATCTACATAGTCAAGCCCCTGTATCATAGAAATGACCGCCTCCAGGTCTGCTTGTTCTGTAAAGATGGACATTTCCAGTGTAGAACCGTCGCTTTGGCTGCTGGGGCTTCCACCGCAAAAATCAAAACAGTAGACTACATATCCCCTCTCTGCCAAAGCCTGTGCATACTGTGTTCCTACCGAATGGGTCCCCCAAAGCCATGGGAAAAGATAACCGCCGGCATCCTGTCTCCGGCATTTTGCGGGATGGTGATTACCCCATATATTTCTTTCCAATCCCGCTGGGCGGAAAGCTCCTGTGTCTCATATTCGCAAATACGCTCTGAAGAAACGGCAAGGCTTTCCCCCTGACTCTCTAACGGCGGATCCTCCGATACAGGCGCGGTCGTGTCAGGAACCGGTTGCTGTGGCTGTCCTTGGACACCGCAGCCGCTGAATAAAAAGGATAATATCATCACTGTGCAAATCAGAAGATTCCTTGGTTTGCTCTTCATTGTGCACCCACTTTTGGATCGACAATGGTATAAACTAGGCGGACTGCGTCGCCTTCCAGCCGCTCTACATCTTTTAGCTTAAATGTGGCAGGAATACTTTTGGAGAGAAAGGGAGATTGCTCGAACACGGTGACAGAATCCGGGTCGCCATCTGCGGCAGGTGCCAGCAGAAGGCTTAGCTCGTCTACCATCCCCTGTTGCAGGAACGTCCAATTGATTCCTCCGCCCCCGCAGATCAGCATAGTTTGGATGCCAAACATCCGGTACAACTTTTCACAGGCGATTTTACAATCCAGAGATTTCTCTCCAGCAAAGATATAGGAAACACCGTGCCTCCGCAAATAGGCCCGATAGGCAGGGGAAGCCTGCTCGGTCAGCACCTCAATGATGTGTGCATCCGGCCGTCCCGGGCTTTGGAATATGCCGGACTCCCATCCGATCTCTCCCAATGCATCGATCGACACATAATAAAGGGCTGCTTCCCTGTCTGCAATAAAATCCTCCAAGGAGGATGATATGTCTTGGTCGTCCAATATCGGCTTCTGATGATCGGTAAACTCTTTGGTGGTCACCGTTCCGTAAAGCCATGCATCCGCATGGTATTCGGTGCGGATCCTGGCGTATTCCCGATTAGCCGTTCGGGTTGCGGCCAGCCCCATAAAGGGTCCTGTAATTTTTCCATCCAGGGCACTTAAGATATGAATCACATTTTTCGGTCTTTGCATAATTTTTCTCCTTACTGCACAAGTCCGTTATCTGTAAGATAGGTGTCAATCGCTTCTGTATCTGTTGGCCTTGCAAACAAGCCGTCATAAACTGTTGCTTCACCGGCGTTCTCTCTCACGAAGGCAATCGAGTTGTCAAATTGTTCTGTATCCATAGAGGTAGATTGGGTAAAGGGATATACTTCTTTACCGGTCAGGTCATAGTTTTCCAGAAAGGTGCCAATGATCATAGGCGCGGTATGCCACCAAATGGGATAGCCGATCAAAATGGTGTCATATTCGTCGATGGTTTCCGGCAAATTGGCGATGGCCGGCCGCTCATTATTATCCCGTTCGGCCAAGGCCACCTCACCGCATTGATTATAGTCGGTGGGATAGGGAGTTTCCGGCTGAATTTCCAGCAGATCACCTCCGGTCTGCTCGGCAATATAGGAAGCCATTTCCCTTGTGTTCCCCGACCAGGAAAAATAAGCAACCAAAACTTTCCCCTCCTCCGATTGGGTCGGGCTTTTCTGTGCTGGGGGCAGACTCTGTCTGAGAAGGAGCTAAAGTGGTTGTCGGCGTATTTTGCGAGGGGGCATCGGAACCCGATGACGAGCTTTCATTTCCACCGGTTGTCCCACAGGCTGGTAAGGTGAGAACCATCACCACAGCCATTATCATTGCAGCTATTTTCTTTAACATTGTGGCTACCTCTCTTTCTGTTGTGCTGTTAGAATTAACAACTTGCGACTGTCTGTGGCCTTATAAGCATTCCGTCAAGATTTCATAGATTTCCTGCCGGTTCAATTCCCTGGGGTTGCATTTGATAATATTACAGGTATCGGCTACCTGGCGAAGTACCTCCGGTGTAATTTCCACCTTGGATTTTAGATCGCTCATACGGGTAGGAAGGCCGCATTCCTTAATAAAATCTGCCAGCGCATCAATTCCCGCCGCAGCGGTGTCTACCCCAAATACCACCTTGGCAAAACGAGTGAACTTTTCCTCCGCATCCTGTAGCATATGGCGGCAATAGGCGGGTTGAATCACTGCCAATCCCTGTCCATGGTTGCAGTCAGTATAGGCGCCAAGCTGATGTTCCATCTGATGTACCTGAAAGTCGGTGAGACGTCCTACCTTTAAAATTCCGTTTTCCGCCATGGCAGAATCCCACATGAGGTTGCCCCTGGCCTGTAGGTCATTGATATCCAATAGCAAACGTCTCATGTTGACAACGGTGTTGCGCATAATCGCCAGAGAGACATCGTCAGAAACATTGTCCTTGTCGGAGCTGCCCAGATAGGTTTCCAGGGCATGGCTCAGGGTATCAAAAGCGCCGGAAATCACCTGCACCCGGGGGACAGACAAGGTATATGCTGGATCAAGAACTGCAAACCGAGGTGCAAAACCCAGCATTCCTGTCTTGATTCTTTTCTCTTCATTTGTGATGACGGCGCCTCCGTTCATCTCAGCCCCGGTACCGGAAGCCGTGACGATGGCACCCATGGGGATGGCATCAGAGGGCAATTCATGGTGGGTAAACTCCATTTCCCACAGATCTATGTCCGTTTTGGCCTGTGCCGCCACCATCTTGCAGCAGTCGATCACACTGCCGCCGCCGACGCCAAGGATCATATCTACATGTTGTTCCCGGGCTAGTTTTGCTCCCATCTGTACCTTCGCATAGGTGGGATTGGACATAATGCCCGAAAACTCCACTATCTTCTTGCCTGCGTCCCATAGGATACTGGTCAGCTCATCGTAGATGCCATTTTTCTTAATAGAGCCTCCGCCATAGGCCAACATTACCCTTTTAACGTCTACCCCCAGCTCTGCTTTCAGCGCTTTTGCGGCAGACGCCTCGCCAAAATAGACTTTTGTGGGATAAGAGTACACAAAATCGTTCATAAGACAATACCTCCTTATCTATCGTGTAAAGTTTGTCAAAACCTTGGGATTCTCCGTATGTTGCAGTCCGTTTTCCTTTCCGAGCGCGATGCACTTCAGCATCCATGCCATATTCTTCCCGATGTTATACATGGTCATCAGCCCTTCTTTGTCCTCTTGGACCTCCTCTGGCTGCTGACCGTATACATGATTCCAATAGGTAGAGGACACCACCGGCATGGAACAGATGGTAAAATACTTATTGATGACATCAAAGGAAGCTGTTGTACCTGCCCTCCGTGCGCTTAACACAGCCGCGGCGGGTTTAAACACAAACGCACCGCCACCGGAATAAAAGGCTCTATCCATAAAGGTGAGCAAGCGGGCACTGGGATGGGCAAAATAAACTGGGGAGCCAAATACAAAACCATCCGCCTGCTTTGCCTTTTCGACAAATGGATTGACGGAATCATTGAAAACACATCGGCCAGACTCCCTACATTTGCGGCAGGCGACACAGTCGGGTATTGCCTCATTCCCAATAAAAAACATCTCTGTGTCGATTCCTTCCTCCTGCAACGCGCGGGCAATCTCCGCTAGTGCAACGCCTGTACATCCGTTCTGTCTGGAACTTCCATTGACCAACAAAACCTTCATTTACTGTCTCCTCCCAGTCTATATATTCTTTTTATTCACAATAAATACACACTTTAGATTTATTTCTTTTGTGTTGCTTTTTCCTCATATTTGCATTATAATAAATGTAATATATGAAATCAATGGTCTGTAAAAACAGATTTGCGTATTATGCCACACAATATTTTTTTGTGAGGCATAAAAGGAGGGAATATTTCTATTGGAAAAGAAAAAAGCGGAAGACCTGCGAGTCCGTAAGACAAGGGAAGCTATTCACAACACTTTCAAGTCCATGATCTGTGAAATGGACTATGACCAGATCACCATCAAGGAGCTGACGGAACGCGCACAGATCAACCGAAAAACCTTTTACCTTCATTACAATAGTTTGGATGATTTGCTTGCCGAACTGCAGGACGAAATTGCTGAGAACTTTATAAAACGAAAGGTATCCTACGGCAGTATGAAAGATATCCGTGATTTGATCCGTCTGTTTTTCGAACACGCGGCCAACATGCCGTTGCTGCATGAGCGTCTCATGTGCAGCGGCAGCTATCAGCCGGTATGGGAAAAAATTAACCGGCGGATTATGGATTATCGTCGTGAAACCAACCGGGGTATCTTTGGCCTTGATGAATATGCGGAGAGCTTGGTGTTTGCCTTTTATGGGGCAAATTCCACTTTACTCTACCGGCAGTGGGTAGCCGATGGGAAAAAGCTTTCTTTGGAGGAGCTCATCGAGACTGCCACCAAGTTAATTTGCTATGGGATGTCCAGTGTCGTCAAAGGAGAATAGGTCCTCAGATGTATATTTTGAGGAAGAAATTCAATGATAGTCTATATTTACAGAGTGCATACATGATATAATGCCCTCTGGGAACACATCTGAACAAGGCGGTAATCTAGCTATACTTATCAAATCTTTCCGCTGTCGTTCTCTTTCACACTTTTGTTGGAATTTTTACATCGCACAATAAATTTGTTACCAGGAATGGCATGAACCTAAATTCTACAAAATAAATGGACTATTTATGTGTCATTCTCTGGTAACAGGCATTAGAATCGTTGCCCGCAATGGCAGGAATTTAAAATCACTTCAAATTTCGGAAGGAGCACTGAAAATGCAGGAATGGATGCTTTCGTTTGTCGACCAATTTGGGTATTGGGGAATCTTCCTTTTAATATTCATTGAGAACGTTTTTCCACCCATCCCCTCAGAAGCAGTCCTTTTATTTGGAGGGGCTCTTACCGTTACGGCTACCATGAATATTCCGGGAACCGTTCTGGCTGCAACGGCTGGGTCACTGTTAGGTGCTATTGTCCTTTATGCATTTGGCAGGATTTTTCAGGCGGAACGGCTGAAAAAATTATTTGCCGGCAAATTCGGACAGATCACACATCTGCGCCCTGAGCATGTTGAAAAAGCAGAGCGATGGTTTCACCGGTATCAGGGCAAAGCGGTGCTGATCTGCCGCTGCATCCCCATTGTAAGAAGCCTTATCTCCATTCCTGCAGGTTTTGCAAAGATGCCTCTGCCCAGTTTTTTGCTTTTGACTACACTGGGCAGCACTGTTTGGAACATTATTCTCGTTTGTATTGGAGCAGCATTGGGTACTGCCTGGGAAAATGCCATGCCATATTTTGACAACTACACCCATATTGCTGTGATTGTTTTGGTGGTTCTCGTTGTGGCGGTTGGTATTTTCTACCTATACCGTAAACGGAAAAAGCGCAACAAAGAAAAAAGCGAGGAAGAATAAAGCAAATCCTCCCTGTAACGAAGTCTCTATCGATGATGATGTCCACAAAAAAGCGGGACAGAAAGAATGCTCTTTCTGTCCCGTTTTTTTTATGATTTTGAAAGTTCCTCGGTGAGTTTTAAAATCTGTGGAGCTAGCTTTTCTCTTTCTTTTTTTGTAATACGGGCGTACAGCGGATAGGCCGCAGCCACACCTATAATACCAATGACGCCTATCACGATTCCCGGAACAAACCATCTGTCCATCCAGGCCATAGTGCAACACATACCAACGCCCAGGAGCAGGCAGCTAACCACACCGAGCACAGTCGAAATTATAGCTCCTTTTTTGTAGCACTGCGGTCCAACCGACGAAGCAGCTCCATTTTATCTTCTTCTCTGGCCAGATATTTTTTTCGGATATTCTGAATTTCTTCCTGTTGTTTTGCCGAGTAGGTATAGTAAAAGGTGTCTTTTCCATTTTCCATAACCAATCTTCCTTTCTGCTTGATGGGATAACCATGGCACTATAAAAACCATTCATGTTTTTAAATTCTCTTCACGCAACCTCTTCATCTTTCGTGTTGAGCGAATTATCATAAAACTTCCCATCCCTACAATGATGGCACATACAGCTCCTCCTGTGGCGCCAAGCATTATCTGGCGAAAAGCCGTGCTACCATTATCAAATTGGACCAGCATAGCAGTCTCCAAGGACAGCATAGAAACCAGTGCTGCCGCCAAATTGACAGCCTTTGCAGCCGACATCACCGGGCTTTGATATTTCCGATACCGTACCACATTGATAATCGCCATAATAGTAGTATAAAACGTATATAGCGCCATGACATAAATGAGGGACCCGGCATAATGAAAACCCCGATTTTGATACAGCACCAAGATTACCACGCCGGCCAATGCCAAATTCATCATGATGAGGATAGCTCCACACAGCCTATATCGTTTTAATTCGGAAATTTCATTTTCCCCGAAACCACTTTTGTGGGCATACCGTACCAACAAATAGCGCATGACAGCTAGAAAAATATAATATGCAGCCAAGGTTCCAAACCATACGGAATGGTAATAGACTCCCGAAAACGCGTGAACCCCTGCATATACAAAGTTAATTCCAAGGGATAGATGGAGGGAAATCCGCATCTTAAATGGGATGTCTTCTAGATAGCGGCTGACATAAGGATTTTTTCTGATCCATTGATTTGCTTTTCGAATCAGCGAGGTGAGGCTCAGGCAAACAATGGTCAAAGCATAGGCCGAGACAATATAGGATATATAAGAGATGGGACTGTCCTTTCCAGCGACAAGAAAGGTGTAAAGAAGCATTGCTGTCGCCACAGGTACACTGAGAATCACAATTGCTGTTGCTGGGAATAACAGTCTGTGCACGATTTTTTTAAGCCTCTCCATTTTGTTTTCTCCTGATTTTGACTGTAAATGTGCTTCCTTTTCCCACCTGGCTGCTGACAGAAATATCTCCGCCTACAATATCCATCACCCGCTTCACCAGAGCCAGCCCCAGCCCATTACCCTGGGTCGCATGAGAGGTGTCACCCTGGTAAAATTTTTCAAAAATATGTTGTCCTACTTCTGGTGAAATGCCACAACCGGTATCCGATACCCGCACAACCGCATTTTCTCCCTCCGTGGTCAGGGAGAGGGTTATTTTGCCATTATCCTCCGTAAATTTGATGGCGTTGGAGAACAGGTTGTTCCAAACCAGAGAGAGCAGCTGCCCATCGGTATCCACAAAAACTTCCTCTTCCACACTGGTTTCGATTTCCAAATTTTTTTCTTCCCATGCTCCTTCAAATGAAAGCAAGGCCTTGGTTGGCTCTAAACATCAGACTCTTTTGGAAGCTTCTTCCCTGAGAATTTCTGGAGCAATTTGGATACATAGTAGGAAACACAGGCCCACAAGGTCATCATGGCAAAGTACTCTCCGAAGAAAAGCGCAAGGGGCTGCTCCATATCGAAAAATACAAATTCACTGCGCAGGAACAAATAATCGGCAATATTATGTTTAAAGAAAGCATAGACGCCAAAGCCACAGATTACCAGCGCCAGAATCCGTAAAATCCAGGTGCGAAGAGATGAGGGTTTCATCTTTCCGCCCATCTTCCGCACCATTCCCATGATCATGCCCCAATGCAGGCCGAGATGGGCACTCATCAGGATGAAGCCCCAATAAGACGCCAACATATGCAGTGTCCGGGCAAAGCTCATACTGCCGTCAATAGGCAGAAATACAAACACCTCTCGGGATAGGATGACACCGCTGACCATCAGGCCAATCATGGAGACAAAAACTAGAACATTCACAATCGTCTGCAAAATCCGAAGAGCGCCATACCTTCCCTTTATCAAGTTCCTATACCACCGCCAGTTCAGGATATGGTGCAGGATAAACAGCAGAAACATGGCGGCTCCCAACCATTCATGGGCCGTTTCGCCAATGAGCATATAGGCCATCTGGCAAAACAACAGAACCGTCATAATCAGGTCTATCCCCATTTTTAGCATCATTTTGGGTTTCATGAAAAAATGTCCTCCCGCATACTTATGATGTATTTCGTGTCTATCTCCCAGGTAGAATCCAGAATTTCTTAAATGGGGTAAAGCAGTGCTTTCGTTATTCCCCAAAATAGGCCTGGATTGTCTGCATCCTGTCCACCTGTCCCACATGAAAAGGACAACGGGAATCACAATGGCCGCAGCCAATACAATCCCCCGCTTTGGTGTCCAAATGGGCATAGTGATCTTTCGCCAACTCGTCTCCCGCCAGCGCCAGATCGTAATATTTATTAATTAGGCCCACATCCAATCCAGCGGGGCAGGGCTGGCAATGGTTACAATAAACACAGACTCCCGCCGCTTCCTGGGGAGCAAAGGTTCCCAGAACCGAATAGTCCTTTTCTTCTGATCCCGCCTCTACAAAGCCGAGAATGCGCTGGAGATCTTTTCGATTGCGTACACCGGGGAGCACGGTCAAAACACCAGGCTTATCCAACGCATACTGAATACATTGGTATTCTGTCAGTGCCCTTCCAAAAGGCGAGGTTCTGGCGTTGAGCAATTGCCCTCCGGAAAACGCCTTCATGACCGAGATCCCGACGCCTTTGGCCTCACAACGCCGGTAAAGATTCTGTCGCTGCTCCACATCTCCAATAGCAAATTCCCCTTTTTTCTGATAATCATAGGCCGGATTGATGCTAAACATCAGCATATCAAGAATTCCCGTATCCAGCACCGTCTCCACGATGCTTGGCGTATGGGATGAAAGGCCGATATGTCGGACTACGCCATCTTCTTTCAGCTTCAATATGTAATCCAGGATGCCGCCTTTGAGGGCATGATGCAGATCGGATTCTTCATCAATACAATGGAGAAATCCGAAGTCAATGTAATCGGTTTTCAGGGCATTAAGCTGCCAATCAATAGAACGCTTGATCGTATCCAAATCCGTTGTCCAGCTATATTTACCGCCCTGATAATTGGCGCCGAAGTGGATCTGAAAATATGCTTTTTCCCGCTGGCCTGCTAGGACCCTGCCGAAGGCGGAAAAGGGAGCCCCATCGGCAGAAGCCAAATCGAAATAATTGATCCCATTTTCCAGGGCCATGGTGATTGTAGCTTCCATTTCCTTCTCCCCAGCCATACCGATGGAACTGGTACCAAAACCAAGCACACTGATTTGTTCGCTTCCATGAGGCAACTTCCGATATTCCATAAAACGTTTCTCTCCCCTACTGCAAATATTTCAATCTATGAAATTCCTTGCAAGCCTATTATAAATAGGAATTGGCCTAATGTCTAATGCTTATGTCCAATCGCAATCAATGCTTATAAAGCATAAACAAATTCCGTAACTTGGATCGAAATATCGGCAATATAGGATGATAGGCCATTCTAGTGATCTCCATAACGACGGTTTTGCCTGTTTGGCGAGAACAATTTTAAGTATTATTTCAACGTCCCACCGTCTTGGAATGCGTTGCCCACCTTTTCCCCCAGCACATGATAAGCCCTGTGGACCGGCTCAAAGGATATGGGACGGAATTTCGTGAAGTCAATCTTTCCGTCTGCTCCTAGGGCACTTTCATCAACACTGACATTGACAATTTGACCGATGATATTTCCATCTTCGCTGTACTTGAGGAACTTGCATTCTAGCGCTACAGGCAATTCATCCAGAATGGGGGCATTGATAAAAGAAGATTTTGTGGTATGAAAGCCAGATTTCTCCATCTTTTTGTGTTCTGTGTTGGCGGAGACCATGCCTACATAATCAGAAGGGATCACATGGTCGGCGTCCGCAAAGCTGATTGTAAAAGCGCCCTGGGCCTCAATATTCTTGGTGGTTTTATGGCCAGCGCTCAGGCAGAGCACCACCTTGTCGGCATCATAGAGTCCGCCCCAGGCCGCATTCATAGCATCAGCGGTTCCATCCTCGTTATAAGTGCCGATAATAAGCACCGGCAGGGGGAAAAACCAAGATTCTGTTCCAAAATTATTTCTCATGACAGATACTCCTTTTTATTTCTGTTCATCTACTGCGGGAATCGTCTCCGCATATCTCTTTAGCATTTCTGGGGTGCTGGTATAATAGCGTTTTTGCCGATCCAGGCCACCGATCTTCTCCATCTCCTCCGGAGTGAGGGAAAAGTCGAACAGCGCGAAATTATCCTGAATATGTGTCGGGTTTTTGGAGCCGGGGATGACAATGTTGCCGTCCTGGATATGCCAGCGCAGAATAATCTGAGCATTGGATTTCCCGTATTTATGGGCAAGTTCAGTAAACAACGGTTCCTGGATAAGCGCTTTGTCTCCATGGCCCAGCGGATACCATGCCTGGATGACTATCCCCTCTTGGGAAAGAAATTGTTTTAATTCCTTTTCTTGAGAGTAAGGATGCACTTCGGTCTGCAATACTGTTGGCTTTATCTCACAGATCTTTAGTATCTCCTGAATCTGCTCCACTGTGAAGTTAGAAAGGCCGATGGCTTTCACTTTTCCCTCCTGATAAGCCTTTTCCATCAGCTGATAGCCAGCTACATAATTTCCGGCCGGCTGGTGGAGAAGGAGCAGATCAATATAAGAGGTATCCAGCCGTTCCAGGGTCTTTTCTACCGCGTCCGGTTGTTCATAAAAGCTGGGCCAGAGTTTTGTCTCCAAAAAAATCTCCTCCCGAGCGACCCCGGATGCCTTGATAGTCCGTCCCACAGCCTTTTCATTGAGATAGGCATTGGCTGTGTCAATCAGACGGTATCCACACCCCAACGCATGGAGAACAGATGCCTCTGCATCATCCGGAGCCAGCAGAAAGGTACCAATGCCTGCCATAGGTATCTTGACTCCATTGTTTAGCTCGGCATATTCCATGGCAAATTCCTCCTTTTTATTCATTGCAACTATTTTGCAACAGTATGATTCATCTTGGCCGGCATTACGCCATAAACTGCCGACATTTGCATATGATTTAAAGCCTCATCCAAGGCATTGATTTCCGATTCCGTCAGCGGGATTGCGGCAGCGCCCATATTTTCCTTCATCCGCTCCGGTTTGCGTGTTCCCGGAATGGGGACAATCCATGGCTTTTTACAGAGCATCCACGCCATGGAAATCTGGGCAGGTGTGGCGTTTTTCTGTTTTGCCATGTGATGAAGCAGTTCTAACAGTTTTTGATTTTGATCCACTGCCTCATCGGTAAACTGTGGCATGGCAGCCCGGTAGTCGTATTGTCGGTCGAAGTGTTCCCCCTTGCCATATTTGCCGGTGAGAAATCCGTTTGCCATGGGAGAGAAAGCCACCAAGCCCACTCCCAATTCCTCTAACACTGGAAACAGGGATTCATAGTGTCTCGCCATCATGGAGTAGCGGTTTTGTACCGCGGTCACCGGGCAAACCCGATGAGCCCGGCGCAGATAATCCTCGTTGGCTTCTGAAATCCCCCAGTGGGTAATTTTCCCTTCCCGGATCAAGTCCGCCATGACGCCGGCTACTTCCTCTGGGCTGATGGCTGGGTCAATGCGATGTTGAAAATACAAGTCAATATGATCGGTTTGCAGACGTTTGAGCGAGTCTTCCACCGATTTTCTAATTGTCTCCGGCCGGGAATCCGGAACCAACGGCAAAGGCACCTTGCCGCTTGCAAAATCAAAGCGCAGGCCAAATTTGGTGGCGATGATCACCTTGTTCCGGTAAGGCGCCAACGCTTCCCCCACCAGGCGTTCATTGACATGGGGATCTGCCGGTGTTCCATACACCTCTGCGGTGTCAAAAAAAGTGTAACCAATATCTACCGCCTGCCGGAGCAGGTTGATTGTATCCTTCTCTTTCGTCGGGGCCCCATAAGCGTGGGAAAAGCCCATACATCCCAGACCCACGGCGGAAACTGTCAGATCCTTACCCAATGTTCTTGTCTGCATGTCGAATGTCATCTCCTTTGTCTCTATTATAGGCTTGCCGGATACAAAGCAGAAGTTTCCTTTTGTTTGGCAGTTGCAACCTAAAGGTTATCATCGTCCTTGGGCAGAGGGGCTCAACCGTTTCAAGGTAAAAGCATAGATTCCCAAAGAGACAGGCAGCATGATGATTTCTACTACCAACTGTGTCCAGATCATTCCATACATTCCAATGGTGATATTCATAAGGATGAGCAATGGGATATTGAGAAGCCCCTGCCTGCTGAAGGTAAGGATTGCAGAGGGTATTCCCTTCCCCATTGCCTGCAAGGTGTAGCTAATCAGGAAGTTCACCGAAGTCAGTGGAACGGCCAGGCACGCAATCCTCAAAAACTGGGCTCCCAACGTGCTGGTCTGTTCCTCTGGGATAAACAAATGCAGAATTTGTGGCGCAAAGATGGCAAAGCAGGCCACAAAACAGGCGGACATTACAAGGGCTGTCTTCCAGGAAAACACGGAAACATGGCGCATTCGCTGATAATTTTTTGCCGCAAAATTATATCCTACCAGGGGCATAAAGCCCTGACATAGCCCCATGGAGACGTTCAGCGGGAACTGGTCAATCCGTTTGACAATGCCGTAGGCTGCTACAGGAATATCCCCATATCCGGAGGCGAGACGCACCATCACCATGTTGGAAGCGTTTCCCAAAGCTGTAGCCAACGCAGAGGCCAGTCCCACCGAAAAGACTGGGCCGGTGAACCGGAAAGTAAAATTTTTTGGATGAAGGGACACTGCCGTTTTATTTCCGAGACGGAGGTAGCAAACAACAAAAAATACGACAGAGGCAGCATTGGAAAATGCAGTGGCAATAGCGGCCCCTGTTACATCCATATGAAAACCGAAAATCAGAATCGGGTCTAATACCACATTGAGGATACCGCCAAACATCATCCCGGCACTGGCTTGTCGAGCATGTCCCTCACTGCGCAGCAGATGGCCCAATGTCAGGCTAACCATGGTGGGAATTCCGCCCAATACCACCACCCAAAACAGATAGCTTTCCGCATAACCATAGGTGCCTGAGCTCGCCCCTAAGAAATACAAAAGTGGATTACGGGTAAAGTAGGTTACCATAGAAAAGATCAAGGTAGCCGCTGCCCCTCCCCACACACTGAATGCGGCTACATGTTTGATATCTCTGTGGTTTTGGGCGCCCAGCATCCGGGAAATCAGGCTACTTCCTCCTAGGCCGAATAAGTTGCCCAGCGCGGTGAGCAGGTTAAACCACGGTGACACCAGGGATACTGCCGCCACCATGGTGGGATCTCCAATCTGGCCTATAAAAAAGGTATCAGCCAAATTATAGATCATCGTTACTACCTGACTAATGATGGTGGGAATTGCCAATGTTGCCACCGCTTTC
>CAJFSX010000038.1 GCA_904419775.1 Candidatus Pararuminococcus gallinarum | reverse complement strand
ACGCCGCAGATATCGGCGACAATACTTCCCCTTTGAAAGCATTGTAGGTTTTCTTTGATAAATTCCACTGTCTGTACTGGAAACAGGCAGATAAAGGACACAGCGCACTCCCTGAGGAACTCCGGCGTTTCATAAACCTCATCCACCGCCCTGTCCCGCTTCGCGCTGGCCCGGACTTCAGGATCCAAATCCAGGCCCAGCACCGTGTGATCGGTGTAGCGTTTCAGCGCCTTGGCCAGGGATGCGCCCATCAGGCCCAGGCCTACGATTCCTATTTTCATGCTTACCCCATCTTTCTGCCGGTGTAGGCAACCAGGTTGCGCAGAGGCACCATCATTTCATCAAACTGATCGGGGGTCAGGCTCTGAGGCCCGTCGGAAAGGGCTTTGGCGGGATTGTTGTGCACCTCAATGATAAGGCCGTCGGCGCCGCAGACCACCGCCGCTTTGGAGAGGGGTTCTACCAGCCAGGTGATGCCGGTGGCGTGGCTGGGGTCCACCACTACGGGAAGGTGGGATTTCTGTTTCAGGATGGGAACAGCAGAGATATCCAGGGTGTTTCTGGTGAAGGTCTCAAAGGTGCGGATGCCCCGTTCGCAGAGAATCACGTTGGGATTGCCGCCTGCCATAATATATTCGGCGCTCATGAGCAGCTCTTCCAGGGTGTTAGCAAGTCCCCGCTTGAGGAGGATCGGCTTTTTGGACTTGCCCAGCTCCTTGAGCAGCTCAAAGTTCTGCATGTTCCGGGCGCCTACCTGAATCACATCCACATCGTTAAAGAGATCCAGATGGGCGATACTCATGATCTCGGTGACAATGGGCATGCCGGTCTCTTTTTTGGCTTCCAGCAGGTACTCAATGCCTTCAGCCCGCAGCCCCTGGAAGGCATAGGGGGAGGTACGGGGCTTGAAAGCTCCGCCCCGGAGCATAGTAGCTCCTGCCGCTTTGACCCGGCGGGCTACCTCCAGGATCTGCGCCTCGCTTTCCACCGAGCAGGGGCCGGAGATAACATGGAATTCATCCCCGCCCAGCTTGCGCCCGTTGATATCGATGACCGTATTGTCCGGATGGAATTTCCGGTTGGCGTTTTTATAGGGCTCCTGAACCCGGGTGACGT
The DNA here is from genome assembly GCA_904419775.1 of Candidatus Pararuminococcus gallinarum. GTDB lineage: Bacteria > Bacillota > Clostridia > Oscillospirales > Ruminococcaceae > Zongyangia > Zongyangia gallinarum. Next base: position 17,380 of record CAJFSX010000038.1, on the reverse strand, counting down.
TTTCCACAATATCCACCGCGCGGATGGAATCAATGTCGATTTTGGAAGTATCGCCAACCAGCCCCAGAATGGTGGTGTGGGAGCCTTTGATGATGCTGGCCTTTACTCCCATCAGCTCCAGCCAGCCCAAAAGCTGGTCTACCTTTTTTTCTTCCGCGTGTTCTTTGAGAATGACTACCATAATTTTTACCCCCGTCTCAGTTTGATTTGCAGCGTTTGAGGAGAAAGAAAAAAACCGGTGCTTTTGTCACCAAAAGCACCGGTATGTTTTCATCCGTTTCGTATCCAGGATTTTATCCCATCTACACAGCAATTGGCAACATCTTTTTTTCCAAAGCAAAAAAACCTGCGCTAAAATAAAAGCCCAAGTTCATAAAGAAGAAAAAGAATTTCTTTGTCATTGCTTTGATAGAAGCAGCCATTTGCGTACCTCGAACATTCTGAAAGTTTCTTTGTGTATGATATTAAACGCTTCTCTGCCGTTTGTCAAGAAAATCGGTGGATTTTTATCAAAGCTCCTTGGATTTTTAGCGGTTTTCGCTCAAAGTTTTCCCATATTTTCTGGTTTTACCGTGTAAAAAGTGGAGAAAAGACAAAACGCGGGAGTGGCTTGCCAGGGAATAATATTGCGTTTGATTGTCATCTTGGATCAAAAGAAGCCCCCTCTCCACCATATTTTGCAGCAGGATCTGGGCAAAGGTTCCGGCATCCTGCACCGAAAGCCGGTTTTTGCTGTAAAACAAGGAGACGGAAAGCCCCTGCAGCCGCCTTTCCAACTGGGAACGGGTTTGTTTTCCCCCGCGGGCGATGGCCTTCATGGCAACCCGCTGCCCCTTGTGCCAGAGGCTATTGATGAGCTCTCCTTCCTGTCGCTGGCTTTTTATGAGTCCCCAGGTATAAAGGACAGCGGTGACACCGGCAAAGAGAAGGATATAAAAGAAAATCTGCCCGATTTCCATTATCTACGCCTCCTTCAGCGAAACAAAGAGGCTTTCTTTTAATATTTGAAAGTACCTGGCCACACGGCTTGAGGCCGGCTGAACCTGGTCGCCAAACTCATCCTCCAAAAGCTGTGTGATTTCGGCGATGGTCCTGTGCCCGTCGATACAATTCCAGATAAAGCTGCCGTATTGATCCAGGGAGATTTTGCTGATGCGGGGTGTTTTGGCGAGTTTCTGGGCCAGCATGGCGTAAAAGCCCCGATGCTCCACCATGACAGTCACCGTTTTGTCCTCCTCATCAAGATAACTGGGAAAATCGGGGTTTTTCTCCGGGATGAAATCCAGGAAATTTTTCTTTGCTTTCTTCAAAGCCATATCTGTCACATCCTTTTTCCAAATGGAAGTTAATCGCTGTAAAACAGCGTTATAAATGGCGGCCGGCTGTTTTTTTAGGACGATGCCACAGGGTGAATTTAAGCATCATCAGGATCAGCAGGGCAAAGAAGAGGAGCCCACCGATGTTGCCCAGGGTAAAGCCGGGGAAAATCCTATCCAGCTTGATGAAGTCGCCGAGGGAACCCACAGCCTCCCCCATGGGGATGATAGCGAATACAGCCAGAAGGATGCCGATGATTCCCTCTCCTGCAATCATACCGGAGGTAAAAAGGATGCCGCGGCTTATGGTATCCTTTTTTGCCTGTTCTTCCGCTTCGGTGCGGGCCTTTTTCCGTTCAAAGAACCATCGAACTATCCCTCCGGCCATGATGCCGGCATTGAGATGGATGGGCAGATAAAGGCCTACAGCAAAGGGCAGCACCGGGATACCGAGAATCTGTGCGACAAGGGCGATGCCGGCCCCTGCGATGACCAGTACCCAGGGAAGGTTGGCATTCATGACCCCCTCCACCACCATCTTGGCCAGCATGGCCTGCGGGGCGGGCAATTCGGCGGAGCCGTATCCCCAAGCCATGTGGAGCAGGGAGAGGACACCGCCGATGGCAACGGCAGAGGCGAGAACACCGATAAACTCCGCGTATTGTTGTTTCCGGGGCGTAGCGCCGAGAATATAACCGGTTTTCAGATCCTGGGAGGCGTCACCGGCGATGGCGGCCACAATACAGATAACGGCGCCAATGGTAATGGCGCCGGTCATGCCTTCCCGCCCTGCCATGCCGGTAGATTTGAGAATTAAGGTGGCGATAAGCAGGGTAGCGATGGTCATACCGGATACAGGGTTATTGCTGCTGCCTACTAACCCCACCAGCCGGGATGATACGGTAGCAAAGAAAAAACCGAAAATGACCACGATCAATGCGCCAACAATATTGACGGGGATGGCGGGCAGCAGCCAGATGATAAGCGCCACAGCGATGATGGCGAATATAATGACCTGCATGGGAAGATCCTGGTCGGTTCTTAAGCTGCTTTTGGCCCCTGCCCGGCTCCCCTTCAGGCCCTGGATGGCATGGCGAAAGGTATCCACGATGGTGGGCAGGGACTTGATCAGGCTGATGATGCCGCCCATGGCTACAGCGCCCGCACCGATATAGCGGACATAATTTGCCCACAGCTGGTTGGAGGACATTGTACTGATGGGGATGGTGGAAGGAAACATGGTCATATCCCCGCCAAAAAGGCTGATGAGGGGCATAAGAACCAACCAGGAAATGACGCCGCCGGCAAACATGTAGGAAGAAATCTTCGGACCGCAGATGTAGCCGACCCCCAGCAGGGCGGGCAGGGCGTCGATACCGACGCCGGCGCCGCGGTAGGCGGGGATTTCATAGTGAACCTGGCTGGGAAAGAGTCCCAGGCCCTCTGACAGAAATTTATATCCTGCGGCAACACCTAGCCCAGCAAAGACGGTGGAGGCTTTGCTCCCTCCTTCTTCTCCGGCCAGCAGTACCTCCGCGCAGGCCTGTCCCTCGGGGAAGGGAAGAACGCCGTGTTCTTTGACGATGATAGCTTTCCTGAGGGGGATCATAAATACAACGCCCAGAACACCGCCACACAGGGCGATGACGGTAATGGTAAGCAGGGAGGGAGAGCCCTCTCCCCACTCCTGCATCCACATAAATAGAGCGGGCAGGGTGAAGATGGCACCGGCAGCCAGAGATTCACCGGAGGATCCGATGGTCTGAACAATGTTATTTTCCAGGACCGAGTCCTTGCGCAAAATGACCCGGATGACACCCATCGAGATCACCGCCGCCGGAACAGAGGCGGAAACGGTCAACCCTACCCGCAGTCCCAGATAGGCATTGGCAGCCCCAAACACGACAGCCAGAAGAACCCCCAGAATCACAGAGGTCGCGGTGAACTCCGGCACAATTTTGTCCGCGGGGATGAAGGGTTTGAAATGGTTGGAGGATTGATCCATAAGCATGGCTCCTTTATGTGGAAATTACTTTCTTATCATTTTGACCGCAGCACGGGGAAATATACCATTTTCACCGGAAAAAACCATGAGAAAAGCCCCTGGGCAGATGCCCAGGGGCTTTGGTTTAGATATTTATTCCACGGTAACAGATTTGGCAAGATTTCTCGGTTTATCCACATCGCATCCCCGGAGGATGGAGGTGTAATAGGCCAAAAGCTGCAGGGGAGCAACCGCCAAAAGGGGCATAAAGATTTCCTCCACCGTGGGCAGCTTGATTACGTAATCGGCAATTTGTGAGGTGTTCTCGCAGCTGTCGCCGCAGATGAGAATCACGCATCCGCCTCTGGATTTCACCTCTTTGATATTGCTGGCCATCTTGTCAAACAGGCTTTTCTGGGTAGCCAAGGCGATGACGGGGGTGCCCTCCACAATCAGGGAGATGGGGCCATGTTTGAGTTCACCGGCCGCGTAAGCCTCACTGTGGATATAGGTGATTTCCTTGAGCTTGAGGGAGCCCTCCATGGAAAGAGCGTAGTCCAGTCCCCGGCCCAGATAGAAAAGATCATGAGCATTCTGAAACTTAGACGCAAAGTATTGGAAGCGCTGCCCATCTTTCAGGATATCGGCCATATGGCTTTCTACTGACAATAGATTTTTGGTGTACTCTCTGGCAAAGGCCTCGTCGGCATGGCCCCGGAGCATAGCAAACTTGATAGCTAACAGATACATGACGGAAATCTGCACCGTATAGGCCTTGGTGCTGGCCACCGCGATTTCGGGCCCAGCCCAGGTATAGATGACGGCGTCCGCCTCCCGGGCGATAGAGGAGCCGACCACATTGACAATGCCAAGGACAAAGACGCCTTGTTTCTTTGCAAGACGAAGGGCAGCTAGGGTGTCGGCGGTTTCTCCGGACTGGGAGACAATGACCATCAGATCGGTATCTTTGTTGAGAATGGGATTTTTATACCGGAATTCCGAGGCGATTTCTACAGTGACAGGGAGCCTTGCCAGACGTTCGATGAGATATTGTCCCACATAGCCGGAATACATGGCAGTGCCACAGGCTACCACCACAATCCGTTCAAAGCGCTTAAGATCCTCGTCGCTGATGTTGTCGCAATCGAAATTAGGAAGCCCATCCACAATACGAGGGGAAACTGTGTTGTGAAAAGCGGTGGGTTGCTCATGGATTTCCTTGAGCATAAAGTGGGGATAACCGCCTTTCTGCGCGGCCTCCAGATCCCAGGTGGCGGTCTGAACCTGTTTTTCCACCTTGTTGCCGTAAATATCGGTAATCTCCACCTGATCTCTGGTCAGGACGGCGATTTCTCCTTCCTCCAACAGGTAGTAATCCCGGGTATGACCCAGGATGGCGGGGATATCTGACGCGATAAAGTTTTCCTCCCGGCCCAGGCCGATGATGAGGGGACTGTCCTTGCGTACGGCATAGATCCGGTCGCTGAAGTCCTTGAAAATGATGCCCAGAGCATAGGAACCCTCCAGCCGCAGCACTGCTTCCCGAATGGCCTCCAGGGGATCGCCGTGATAGAAGGAGTCAATCAGATTGACGACCACCTCTGTATCGGTCTCAGACTGGAAGGAATAGCCTTCGGATATCAGCATCTGGCGCAGGGGAAGGTAGTTTTCGATGATGCCGTTATGGACCAAGGATACATTTTTGCTGGAATGGGGATGGGAGTTGACATCAGAAGGCTCCCCATGGGTTGCCCAGCGGGTATGGCCGATGCCGCAGATGCCTTCTGGCTTTCCTACAGAAGCCATCTTCTGTTCCAGATCGGCCAGACGGCCCTTGGATTTTACAACTTCGATCCCATCCTGGGTAAAGACGGCCACACCGGCTGAGTCATATCCCCGGTATTCCAATTTTTTCAGGCCGTCAACTAAAATATCTGATGCGTTTTGATCGCCAATATAACCAACGATTCCGCACATAAAAACCTCCATCGCCGCGGCGTTAAGGCATATCAAATGGACAGACTATGCCCCTGGGACCGCGGTTGCCGCAGTAAGGCCGCGGCGCGCCAATTGATGGGAAAAATGCTTTTTCCCTCATCTGTGTTTCGCCAAGCGGGGAGAAACACAGGAAAAACCAGACCCTTTGTCGCCCAAAGAGCCCAAAACAATTTGTATTTTATACAATAACCAAGTTTTATCTTTTGATGCCCCATTGGGGCTGGATACAGACTGCCCTTTTGTCCCGGAGTTGCCGCCGGGGTTTGTAGACAGCATGACGGCTGGATATCCGCAGCCGGGGAGGCATCCGCCGAACCTTCGATCTTCCTCCCGCCTCGTTAACGCACAGGTCAGCCGCCTGTGGTGCATGGCGCTTTCAACAAACTCTAAAACGAACCTCCTTCCAAGGAATTTTCCTTTGGCTGGATTTCACCCTCCTTTCCAAGAAAATGGCGTATAGCAGAAGAAACCTTTACCTGCTATACACCAGTATTATATGATAATGATACGAAATTTGCCAGCTTTCGCAGTAGTTTCATCTAAAAATTCGCAAATTATTCATTTTTATCTAGGTCAGTTTTTTCAATTTTATCACTTTTTACCTTGGCCCTTTTGACGTCGATTTTCCTTCCAAGGTGCCGGGAGAGCAGCAGCAATATATAGACAACGGCAATCATACCGATGGTCATCAGGATGAAGCTGCCATAGGTTTTAAGAGCGCTAGGCTGGTAAGGGGTAAGCTCTATACCGGTAAAATCCAGAACAGCCTGGCCGGAGCGGACAGATTCCAGGGCATAAAGGGCCCACAGGGAAGACGTCGTATCGCTTTTTTCCCCAGAGATACGGCAAAAGCCGTTGTCTTCGTTTTGGTAAGAGAACAGACTGTCCAGAAGGGTCCGCCCTTCTTTGACAAACCGTTCATCTTGAATGGAGCTGCCTGCCGCATACAGGGCGGCCACCGTGGTGCTCAAAGAAGTGGAGGTCTCCTCCCCAGCGGTGGAGAGAAAGCTCCCGTCAGCCTGTATGGCTCCGGAAAGATATTCTACGGCAGCTGCGAGAACCGCTTCATTCCCCTTGGGAGCGAGAGCGAGGATAGCCAGAGCAGTGCTTTCCGGGTCGCTCATGGCGTTTTCCGTCTGGCCGAAACCGCCGTCCTCCCGCTGAAGGGAGAGGAGGGTTTGTTCCATTTCTTCCGGAGTCATGGCGCCTTCAGCGGATGGAGAAAAGTCGCCGCTGTTTAAAGCGATGAGGGCGAGGGAAAGATCCCGGGGACTTTTGTTCTGAAGCAGGGAGGAGGTACAAAGCAGGTCAATGAGATTGACCCCTGCACAGTCCCTGGGATCGGTGCCGGAGGCGGTGAGAGCCAGGATATAGTTGGAAATCCCGGCAATATCAGTAGAATCCTCCGCAACTTGGCCCGCGTTGTTGCGCAGGGAACGTATAGCGCCTTGATCCGGTTCTTCACCGGCAATGCGGGCGGCAATGACCTGATCTACAGGCTCCCCCTGGCGCTCCAAGTAGGAAAGTACCTGGGTGACAGAATTGTCCAAGTAGTGGGCGGCTGCAGCAGGGATGGATAAAAGTAAGGAAAAAATAAGCAGAAAAGCGGTAAAGACCAGTGAGCCTCGGCGCATGATAATCCCCTTTCTCTCATAAAGAAAGCCCTCCATTAGAGGGCTTTTATCTCATGATCTTGTGTTATTTTATCTTTCGCAGGAATTTGGGCCGGAACCAATGAATGTACATGGAGATGACCCGTGTCAGTGCAAAATCATAGATGACAAACACCACATTGCCCAGAGCAAGAAGGACAAGGACAGAATACTTGCCAAAGTCCCCGAAGGATTCCAGCACCTCTGAAATACCCATGACATTGATGACAAACAGGTATCCCAGAACAATACAGGCATTAAAGGTCAGCAGTTTTACCACCCACTCCAGAATCCGGTTGGGAATCCGGCGCTCGATGATGCCTTTGATAATCGGATAGTGGCCGAAAAAGCAGATGAACATAATGGCCGCTTCCCGGTCGGGGGTCATGAAGATAGAGAGAATGGACACCGCCACATAGACGATGAGTGCCTGTGTGGAACCGAATTCCACCACCATGGCCACCAGAATGAGGCCGGCCAGGGCGGGAAGGGCATAGGTGGCAAAGGGGAAGAGCCCTGTCATGAACATGAGCATGATGCAAAGCCCGGTAATCATACCACCCAGCGCAATTTTGGTGCTGCGTTTCATCGCGTATTGAGCCTTCCTTCGTTTCTTGTTGTTAACAGCAGGAGATCAGGTCGCCGCCCATGCATTCGCAGCAGCAGTCGGCGCAGATTAAGCCGCTGCACATATCACAGGAGGAACAGCCGCCGGCATTTTGGTTGGTACGATAGCCGCCGGGTGTGCTGCGGCTGTAGCCGGTGGCACGTTGGCTCCCCATCTGATTGAGGGCCGCTCGATACTCAGGATTGCCGGGGTTCATAGCCACGGCCCGGTTAAAATAGCTGTAGGCCTGATCCAGCCACCCTCGGGAATAAAAGATACTTCCTTTGAGAAAATACCACTCGGCGTCCCGAGAGTCGGTGGGGGTACCCTCCAGGATTTCTTCGGCGTCGCTGATGCGACCCTGTTGAATCATCTGGCGCACGTCTCCAAAGCGGGAGTTGCCATAAGCGCCCTGATAGCCACCATTGTAGCCGCCATAGCCGCCCTGATTTCCCGCCTTGCGGGAAGCTTGGATCTGGTCATAGGCCTCATTGATTTCTTTCATCTTTTCTGCGGCCAGATCTCCCAACGGATTGTTGACATAGTTGTCCGGATGATATTTCCGGGCCAGTTCACGATAGGCTGCTTTGATTTCCTCGTCGGTGGCATTGGGAGAAACACCCAGCACCTTATAAGGATCGCTCATTTTTTTTGCTCCTTTTTGTTCGTATTTGATTCATTGTATCTGCAAATCCAAGATAGATAACATTGTCAAAGATTGGTTGAAAACGGTTGACCTCCAATAGCGCATAAGCGGTTCCGATTTCTGCTGCGGTTAGGTTCAAGGAACCTTTAGCTTCCTGCACCACTTCATTTATCTTTTCCGTCTCCCCGGCTTTTATATGATGGGCCAAAAGAAAAGGATTATAATTCCCCTCTTTCAGGTCATCGTCTATGTCGTCCAACGCGTCGATGAGATAGATCCACCGCCCCAATAGATAGCCAAATCGATCCAGAATACGACGCTGCCGGTCATCCCGCGCCATATAAACACAGATACGGGATAAAAATTCGGCGGTGGGGTGGGCGGCCTCATCCACATTGCCGCAGCCGGCGGATTCCAAAGCGCGCTGACGCTCCATAGCCTGCTTCATGATCTTATCGATTTCGGGCAGTTTTGCCGCCGCTTTCTTCCAGGCATTTTTTATAAAGGGAAGCAGGAGGTAATTGCGGAACCGGCCCCAAAACCTACTGTCAAGGATGTCGTCCCGCACCTTATAATAAAGCATAATCATAGCGGCCTGGGCGGAAAACTCCAAAGAAGGATTGGACAGGCAGCAGTTTTTCTTTTTCAGGGGATTGGCAAAACAGCGCTGCTGTTCGATTTGGGGGCATTGGTCCTGAAGGGCCATATCCAGCATGGCAAGGAATGCAAAGTCGTAGTTGAGGGTAAAACGGGCAAAATACCCAAAGCTGTGGCCCAACTGCTTGCACAGCCCGCAATAAACGGACTTATAAAGCTCAAACTCTTTGATTTTCAGCTCTGGCTTACAGGGCCTGACATATCCAAACAAAACCGCACCGTCTCCCGCCCATCTCAATGATAACGCCTGCTCGACAGTACCCATTATTTTACACGAACAGACGGCGAAAAGCAATGAAAAAAGTGTAAACATAAGCTTTCCCGCTATGAGTGGTATAGAAAAAGGAAAAAACTACTATGAATGTGTTGAGACAAAAATAATGGATAGCGTATAAGAAAATAGATGTTTTCCTGGAAAACCTTTGACATAGGCAGAATTATCCTCTATAATTTTAATATTTCGACGCTACCTAAAGAATCACAGGAAGAGGGATGTCCATTGAGTCTTCTTACATTGTTTTTACTGGCGCTAGGGCTATCCATGGATGCGTTTGCGGTTTCCATCTCCAACGGCCTTTGTTACAAGAACCTGAAAGGCCCTATGGTGGTTTGGATGGCCCTTTCTTACGGGGTTTTTCAGGCACTGATGCCTCTGATCGGCTATGCTCTGGGTTCCACCTTCAGTGGCCTCATTGAATCGGTGGATCACTGGATTGCGTTTATTCTGCTGGGCTTTATTGGAGGTAAAATGGTGGTAGAGGCCATCGCTGAGTTGCGAAATCCCCAGGAGGACTCATGTCCCACGGGTAAGATACTGACGGTGAAAACTTTACTGCTGCAATCTATCGCCACCAGTATTGACGCCCTGGCAGTGGGAATCAGCCTAGCCCTCATGCGGGTCAACCTGATCCTATCGGTCACCTTTATTGGAGCGGTGACCTTTGTCTGCTGTCTGATCGGCGGCATCATCGGGAGAAAGCTGGGAGGCGCTCTCAAGCAGAAAGCAGAAATTTTCGGCGGGATTGTTCTGGTCCTCATCGGCGTTAAGATCCTCATCGAGCATCTCACCGGAATGTAGCAGGATTTTTATGCCCATCCCTTGGAACATCTCGATTTTTTAGATAATCTTACTGAAAAAGTGAAAAGTTTTTTTACGTCAAAGCAGGGAAGTTTCCCTGCTTTTTTGTTGACTTTTGCGAGTTAAAGCGATATACTGTCACAGGATGCTTTAACGGATAGACGCGTTAAAGCAATAGAGAGGAGCGGAAGAGGCCGCCGGGATAAAAGGAGAGAAAGATATATGACAGTATGGGTTATACTGGCCATCTATGTGGTTTTGATGGCAGCAACCGGCTTTATCAGCTTTAAAAAAGCGGATACGCTGACCGGGTTTGTAGTAGGATCCCGAAGCGCGGGGCCATGGTTTTCGGCCTTTGGCTTTGGAACCACCTATTTTTCAGCGGTAATCTTTATCGGATATGCAGGCCGCTCCGGTTTCGACTATGGGCTGTTTGCCATCCTCATCGGCATTGGCAATGCGATCCTAGGCTCATGGCTGGCCTGGAAGGTGCTGGCCAACCGGACCCGGGAGGTCACCCGGCGGCTCAAAATCAAGAGCATGCCCCAGTTCTTTGAAAAACGCTATTTTTCCCGGAATATGAAGCTTTACGCGGCCATCATTGTTTTTATCTTTATGACCCCCTACTCGGCCAGCGTCTATTCAGGGCTGAGCTATCTGTGCGAGAGTGTGCTCCATGTGCCCTATCAGATCGCCATGGCAGCCATTGCTGTAGTCTCGGGAATATATCTCGTGCTGGGCGGATATTTTGCCACACTGCTGGCTGATTTTATCCAGGGCATCATCATGCTGGTAGGCGTGGCGGCCATGCTCTTTTTTGTCAGTGAAAGCGAGCAGGTAGGCGGCTTTGCCAGCGGCGTAACGAAGGTCTGGGAAAGCATGTGCGCCCAGTCGGATGTGCTCTTTACCCCCCAGACGGCGCTTTCGGTGATCTGTCTGATCCTGCTGACCAGCGTGGGAAGCTGGGGGATGCCGCAGATGGTTCATAAGTTTTACGGCATCAAAAACGAGGACGGCGTCAAAAAGGGAACGGTGATTTCCACCTTGTTTGCCCTGATTATCGCGGGCGGCGCCTATTATATCGGTTCACTTTCCCGGATCTTTTTCACAGAGGTTCCGATCTTGGATGGAAAGGCCAACTATGACCTGATTGTTCCGCAAATCTTAACCCAGACTTTGCCGGTGATTCTTTTGGGGGTTGTATTGGTTTTGGTGGTTTCAGCTTCCGTATCCACCCTCTCCGGCATTACCCTGACCTCCTGCTCCACCATTTCTATGGATTTGGTGGCTGACCGGGTCTCAAAATTTGCTGAAGACAAGGCCAAAACCCTGACCTTAACCCGGGTTCTCTGTGCGGTCTTTATTCTTGTCTCTTATCTGATCGCCTCATTTAAGACGCCAATTTTAACATTGATGTCTTTTTCCTGGGGCACCATCTCCGGCGCGTTTTTAGCTCCATATATGTTGGGCCTTTATTGGAAGGGCATGAACCGGGCGGGCGCTTGGTGCGGTATGATCACCGGGCCGGTGGTCTCCTTAGGACTCGCGTTGCTCAGTGGCTTTAATTCTGCCTATGCTACCATCTTCGGCGTTGCGGCTATGGCGGTTTCCTTCCTGGCCTGTTGGATCGGCAGTCTTGTGGCGGCAAAGATGGGCAAGGTACAGGATAACAGCCACTTTTACGACAAGGCATACTTTGTAAAATAATGGTTTTCCTTTTGGAATATTACAAGTGAAGAGAGCGGCAGATTGCCGCTCTCTCCTTGCGCGTTAGGGGAACAAATGTGATCTACAACCGGATTTTTGAAAAAATAGCGCAGATTCCATAGCTTTATTGGGATTTTTGCGGTATAATAAATTTTATGTTGATTGATACGGGGAGTGATATTCTGTGTTCTGGCAGAAGGACTTGGAAACCATGGACAGAGCCAGTATCGAAAAGATACAATTAGAACGGCTCCAAAGAATTGTAAAATATTGTTATGATAATGTGCCGTTTTATCATGAGCGGCTGGAAAAAGCGGGGGCTACCCCTGATAAAATCAAATGTCTTCAGGATGTGGAGAGGATTCCCTTTACCACCAAGGAAGATATTCGGGACAACTATCCCTTTGGGCTCTTTGCGGTTCCTATGAAAAAGGTGGTGCGGATTCACGCATCTTCTGGAACTACCGGCAAGCCCACCGTAGTAGGTTACACGAAAAACGATCTTGATATGTGGTCCGACCTAATGGCGCGGCTTATTGTAGCAGCTGGCGGAAGAGAGGATGATATCGCCCAGGTTGCTTTTGGCTACGGCCTGTTTACCGGCGCGTTGGGGCTGCATTATGGCCTGGAGCGTATTGGCGCCACCGTAGTGCCCACCTCTTCAGGAAACACCGAAAAAAATATTATGCTGATGCACGACTTTGGAACCACCACCCTCATCAGCACCCCCTCCTATGCCCTCTATATGGCAGAGGTGGCCCGGGATATGGGCTACAAAAAGGAGGACTTCAAGATGCGCCTGGGCCTGTTTGGGTCTGAGGGCTCTACGGTGGAGATGCGCAACGCCATCGAGGATGCCTGGGGTATCTTCGCCACCGATAACTACGGCATGAGCGAGCTGATGGGCCCTGGCGTTTCCGGCGAATGTGAGCGCCGGGAGGGGCTGCACATCAACGAGGACTACTTCCTGCCCGAGATCATCGATCCCCATACAGGGGAGACCAAGGCCAAGGGGGATACCGGTGAACTTGTTATCACCACCTTGGGAAAAGAGGCCTTCCCGCTGCTTCGTTACCGCACCAAGGATATCACCCGGATCAATTACGAGCCCTGTGAGTGCGGCAGGACCTTTGCCCGGATGGAAAAAGTCATGGGCCGCACCGATGATATGCTGAAAATCCGGGGTGTCAACGTGTTCCCCACCCAGATTGAAAGCGTAATTGTGGGTATGAAGGGAATCAGCCCCAACTATCAGATCGTGGTCACCCGGGAAGGGTTTATGGATAAGCTGGAAATCAACGTAGAGCTGGTGGATGAGACCCTGTTGGAGCGCTTTGCGGAGCTGGAGAACCTACAGCATACCATCAAGGAAAAGCTGCGCTCGGTGTTGGGACTAGATGCCAAGGTTAACCTGGTTCAGCCCAAGCAGCTGGAACGTTTTGCGGGTAAGGCAAAGCGTGTCATTGATCTGAGAAACCAACCGAAGGAGGAAAAATAAATTGAAACAGTTAATGCTGGGAAACGACGCAGTGGCCAGGGGACTTTATGAGTCCGGCTGTACCGTCGTCTCAAGTTATCCCGGTACGCCCAGTACCGAAATTACAGAAGCAGTTGCTACATATCCGGAGGTCTATGCCGAGTGGGCGCCCAATGAAAAGGTGGCCACAGAGGTCGCCATCGGCGCCTCTATCGGCGGCGCCAGATCCTTCTGCGCCATGAAGCATGTGGGCCTCAATGTGGCGGCGGACCCGTTGTTTACCTCTACCTATACAGGGGTCAACGGCGGGCTGATTATTGCGGTCGCCGATGACCCAGGCATGCATTCCTCCCAGAACGAACAGGATTCCCGCCATTACGCCATCGCGGCAAAACTCCCCATGGTGGAACCTGCCGACTCCCAGGAGTGCAAGGACTTTGTCAAGGCTGCCTATGAGATTTCTGAGAAATATGACACACCGGTGCTCTTCCGCCTTTCCACCCGCATTTCCCACTCCCAGAGTGCTGTGGAGCTTTTGGAGCGGGAAGAGGTGCCGCTCAAAGAATATAAAAAGGACCCGGCCAAATATGTCATGGCGCCGGCCAATGCCAAAAAACGCCATGTAGTGGTAGAAGAGCGGATGCAGGCGCTGAAAGAACTGGCTGAGACCACAGGACTCAACCGGGTTGAAGACGCGGACAGCGATATCGGCATCATCACCTCCGGTATTTCCTATCAGTACACCAAGGAAGCGGTAGGGGACAAAGCCGGCGTCTTAAAGCTTGGACTTGTCAACCCGCTGCCGGTGAAACTGATTGAGAAATTTGTGAAAAAATATAAAACCATCTATGTGGCGGAAGAGCTGGATCCCATCATCGAGACCCATGTCAAATGTCTGGGCATCTCCTGCCACGGCAAGGACGTGTTCCCTCTCATCGGGGAGCTTTCCCAGCGCATTGTGGCCAAGGTCCTGCTCGGGAAGGAAAATCCCTTCGATACCTTCGAAGAGGATGTGCCTATCCGCCCGCCGGTCATGTGTCCTGGCTGTCCTCACAGAGGGGTATTCTATGTGCTGCATAAACTGGGCGTCATGGTCAGCGGCGACATCGGCTGCTACACCCTAGGCGCTTCCGCGCCTCTCTTCGCGGTGGATTCCACCGTTTGCATGGGCGCTTCCATCTCCGGGCTTCACGGTTTTAACAAGGCCAGGGGCCTCGACAGCGCCAAAAATTCGGTGGCGGTCATCGGAGATTCCACCTTTATGCACTCCGGCATCACCGGACTGATCGACATCACCTACAATGAGGGCGTCTCCACCGTCATCGTTATGGATAACTCCATTACCGGCATGACCGGCCATCAGCAGAATCCCACCACCGGCAAGACCCTAAAGGGGGATATTGTGGAAAAGGTGAGCATTGAAAAGATCTGCGAGGCCGCCGGTGTTAAGAGAATCCGGGTGGTGGATCCCTTTGATATGAAGGAAACAGAGCGGGTCATTAAAGAGGAACTGGCCGCGGAGGAGCCGTCGGTCATCATCACCCGCCGTCCCTGCGCGCTGCTTAAATATGTCAAGCACGAAAAACCCTTGATTGTGGATAGAGATAAGTGCAAAAGCTGCAAGATGTGCCTGAAGATTGGATGTCCGGCCATCAGCATCCAGGACGGCAAAGCCTCCATCGACGAGACACTTTGTGTGGGATGCAATCTCTGCAAATCCCTGTGTCCCTTTGATGCGATCCAGAGCGGGGAGGAGAAATAACATGAGTGAAAGCAAAAGCATTATGATTGTCGGCGTCGGCGGGCAGGGCTCCCTGCTGGCCAGCCGGATTTTAGGCAATGTGCTGCTCAGCCAGGGCTATGACGTCAAGGTGTCGGAGGTCCATGGCATGAGCCAGCGGGGTGGCAGCGTAGTCACCTATGTCAAATATTCCGAGGGTAAGGTCTATTCTCCCATTGTAGAGTTGGGAGAGGCCGATGCCATCATCTCCTTTGAGGTGCTGGAAGCGGCCCGGTATGTTTCCTATCTCAAAAAAGGCGGCAAGATCATTGTCAGCGACCAGCAGATTGATCCCATGCCGGTGATCACCGGAGCGGCCCAGTATCCGGCGGACATTGTCAAGAAGATCAGAGATAAGGGCATCCATATCCTGGATCTGGATGCGCTCAGCCTGGCTAAGGAGGCCGGCAATGCCAAAGCGGCCAATGTGGTGCTGATGGGCGCGCTTTCCAACATCATGGACTTTGATGAGCAGGTCTGGCTGGGTGCGGTTCGTGCCTGTGTACCTCAGAAATTCCTGGAGCTCAACCTCAAGGCTTTTGACCTGGGCAGAAAGGCCCACTTTGCGGAGTAGGCTGGCGGAAAATTACCGGAAAGCGGGTACAATATCCCGCCAGAGTATGGTATAATAAAGGTAAGAAAATACCTTGTGGGGAGGGATCTTTGTGGTTGTCAAACAGCTATCCGTGTTTATTGAGAATAAGTCGGGTCGGTTGGTGCAGATCACCGAAATCCTCGGCAAAAATCAGATAGATATCCGGGCGGTATCCATTGCGGATACCACTAGCTTCGGTATCCTGCGTTTGATCGTAGACGATCCGGACCGGGCCAAAATGGTGCTGCGGGAAGCGGGCTTCACCGTTTCCATCACCGAAGTCATCGCCATCTCCATTGAAGATGAGCCAGGCGGACTTTCCAAGGCGCTTCGGGTTCTTTCCGACGCTCAAATCAGCGTGGAGTATATGTATGCCTTTTTAAGCCGGGAGGACAAAACCGCTTATGTGATCTTTCGGGTGGAGGATAATGACGAAGCAGTTCAGGCCCTCCGAAAAGCTGGCATAGTTTGTCTTTCTTCTGAGGATATTTAAACTGACCAGTGAAAATAAATAAAAGGGTACGGCCAACGGTCGTACCCTTTTTATTATATTGGGTTTATAAAGAAATAGGAGTCGCTGTACTGTCCTGGAGCCTGGTTTTACATCGATAATCAAAAAGATAGGCGGTGTCCTGCCGGATTTCTGGATGCAGGGGATCAAAGGGAAATACCTCCAGATGGGTGATCCGGGCGATCTGCCGGGGGTCCAGTCCCTCGTAGGAGGGAAGATAGCGCCGGATTTGGACAGGATCCCGGTAAAAGGCTGAGATCCGGTCTCGGTAGCGGGAGAAGAGAGACTCCTGTCCGCATTGGGGTAGCTTTTTGGCGTTCTCATGGGAATAGAGGTCGAATTTCATCAGCCAGGGGAGATCGTCATCCGGACCCAAGCAGTCACGAACAAAGTCATGGAGGATGTCATAGAGGGATTCTTTGGAATGAGAAATACTGTCATACCCTTGACCTGCCCAATAAGTGCTGAGAGACTCAAAGAAACAAAAGGGGGAAGGGAAATAGGAAAGGACATGAGAAAGGCTTAGCCGAAACCGGCCGGAATTGTAATAGCGCTCCACCATGTCCTCCACACCTTTGAGGCGAATGAGGTCGGAAAAGGAGAGGTCTGGGGTAGAGAGCACCTCATAAGGGGGCTGGGAGGAGCAAATGAGCCCCAATTCCTCCCGGCGCTGATCCAGCCCGCTGCCGCGCAGCAGTTTGAGAAAGCCCAGCTGCAGCTGCTGGGGGTGCAGGGCAAAAACCTCGTCAAAGGATTTCCCAAAGGTAGAAAAATTCTCCAGAGGCAGCCCGGCGATGAGGTCCAGATGCTGATGGATATTCCCAAGCTCCGCCACCTGCCGGACCCGGTGAAAAATCTTTTCTACCCGGTGGCTGCGGTGGATGGCCCGCAACGTGGGCGCAAAGGTGGATTGAACGCCAATTTCAAACTGGAATAGGCCGGGACGGGCTTTCCTCAGCAGGGTGATATCCTCGTCCTGGAGCAAATCGGCGGAAAGCTCAAAATGAAAGTTGGTCACCCCGTTGTCCCGCTCTATCAGATAGCGCCAGATAGGGCGGTAGTAGGAAGGACGGCAGTTAAAGGTACGGTCTACAAATTTGACCTGAGGCACCCGATGGGAGAGAAATAGGTCTAGCTCGGCCCGTATTTTTTCAAAGGATTTTGTCCGCAGAGCCTTGTCCTCCCCGGAAAGGCAGTACTGACAGTCAAAAGGACAGCCCCGGCATCCTTCATAGTAGAGAATTTGATGGGAAAGCTGTTCTAAGTTTTCGTAGGGAAAGGGCAGTTCATCCATAGAAAGAAAGGGAGCGGCGGCGTTTTGCCGGATGCCCTGGGAAGATCGCCAAATGAGATTGGGAACATCATTCAACTG
>CAJFSX010000037.1 GCA_904419775.1 Candidatus Pararuminococcus gallinarum | reverse complement strand
GGTCGGTGCCGGCTTCTCATATTCCTCCTTAGCTCAGTCGGTAGAGCATGCGGCTGTTAACCGCAGGGTCGTCTGTTCGAGCCAGACAGGGGGAGCCAAAGAAAGAGACAGCAGCAAAAGCGGCTGTCTCTTTTTCGTAAGAAAAAGTTGAGAGGACGGCTGTTAACTGGCGGCTGGGGGCCCGCCCCCGGTGGGGGGAGGAGGGTCCCAAGGCGCAGGAAGAAACAAGGAGCGGCGGGAGGCGGAAGACGACTGGCCGCGACTATGTTTCTGACCGGAAAGGTCGTCTGTTCGAGCCAGACAGGGGGAGCCAAAGAAAGAGACAGTTGTTTTATAACTGTCTCTTTCTTTTTATTCCGATGGCATAGAATGAGCGATAGAAAGGGCTGCGGCAAAATTTGCCGCAGCCCTTTCTGTGTATCTATGGGAGAAATTGAGTTGATCTTAGCATGATGCTTGTGACAAAATGACAGCAGTGAGGATAGAGTGATATTTATCCTCAGGGCTGTCGGTGCGGGAAGTCATGATGACAGGAATAGAAGCACCCAAGAGAGCTCCTGCCGTGGGGAGCTTGGCAAAATAGGTCAGGGACTTGGTGAAAATATTGCCGGCACAGAGATCTGGCATGAGGAGGATATCGGCAACCCCAGCCACAGGGGAAGAAATGCCCTTATGCTTTGCTGCCTGTATGCTGACAGCGTTATCCAGCCCAAGTGGACCATCCACAATACAGCCCTGAATTTGTCCCCTCTCATTGGCTTTGGAGAGCATAGCGGCGTCAATGGTGCTTTGCATCACGGGATTAATCACCTCTACCGGCGCCACAACGGCTGCCTTTGGGCAACCGATGCCCAAACGATGGGCCAGAAAAACAGCATTCTGAAGAATCTTCACCTTATCAGGATATTCTGGCGCGATATTCACAGCGCAGTCGGAAATAATCATCATCCTTTCTTCCTCCGGCAGCTCCAGCAGGGTAGCCTGGCTCAGTAATCCACGCTCTGGGACAAAGCCATTGCTTTTATCTAGGATTGCCCGCATAAAGGCCGCCGTTTGGATCATCCCCTTCATGGGGATGTCTGCCTGCCCATCCCGTACCAGTTGACAGGCGGTTCTAGCACAGAGAGCGTCCTCAGATTGGGGAATGATTTGATACCCATTCGGATCCTCATCCAGTTGATTAAGAAGCTCTAGGATTTTCTCTTCCCGGCCAATGAGGATGGCCTCCACGATTCCCTTTCGCCGGGCATCCACCAGGGAGGAGAGGGCGTCGAGGTCATGGGCCCCCGCCAGGGCGACCCGTTTTTTTCCCTCGCCTTTTAAAATATGTTGTTCCATTTGGGAAAAACTGCGCAGCATGGATCATTCTCCTTTCAATCGGCGAGCTCTTGGATGGGCGTGCGGCCTCGCAGCGCTTCCAGGGAGTTGAGGCAGAGGGACTGCATCTCATATTCCCCTGGGTAGAGGTGAACCGGGGCGATAAACCCCACATGCTCCTTGATAAAAGCGGTCATCCGGGGGGAATGGGCCATGCCACCAGTGATGAGGATGGCGTCTACCTTACCGCAGAGGACGGCGGCGCATCCGGCAATTTCTTTAGAAGTTTGATAGGCCATAGCGTCTAATACCTCACCACACTGGGTGTCCCCGGCTTCGGCCCGCTGTTCTACCTTGAGAGCGTCGTTTTCTCCCAGGTAGGCCATCATGCCTCCCTGGCCGTTGAGCTTGCGCTTCATCTCCTGATGGGTATACTTTCCGGAGAAGCACATCTCGACCAAACCGCCTACCGGCACGGTGCAGCAACGGTTGGTGGAGAAGGGCCCGTCCCCGGTAATGCCGTTGTTGGCGTCAATCATTCGCCCCTTTCGATGGGCGGCCACCGTAATGCCGCCCCCCATATGGGCCACCACCAGGTTCAGTTCCTCGTAGGGCCGCCCAATATCCCGGGCGTACTGCCGCCCTACCGCCCGGTGGTTAAGGGCGTGGAAGCTGCTCCTCCGAGGCAGCTCGGGCAGGCCGCTGTATCGGGCCAGGGGCTCGAACTCATCGGTGGTGGGAGGGTCCACTGTCAGGGGAAGTGGACCTTGGGCCGCCAGCTTATAGACAATGCGCAACCCCAGATCGGTGACATGCTGGCCGTATTTTCCGCTGGCGGACTGGGTCAGCATAGCCTCATTGACCCGGTAGACGCCGCCTACCAGAGGTTTGGTATGTCCACCCCGGGTGACAATAGCGTCTAAGTCTTTGACTGCGATGTGGTTCTCCCTGAGGAAATTGAGGATGGCGCTGGTGCGCAGTTCCTCCTGCTCCCAGATGGTGGAAAATTCCCGAAGATCCTCGGCGCTGTGGGGGAGGGAGGTGCGGATGAGGCACTTTTCATCCTCATAATAACACAGCTTGGTGGAGGTGGAGCCTAGATTGATAGCGATAATACGATAAGTTTTCACCTGCTCTCCTCCTCATTCGCTTTTGTGAAGCATCTCTTCATAATGTTGGGTCACCTGCGCCTGAAGCGCTGCCACCGCCTGTTCATCCATTCCCCGGAAGCGTCCCTGGAGCTTTACATAATCGGAGACAGGGCGGAGCTGTTTGGGCTTTTGGTTGAGGGTGATCTTCCCGTTTTCGTATTCATATAAAAGCCATGCACCGCACTGGACTGCCACCCGGCAAACCTCAATGGACTTGGCGGGAGGGCATCCCCAGCCGGTGGGGCAAGGGCTGTGCACATGGAGCACCGCCGGGCCCGGAGCGTCCTTGGCCTTCTGGACCTTCCGGCGCAGGTCGGGGATATAGGCCACGCTGGCCGAAGCGCAGTAGGGGACGTCGTGGGCCATGACGATGGAGAGCAGGTCCTTGCGGCGGGTGGCCTTGCCGCCGGGGGTAGTGGTGGTCCAAGCGCCGTAGGGGGTAGAGCTGCTGCCCTGGATGCCGGTGTTCATATAGGCTTCATTGTCATAGCAGACGTAAAGCACCCGGTCCCCCCGTTCCAGCATCCCAGAAAGGGATTGCAGGCCAATGTCCACGGTGGCGCCGTCTCCAGCAAAGCCCAACACGGTGGTGTGGTCGTTGCCTTGGGCCGCCAGCCCCGCCCGGATGCCCGCGGCATAGGCGGCGGTACTTTCCAGATTTCCCTGGAAAGATGCCAGGCGCATACCAGCCTCCCGTCCAAAGCCGCAGAAGAGGGCAGAACAGCCCGGCGGGATGACCACCACCGTATCTTCCCCTAAGACATCCAGCACATTGCGGATGATCAGTTCCAACCCGCAGCCCGCACAGGCACTGACCCCGTGGGGGATAAAGCGATTGGCTGTGGTTTCTATCTTAAACATGAAGGGGCACCTCCCTTAAATGCATGGGATCGTCTTTACAGTCGATCCAGTTGACCTCGTCGCAGGGTGCTTCCTGATGCAGATCCTCAAAGACCTTCTGGATGGTCATGGGACTGATGTCGCGGCCAGCCAGGCCGCCTACATAGCTTCTCACATCCACATCCCCATCTAAGGCTGCTTTTGTCTCCAGCCAGAGAGGGGTGCCTTGAGCGCCCAGGCCTGCAGTCCGATCCAGGACGGCGATCTTCTTCACCGAACCGCAGGCCTGACGGAGGGCTTCATGGGGGAAGGGGCGGAACATGACGATTTTAACGGCGCCCACCTTCTGTCCCCCCTCCCGGAGCTTGTCGACCACATACTTGGCCGTTCCGGACATAGAACCCTGGGTGATGATGATGGCGTCGGCGTCCTCGGCGCGGTAGCCCTCCACCACCCCTTTATGCCGGCCGAATTCTTTCTCAAAGTCGGCAAAGACTTCTCCGGCCACCACCTTTGCCTGAGCAAAGCCCACCGCCTGCTGAAATTTCATCTCGGTGATCTCATCGGTAGGAGTCAGATCATTGATGACCATAGGATCCGCCGGGTTGAGATAGGCGTTTTTGGGGATGTATTCCTCTAAGAAGCCGTCCACCTCGTCCTGCTCCGGAAGAAGGACCTTCTGCATGGAGTGGGAGAGGAAAAATCCGTCCAAACAGACCATGACGGGTGTCTGTACCCGTCTGTCCTCGGCAATGCGGTAGGCGCAGAGGAGGGTGTCAAATACATCCTGGACATTCTCGCAGTAGAACTGGAGCCATCCGCTGTCCCGTTCGGCCATGGAGTCCTGATGGTCGCACCAGAGGCTCCAGGGGGAGGCCAGGGAGCGGTTGACCACCGGCATGACAATGGGAACCCGGCAGCCGGAAGCCACGTTGAGGATCTCGTGCATGAGGGCCAAGCCTACCGAAGAGGTGGCGGTGGCGGCTCTCACACCGGTGAGCTGAGCGCCCACCGCGCAGGACATGGCGGTGTGTTCCGACTCTACCCGTATGTATTTGGCATCCAGCTCCCCGGCGTCCACCAGGTCGCTGAGTTTCTCGGAAATGGAACTTTGGGGGGTGATGGGGTAGGCGGAAATCACCTTGACCCGGGCCATCTTCATGGCTTCCACCGCCGCGGCGTTACCATCTAACATTTTATAATGGGACATCACTCAGCGCTCCTTTCCGAGATCATTTGAATACAGTGCTTGGGACATTCATTGGCGCAGATGCCGCAGCCCTTGCAGTAATCCCACTGAAACTCCAATGGCGGCTGCTGTCCCTTGTGGATGGTGATGACATCCGCCGGGCAGTACATCCGGCATGTGCCGCACTGGATACAGGTGGAAAAGTCCACCCGGGGCCGTTCGATCCGCCAGCTTCCTGTATTGGAGGAGGTAAAGACATAGGCGCAGGGCCCTAAAATAGTCTTGTATTCAGAGCTTTTTGGTGTTGTCATAAGCTGTTCTAGCTGCACGCGCATTCTTTTCACCCGCCTTCTTTCCAAAAAATTCTTCTAAGGCGCTTTCCACCGATCCGATAGAGGCGATGCCGGTATGGGCCAAAGCCCCCAGCATGGAGCCGTTGGGAATACCTTTGCCAATGGTGTCCAGAGCTACCTGGGTGGCGTCCACATAATAAACGGTCTGAAAGCCAAACTGGTCGGCATACCGCTGGGCCGTCTCCCCACTGGCGGTGTTGAGGACGAGGACGGTGTCCTCATCCTTTCCCCGGCCCACATCGATGCCGTGTTTTTCTACAATAAATTCGTCCAGAACCACTACAATATCCGGTTCATAGACAAAACAGTTGACCTGAATGGGCTTTTGATCCACCATGACGTCGGTGTAAACCGGCGCGCCCCGCCGCTCATGGCCATAAGCTGGGACGGTAATGGCGTATCGGCCTTCATGGATGGATACCGCCACCGAAAGGATTTTAGCCGCGGTGACGACTCCCTGTCCGCCTAGGCCGTAGAACTTCAGTTGCTTCATTGACAGGCTCTCCCTTCCCTAAATAATGTTTCTTTATATGTAATAATAATTCGTATAAAGAACTAAATATAATTATAACAAAGACAATAGGCAAAGTAAATGGAAAAGGTAAAATTTTACACAGTGCACAAAGGGCGCTGCTGCCTTTGTATAGGCGTCCACCCTTTTTCTCAGGAGAAAACTATGATATAATCATCTTATATGACAGGGCTTGCGGGTTCCGCAGGCCGGGAGAAAAGACGGTGAAACCATGTCGAATGAACAATATATCCTGCAATCGGTGGATAACGCCCTAGCCATCATCGACCTGCTGGCAAAACATGAGGAGCTAAGCGCCGCGGAGGTAGCCCGGCTCATGGAGATAGGAAAGACAACGGCGTTCCGGTTACTCACCACCCTGGAGAACCGGAAGTTTCTCAACAAAACAGACAGCAACCGGTACCGCCTAGGGGTCAAGCTTTCCTCTTTAGGCGCCATCGTCCTGGGGCGGATGGATATTATCAAGCTGGCCCATCCCTACCTCATCAACCTGACCCAGCTGTGTGAGGAGACGACCCATCTGGTCATCTGGGATAACGACACCATGGTCCAGTTCATCGACAAGGTGTCCAGCCCTTCCTCCATCCGGATGGAATCCATGGTGGGGCTGCGCCGCCGTGCTCACATGACCGCCACCGGCAAGGCCATGCTGGCCTTCCAGCCTCAGCAGTTTATTGATAACTACATTAAAAACGTATCCTTTTCCCCCAAGACCCCCTATTCCATTGTGACAGCCCAGCAGCTGCTGGAAAATTTGGAGGGGGTCCGGCGGAATGGCTATGCCTGTGACGCCGATGAAAGCGAGTTAGGGTTGACCTGTTACGCGGCGCCCCTTTTCGGCGTGGGGGACAGGGTGGAGGCTGCCATCAGCGCCTCAGGTCCCACCGAGCGGATGAAATCCAAAAAGGATTTTCTCATTCCCCTGCTGCAAAAGACCGCCCAGAATATTGCCGCGGAAATGAAATAAGAAGAGCCGTCCTTATTGGGCGGCTCTTGTCATTATTTGCGGTAGGCGATCTCCTTATCAATTTTAGCTACCATGACATAGTTGGGATTGACCATGCTGCCGACATAGAGCTTGTTGCACTGGGAGACGGCCTGATAGGCCTCCATCTCATCCCAGCCTAGCTCCACCAGCCAGCCAATGAGCTCGCACAGGGCGATACGTGCCGCGTCCTCCATGGGCTTGGCGGCGCCGACACACATGATCTCTGTATCGCTTTCGATCCGGGGCCAGGTGATGGTTTTCCCTTTGATTAGCTCAAACTTCAGGGTAACCTTAGCGGCGATCTCTAAGGCGGTGCCGCAGATTTCCCCCTGTCCCTGCCGGCCGTGGCAGTCCCCGATGGAGAAGTTGGCGCCTGGGCAGCTGACCGGGAGGTAGAGGGTATTCCCCGGTTTTACATCGGGGACATCCATATTCCCGCCGTTTTCAAAGGGGGTGATGGACATAAAAGAGTTGAGCCCGTGGGCGCAGCCGATGGTGCCGATAAAGGGCTCCCAATCGAAGCAGAGCTTGTCGTTATAGCGGTATTTTCCCGTCGCCTCGTCAAAATGATAGATGAAGGTCTTTTCCGGGATAGGGCCGCTGAGCATCCGGGTAGTGTTGGTGGGCACAATGGCGCCCAGCTCCTGACGGTAGGCGCTGACCGCCCAGTCCCGGACCCGCTCAATGCTGATAATTTCGATCTTCAAGGTGTCGCCGGGCTCCGCCCCCTCGATACGGACCGGGCCCACCTGGGGACAGGGAGGCATGTGGATGTCCGCCGGAACTTTGTCGTTGGAATCCAGCATATCGCAGAAGGCGTCATGGGTAAAGAAGGCTACCGTTTCCCCCGGCTGTACCGTGGCGATAGGCTCCAGATGGGGGCCGATGACATAGGCGTAATCTTTTGGTTCTACATGGATTTCTCTCATTTTGGTCACCTTTCTTCTACTTCAGCTTCTTATTGATGAATACACTGATAATGCCCAGAATACAGATGGGAGCCATGATATAGAAGGTGACGGACCAACCCACCACCTCGATGAGGGCGCCGAAGAGGATGGTGCTGAGAAAGACGCCCACCTTTTCCAGAGTGTTGACAACACCGCAGGCCATACCATTCTGCTCAGGTTTGGCGATGACCTCAGGGACAGCGGCAAAGCACAGGGTGGCGAGACCCATGGTAGCGATACCGAAGATGAGGCTCATAAGCCAGTAGATATTAGTGGGGCAGTGAGGCATGACGATATAGACAATGGCGGAAAAGACGAAGAGGAAAATCATGGGGCCCAGGGTGGCGATGAAGATGAGGCCCACGCCCTCGATGATCCGGCCGATGAGCAGCAGAGCGTAAGACTGGGTGACGACGCCGAGCAGGGAGCCCACCAGCGAACAGATCAGGCTGAAGGCGCCGGTTTTGTACATACCATAGCGGGTGATAATCAAACCGGCAGGAATGGCCAGGATAATGCCGGCAAAGGAAAAGATGGACATGAGGAAGCCGCCCTGGGCGGTGCCGGAGAGGTTCAAAGCGGCGATGAGGTCGCCCATGAGGGGCGGGACCTTGAACATACACAGCGCCAGTGCAGTCATGGAAAGGACAACAATCCACAGGACTGCCCAGCAGGATAATTTTTTCGTTTGGTTTTTTACGGAAGTCGCAGTCATTTTTCCACACCTCTACAGTTAGTTAAAAAAGACCCATGTTCGAACAAAAATTTCTTCTCCTCCTTTATCGAGATCGTTTCTTTATGCGAACTCGTATTACATATAATGAATATGTTGCCCTCATTATAGCATGGGGGTTTAGAGGTGTCTACCCTCTGGGAGCAAATCTGTTTGGGTTGCATAAATACTAGTTTTATTCCTTGAGCAGATTGCTGTTTTATTGATTTTTCACCAAGCGGGGGCATATTTTTGCAAAAGGCGCATAGGAGGTGAACGCTCAAAAGCTCATGATCCTATTTTAATTGTATTGGACAGCCTAGCCGATCATGACCAAAGAAAGGATAGATGAGAAAACTCCTAGGGTGAAAGGCGGTATGATGCTTGAAATCCCTCCGCGTCCCCGCGGATGGAAGGGATCTTCGAAACCACCTTGACAAGCTTCTGGGGATGTGGTAATATAATGATCCACAGAGGCGTCCTCAACGGGGGCTGCCCTTTGCCTAGGCCGGTGCTTATAGCGATGAGGTCCCACCTGTTCCCATCCCGAACACAGTAGTTAAGCTCATCTGTGCCGAAAATACTTGGCGGGCGACTGCCTGGGAAAATAGGTCGGTGCCGGCTTTAAGAAAAACCACAGCATGGAAACATGCTGTGGTTTTTCTTTTGACGGGAGTGTAAAAAATCACCCTGAGATTTCGGCTTTTTTCAGCTTTTCATGTACTGGAAATTACGGCCGGAACGTGATAAAGTGAATGGTGAGATGGAGTCTCAGTTTTTAAGGGAGGTAGGAGGATGAAAAAATTATTCTGCCGGGAAAACGTGGCCTTCGCGGCGCTGCACTGGATGTACTGCTCGGCTCACTGTATGGTGTACAGCTTTATTGTGGTTTATCTGACCCAGAACGGCTACAGCGACTTTCAGGTGGGGCTGCTCAACGCCCTCATCGCGGCGCTGAGCATGGTCAGCCAGCCCCTCTACGGCTACCTGACCGATACCTTTATCTCCTGCCGCTCCCTGATGATCCTCATCGGAGCCATCGCCATCCCCGTGACCCTGGTCATCCCCCTGACGGTGGGCGTTGTTCCCCTGTGCTTTGCCGTCATCCTCCTGCTGGGATTTCTTACCTATACTTATAACTGTATCCCGGAGGCGTGGCAGATCCGGGTCAACAAGAAAAAGCCCTATGTCAACTACCCGGTCACCCGGGTCATGGGGGCGGTGGGCTATTCCCTCACCGGCCTTGTGGCGGGCAAGCTGATGGATCTGTGGGGCTACAACGTCATGTTTATCGGCAGCGCGGCCCTTTTGGTGGTGATGATCGCCTGCTGCCTCTGCATTGAAAAGGTAGAGCCGGAAAACAAGGGCGTCCGCCGGGAAGGCCAGGTGCAGGAGCGCATCGGCTTTGGAAAAGCTTTGATCCTGCTGGCCAAGAACCGGCCCTATATGGTCTTCCTCATCAGCACCACCCTCTACCAGGCGGCCTACCGCTCTATGCTGGCCTTTATGCCGGTGATCCTCCAGGACGCGGGGGGGACCAACACCCATGTGGGGATGCTGGTTTTTGCCGGCGCCGCGGTGGAAGCGCCGATGATGTTCATCTTCTCCCGGCTTCAGGACCGGATAAGGCTCAAAAACCTCTACGCTTTTACGGCGGTGGTGCTGGCGGTGCGTTCCCTGGCCCTGCTGGTGGTCCACAGTGTTACCGGGCTCATCCTCCTCAAGGCCTTTGAGGCGGTGTCCTGGGGAATGTATATCCCCCTGTTTGTGGTCTATATCAGCCGCATTGTCCCCTCCAAGATCTACGCTACCTCCCTGACCATCGGCTACTCGGTGACCATTGGCATCGGCAGCATCTGCGGCAACTTTTTCAGCGGCCTGATTATGGAACACTTCGGCGCCCAGGTCTTCGCCGGGGTCATGTCGGTGTTGGCGGTGGCAGGCGTGGCGGTTTTCCTCATCGGCATGGCTGGAACCGGCCGGGAAGAGACGCAGGAAGCGGGGGAGAAGGTTTCCATGAAATAAAAGCATTTCATGGAAATCTCCTGAAAAGGACTTTTCAAAACAGGGAAATATGGTATAATAGCAACAAGTGGGAGGCCGACAAGGGCCGGATGGCTAGGCGGCTTTGCCGACAATTGGAAAGGGGAATACCTTTATGCCGGAAAAAAAGAGTATAGCGATGATTATTATCCTCACCATTATCACCTGCGGCATTTATTACTACGTGTGGATGTATCAGCTCTCTGATGACGTATCCCGTTTTACCGGGGACCGCTCCACCACACCGGGCACCGAGATCCTGCTGACCATCATTACCTGCGGTATCTATGGCCTTTACTGGATTTATAAATACAGCAAAAAGATGTGGGAAATCTCCATCAATGTGGGCGTACCCTATCCGTCGGATAATTCCATCATCAACCTGGTGGTGGCGATCTTTGGCCTTTCCCTCGTGTCCATGGGCATTATGCAAAACCAGCTCAACACCATCTGGGATCAGACCTTCTATAATCCCAACCAGGGCGGCCCCAACCCCAATATGGGCGACCCCTATAATCCCTACAACAACCCCGGCGGACCTTATGGCCCCTATCAATAATAATCACCATCGCAGCGAAAGCGCCCGGATGCGGGCGCTTTTTTTCATCCTCCGGTGGAGAAACAGGGCGGAATGTGGTATGATAGGAACACATATGTAAGGGAGGTGCCCCATTGCGGCCGGAAGCTTATCAGTTTGAAAAACTCAGCGATACCCTGGAAATCTGCGTCAGCGATGCCCACAAGTTTGGCACCGACGCCTTTCTCCTCTCCCATTTTGCCCGCGCCAGGCGAATTGACCGGTGCGCGGACCTGGGCACCGGCTGCGGCATTGTGGCCCTGCTCTGGTACAGGGACCGGGAGGAAGGCCCCGTACACACCGACTGTGTGGACATCCAGCCTCTGGCCATCCAGCAGCTGGAGGTGACGGTGGAGCGGGCGGGTCTTCAGGACCGGGTACGACCGATCCTGGGGGACATCCGGCGGCTCACGGGCATTTCCCGGGAAAGCCTGGACCTTGTGACCTGCAACCCGCCCTATAAGGCGCCGGGCAGCGGCATCATCAGCGCTCAGGAAAGCGACAAGATCGCCCGCCATGAAACCATGTGCAGCTTAGACGATCTGTGCGCCGCGGCGGCCCGGCTCCTCAAATTCGGCGGCCGGCTCTGCATATGCCAGCGGCCGGAGCGGCTGTGCGACGCCATCTGCGCCATGCGGGACCACAGCATGGAGCCCAAACGGCTGCGGTTTGTCACCCAGCGGCCGGGACGGCCTCCCTGGCTGTTCCTGCTGGAGGGGAAAAAGGGTGCAAAACCCTTTTTGCAGGTGGAAAAGGATCTGATCATCGAGGGACCGGGAGGCTTCTCCCGGGAGGTTTTGGACATTTACCGGAAAAAGGACAATAAAGTGAGATAGATGGAAGTGAATTTGTTGAAAGAACAGGGAACCCTTTATATTGTAGGTACTCCCATCGGCAACCTGTCCGACATGACGCCCCGGGCGGTGGAAACCCTGGAACAGGTGGATTTTATCGCCGCGGAAGACACCCGGGTGACCCTGGGTCTGCTCAACCATTTTGGCATCAAAAAGCCCATGGTCAGCTATTTCGAGCATAACATCCGGGAAAAAGGGGATTACATCGCCGGACGGCTGGCCGCCGGGGAGAGCTGCGCCATTGTCACCGACGCCGGCATGCCCTGTATCAGCGACCCAGGGGCGGATCTGGTGCGGATCTGCGGGGAGCGGGGTATTCCCACCGTGGTGGTGCCCGGCCCCAGCGCCGTAGTGTCAGCGGTGGCCCTTTCCGGCTTTCCCGCCGCCCGCTTTACCTTTGAGGGGTTTCTCAGCGTCAACCGGAACACCCGGTCCGCCCACCTGGATTCCCTGAAAAACGAAGAGCGGATGATGGTGTTTTACGAAGCGCCCCATAAGCTGCTGGCTACGCTGGGGGATATGGCGGAGGCCTTTGGCGGGGATCGGCGGGTGACGGTGGCCCGGGAGCTGACCAAGCTCCACGAGGAGACCATCCGCACCACCCTTGGGGAAGCTTTGGCCCTGTTCCAGGAACGGCCGCCCAAAGGGGAGTTTGTCCTGGTGGTGGAGGGGAAGCCCCAGGAGGAAGACACAGCCCTTTCTTTTGAGGAAGCGGTGGCTCTGGTCAGGCAGTCCGCCGCCCGGGGCAAATCCCTTTCCGACGCGGCAAAAGAGGTGGCCAAGCTCACCCCTTACAAAAAGAGCGAGCTTTATAAGGCGGCCCTGTCCGCCCCGCCTGAGGAAGACTGACCTGCCCTGGAACTTCTTTATAACACGGGCCGCGCCGCCCGCGTTTTTGTCTCTGGCGACGCAGCGGCTAGATCTGGCAGGTTACGCCTTAGGCTCTGTTGGCAACGATGTCGCCTTTTACGCGAATACGTTTGAACTGGCCCTGCGGCCCAGTATCCCCGCCGGAAGGTGGAAAGAGGAGGGAGCCCATGGAGCTGATCGAAAACTTAACCAAGGCCCTGGGAATCCCCCGGTGGGGAACAGCGCCTTTAGATAGATGCGGCCCATATCTCCCCTGCCGGGGCGCAGAGCTTTTAAACCAAAGGCATCGGACAGTGATCTGTTTTTTGTTCCCCTACTTTACCGGAGAGATGCCGGGCCGGAATCTTTCCCGCTATGCCTGTGTGCCGGATTACCACCGGGTAGCCGGTGGGATGCTGCGGCAGATGGCGGAGTCCTTATCAGAACAGCTGCCCGGCCACGAATTTCTCCCCTTTGTAGATTCCTCCCCCATCCGGGAGGTGCGGGCGGCGGTGGAGGCGGGGCTGGGCTGCCGGGGAGAAAACGGACTGCTCATCGCCCCAGATTATGGCAGCTATGTGTTTCTTGGGGAAATTGTCACCGACCTGGCCCTTCCGCCCCGGCAGCCTCCGGGAGGGCATTGCCTTGGCTGCGGGAAATGCCGCCGGCAATGTCCGGGCCGGGCCATTGGGAAAGATGGAATCCTGACGGAGCGCTGTCTTTCCCACATCACCCAAAAGCGGGGGGAGCTGACAGAAGAGGAGGCCCGGCTTTTGGCCTCCACCGGCATCATCTGGGGCTGCGACCGGTGTCAGGAAATCTGCCCCATGAACCAGGACGTGAAAAAAAGCCCTATCCCGGCCTTTTATCAAGACAGGGTGGAGCGGTTGGAGCTGCCGGTGACCCGCGGTGAGGTAAGAGGCCGGGCCTTTGGCTTCCGCGGGCCGGGCGTCCTCCGGCGGAACCTTCGCATAATGGAGGGAAAAAAGGCGGATACTAGAGGGGAATATTCCTTCAGAGAAGGAGGCGTCCGCCTTGAAGATAGCTCAGATCATGAAGGAGGCTGTGGTGACGGCAGCGCCGTCGGAAACCTTACGCAGCCTGAGCAAAAAGATGGATGACAGCGGCGTTGGAGCCATCCCCATTGTGGAGGGAGACAGGCTCCAGGGCATCGTCACCGACCGGGATATTGTGGTGCGCTGCCTTTCTCGGAACAAGGATCCCGGCAAGATGACCGCTAGGGAGATCATGTCCACCCAGGTGACCTGCATCACCCCGGAGCGGACTGTCACCGAAGCGGCTGCGCTTATGGGAGCGGCCCAGGTCCGCCGGCTGCCGGTACTGCGCGGTAGCAAGGTGGCGGGGATGGTCTCGTTAGGGGACATTGCCAAGGTGAAGACCGACAGCGAGGTGGCCCGGGCCGTCTATAACATCTCCCAGCCGCCGCCCGCCTACCCGGCGGGGGAAGCCGCGCCCTAAGTTTAGCTTATAACCCTGCCGCGACGCCCGCGCCCAGTTTTGATTAACGCAGGAGGGCGAACTGCCGCCTGCCCGGCGGGGGAAGCCGCGCCCTGAGTTTAGTTTATAACACTGCCGCGACGCCCGCGCTTTTGTTGCCCGTTGCGCCGCCGCGTAAAGTCCTCCGCCGGCAGGTGGTGGGGGAGGGGAAAATGTGGTATAATAGCTGTAAGTTGGCAATGAGATCGAGTTCTATGGCCCACTTAGGGGCCGGCCCATGCCATCATCAAGTTTCAGAAAAACAGACTTCATCCAGTCATAAGAATTTGGAGTGACCGCTTGTGGAAATATTGGCACAGTCAAAATATAAAGAATACGAAGAATTTGCGGAGCAGCATCCCCAGGGATGCTTTACCCAGTCGGTTTTTTGGCCCAAGGTCAAGAACAATTGGGATCATGCCGTCGTTGTCTCCCGGGACAGTGAGGGGAAGATCCGGGGCGGGATGCTGGTGCTCATCCAGAAGATCCCCTTTATTGGCACCACCTTTCTCTACGCGCCCCGAGGGCCTGTATGCGACCTCCACGACCGGGAGGTGCTCTCCGATCTGGTGGAAGGGGTCAAGATGCTGGCCAAACAGCGCCGGGCCCATGCCTTCAAGATGGATCCGGATGTGCTGATCTCGGATACCGAGTTTATCGATCTGTGCAAAAGCCTGGGCTTTACCCATTTTACCGGCGGCGAAAACTTTGAAACCATCCAGGCCCGGTTTAACTATCGGCTCTATTTGGGCGGCCGCACCGAAGAGGAGCTGTTCATGAACCTGCACAGCAAAACCCGCTACAATGTGCGGGTGGCCTTAAAGCACGGCGTAGAGGTCAAGGTGGTAGGCAAGGAATATTTGGACGACTTCATCCGGCTGATGCGGGTCACAGGGGAGCGGGACGGCTTTAACGTCCGGCCCCGGGCCTATTTTGAGCGGATGCTGGATGCTTTGGGGGAACATGCCCGGCTCTATATGGCCTTTTATCAGGACAAGGCCATCAGCGGCGCCCTGACCACCCAATACGCGGGAAAAACCTGCTATGTCTACGGCGCGTCGGACAATGAAAACCGCAACGTCATGCCCAACTACCTGATCCAGTGGGAGATGATCAAGTGGGCGGTGAAGGGCGGCTGCACCGTCTACGACTTCCAGGGGGTTTCTGGAAACCTGGACGAGTCCAGCCATCTGTACGGCCTTTACCGGTTTAAAAAGGGCTTTAACGGGCAGCTGGATGAGCTGGCCGGGGAGTTTGACCTGGTCTTTAAGCCCTTTGCCTATAAATTTGTGGACTTTGCCATCGACGCCAAGGAAAAGCTGAGCGCCATCAAGAGAAAGCTGAAACATTAACCACGCTGGAGGGCGGCCCTTCTGGGCAGCTCTCCCTTTTTGATAGGAGGGAAAAGGGTGGATACACCGATCCGGAAGATGCTGGAAGACTACATCCGGGGGGGCATGGCGCGGATGCACATGCCGGGCCACAAGGGGATTCTGCCGGAGCCCTTGGCGGGCGCGGCGGCCTACGACATCACCGAAATCCAGGGGGCCGACAGCCTGTTTGAGTGTGATGGGGTGATCCGCCGGTGCGAGGAGGCGTTTGCCCGCCGCTACGGCGCGAAAGAGAGCCTCATCTCCTGCGGAGGCTCCACCCTCTGCATCCAGGCCATGCTGGCCCTGGCGGCGGGACCGGGGGAGAAGATCCTCTTCTTCCGCAACATCCACAAGGCGGCGCTGGACGCCATGATCCTGCTGGATATCCGCCCGGTGTGGCTTTTCCCCCAGGACTCCGGCGGGGAGATCGGCTGTATTACCCCCCAGGAGGTGGCCCAGTCCCTGGGCCGGGACCGGGAAATCCGGGCGGTGTATATCACCTCCCCTGACTATTACGGGCAGATTCACGACATCGGCGGCATCGCCAGAGCCTGCCATGAGGCTGGGGTGCCCCTTCTTGTGGATAACGCCCACGGCGCCCATCTGAAGTTTTTGGAGGAGGATCTCCACCCCATGACCCTGGGGGCGGACCTTTGCTGCGACTCCTTGCACAAGACCCTGCCCGCCCTGACCGGCAGCGCCCTGCTCCACATTGGGTCGGACCGCTTTACCTGGGCGGCGGCCAAGGAGGCCATGGGCCTGTTCGGCTCCACCAGCCCCAGTTATCTCATGATGCTCTCTATGGATATGCTCACCGGCCGCTTTGCCGAAATCCAGGCCGGCACCCGCCGGGCCGCGGAAAGCTGCGCCGCCTTGCGGGCTTTGGCGGCATACAAGGGCCTTGCCCCCATGGGGGACGATCCTATGAAGCTGACCCTTCGGCCCAAAGCCCTGGGCCGCACCGGCACAGAGTTTGCCGGCCGGCTGCGGGAGGAAGGGATCGAGTGCGAATTTGCCGATGAGGGCCATGTGGTGCTCATGCCCTCCATGCAGACACCGGAGGAGGATTTCATCCGGTTGCGGGAGGCCATCCTCTTAAGCTGCCGGGGGGTGTCCTGGCAAAGCGGGGAAGGCAAGCTCCCGGCCGGACAGACAGAGTCCCTTGCCGGCGGCCGGCCCCGGCAGGCCATGAGCCCCCGGCAGGCATACTTTGCCCCGAAAGAGCATATTCCTTTGACACAGGCGGAAGGGAGAATCTATGGCGATATCCGCTGGCCCTGCCCGCCGGCGGTACCGGCGATCATGCCGGGGGAGGTTTTGGACAAAAGACTGTGCAAAATTTTCGCAGCGTCTGGAAAAACACAGGTAAAAGTGGTAAAATAAAGATAGATTTATCTAAGATGGCAGGCTGTTTTGCGGCCTGTGTTGAGGAGGTATGACTGATGAAACTCATTTTTGCGATTGTGGGAAGCGAAGACAGCGGCAAGGTATCCTCCGCCCTGACCAAAGCGGGATTTTCCGTGACCAAGCTGGCCACCACCGGCGGCTTTTTGATGTCGGGGAATACCACCTTCCTCATCGGCACCGAGGACGACAAGGTGGATGAGGTCATCGCTGTCATTGGCAAGCACAGCAAGAAGCGGACCCAGATGGTACCTGCGTCTTCTTCCTATGGAGTGGGGCTTTATTCCTCCTTCCCGGTGGAGGTCACCATCGGCGGCGCCACCATCTTTGTCACCAATATTGAGAGGTTTGAAAAACTGTAATGCCCGTGGAACATGAGCTTTTTTTCGCCAATCAGAGACTTCTGCAAACGCTCGCTGGCCTGTGCGCTGACGGGCGTTTGTCTCATGCCCTGCTGCTGGAGGGGGAGAACGGCCTGGGCAAACGCCGGCTGGCCCGGATTATCGCGGCCATGGCCCTGTGCAAGGAGCGGCCCGGCGGCTGCTTTCGATGTGACAGCTGCAAAAACATCCTGGCGGATAACCATCCCGACGTGGAGATTTACGGCGGGGCTGGCGGCGCTGGGAGCTTTCACATTGAGGATATCCGGCGGCTGCGCCAGCATGCCGGGATATTGCCCAACCAGGCGGACAAGCGGGTGTTCATTCTGGAAAACTGCGAGAATATGACCACAGCGGCCCAGAACGCCCTGCTCAAGGTGCTGGAGGAGCCGCCCTCCTACGTCATGTTCATCCTGACGGCGCAAAACCGGAACGCCCTGCTCTCCACCATCCTGTCCCGGGTGATCTGCTTCCACCTGGAGGAGCTCTCTAAAGAGGAGTTCGCCAGAGCCCTCCCCCAGATGGCGCCCACAGCGGCGGGGGAGGTCGACCGGCTCTATCGGGCCAGCGGAGGCAACCTAGGCCTCGCCATCCAGATGGCAGGGGATGAGCGGGTGCAAAAACAGGCGGAGTGCGCCCAGCGGCTGCTGTTGGCGCTAAGGAACCGGGACGAGATGGAGATGCTCTCCATTTGCGCCGGCTTCGAGCGGGACAAGGAGGGCTTTCTGGCCTGTTTGGGGCATCTACGCCGGACCTTGACCACCGCCATGGAGGGTCGCCTTCGGGGGGACAGCCAGGCGGAGGAGGTGCTGGGGGGCCTTTCCACAGCCCGTGTTATGGAGGTAACCGACCTGATTGACAGCACCATTCTGGCCTTGCGGCGCAACCAGAACTTCAGTTTGACAACCACCCTCTTTTGTGCTAGTTTAAATAATATCTGTAACTAAAAAACTACCGCCGGAATCCCCGGCGGTTGGCGATAGGAGTTTTTCATGATCGAGGTAATCGGAGTACGTTTTAAAAGCGTGGGCAAGGTCTATTATTTTGATCCCGACGGCACCCAGATCCCAAAGGGGCAGTCGGTGATTGTAGAGACGGCCCGGGGCATCGAGTGCGGCGAGGTGGCCATGGGCAACCGGGCGGTGGACGAGGAGGAGATTGTCCATCCGCTGAAAAAGGTGATCCGGGTGGCTACTGAGGAGGACCTGCGGCATGTGGAGGACAACCACAAGAAGGAGGCCTCCGCGTTCCAGATCTGCTTGGAGAAAATCGCCAAGCATAAGCTGCAGATGAAGCTGGTGGATGTAGAATACACCTTTGACAATAATAAGATCCTTTTTTACTTTACCGCCGACGGACGGGTGGATTTCCGGGAATTGGTCAAGGACCTGGCGTCGGTGTTCCGCACCCGCATTGAGCTGCGGCAGATCGGTGTGCGGGATGAGGCCAAGATGATGGGCGGCCTGGGAGTTTGCGGAAAACCCTTCTGCTGCTCCACCTTTTTGGGAGAGTTTCAGCCGGTCTCCATCAAGATGGCCAAGGAGCAGGGCCTTTCCCTCAACCCTACCAAGATTTCGGGGACCTGCGGGCGGCTGATGTGCTGCCTGAAATATGAGCAGGCGGCCTATGAGGATCTGCTCCACAGCACTCCCAAGGTGGGAGCCTATGTCCAGACCGAGGAGGGACGGGGTACCGTCATCGAGGTCAATCTTCTGACCGGGCTTTTGAAGGTGCGGTTGGATAAGGCCAAGGACGCGGCGCCGCAGATTTTTCCTAAAGAGAAGGTCAAGACCATCAAGGACGCCCAGATCCGGGTGGACCGGTCGGAGATTGCCGCCCTTAAGGATCTAGAGGGCTAGCCCCTGCCGGGGCAGGATGACGCGCCCGTGGTCTAGCAAAAACCACTGTCCGCGACACCCGCGTTTTTGTCTCGAACGATACCAAAGCGCGACTTGGCAGCGGGCACTGCCCGCCGGTAGGTGGCGGACC
>CAJFSX010000036.1 GCA_904419775.1 Candidatus Pararuminococcus gallinarum | reverse complement strand
AAAAAGCCCTGCGGCAGCGGGCGCAAAAGTCTTCCCTGCTCTCCCCGCCGGGAAAGGGCAGCGTTCCTCCAGAGGAAAGCCATCTCTGATACCGAGGATTTTCTTTGAGTTCTTCGTAGTTTTTATACTCAAACTCCCCGAAATCGCATTCCCGGAAGTCATTTTCTATCCGCTGATCCTGCCCCGGAAAGGCGAGAGAGGCTGTCTCGCGGCAGCGGAGGAGGGGACTTGTCCAAACCTCCTGTACGCCGCTTTTTTCCAGCCTGACTCCAAGCCCCTGTGCCAACAGCCTACCTTGCTCGCACAAAGGCTCGTCAGTGCGCCCGATATATCGTCTTTCCAGATTGCCTTGGGTCATCCCATGGCGCAAAAGATAGATGTTCAACGCTTCTCCTCCTTGAGGGTGGCGGCAATGCCACAGTATACCCGCTGTACCTGCCGGGCCTGCTGGGCCAGCTTACAGCAAATCCGTCCGGTTTCCTCCCGCCACTGGCGCTGGAAAGGTTCTATAGGCACAATTCCGCAGCCAACTTCATCGCAGAGGATGACCATATCCGGATTGCTCTCCATAGCTTCCACAAGTGCCGGCCACGGATCCCGTCCTGCTTCCAGCTCCCGGCGCACCCACCAGTGAAGCCCGTCAAAAATCCGGCAGCGGCGGATATCCTGAAGGGAGCATTTTTCCCCATCCGCCACATCCTCTTCCCCACAGCCGACAAGCTGAAGGGCATAAGCCCGCTTTCCCTGGCCCCTGCCTCCCACAATCAGACGCATTCCGCTTCCTCCTTCAGAGCTTTTGGGCGATGACCACCGCCGCTAATATCACAATTTCGCAAAGCTGCAAAAAATATCCCGCAAGGTCCCCGGTAATGCCGCCAAACTGACGGCGGCTCATCACAAAATAATAAAGAAAGCATCCGCCGCTGCCAAGTAGTGCCAATGCGCCTGTTAAGGGAGCCAGCAAAAGCATGCCGGCAGCACAAAGAACGATCAGGCAGAGCATCACCGCCGCCACCCTTTTCTTCTGGGCGCTTTGGGAAAACGCCGCCAGCAATCCCCGGCTCGCGCAGGGGAAGGTGACCACCGAAAGCCCGCTGAGGCACCGGGACAGAACAAATCCCAAAGCCACGACGCCAAGCTGGGGAAAACACATCTCCATCTCGCTCCACAGCCCTAGGGAGAGGAGCAGGTAAGCGCCGCAGCCCATGAGGGCAAAGGCCCCCGTATGGGAGTCTTTGAGGATTTCCAGCTTCTTTTCCCGGGGCTGGTGGGAGCCTAAGGCGTCACAGGTATCGCAAAAGCCGTCGAGATGGATCCCCCCTGTGACGAGAAGGGGCAGTACTGTGGCCACCGCGCCAAAAAGCAGAGGACCGATGCCTACCAGGTTCCGAAGCTGTGCCCATCCCAAAAGCAACGCCCCGATAATGAGTCCGATGAGAGGGAAAAAGCACATGGCGTAGCGCATATTTCTCTGGCTCCACTGAACCTGGGGCATGGGGATGGCGCTGTAGGTGGAAAATGCCACCACCAAACAGTCCCAAAGATTCTTCACTGTTTCTCCCCTCCCTTGTGGATGATGGGGATACCGCAGACGACCTCTGCCACCTGATCGGCTCGCCGGGCCAGCCAGGCATGGACCTGGGACCTCACCCGCAGATAGGCTTCGGTACCCTCATCATAGTCGACGCCGTCAGAAAAGACATCGTTTGTGACCACTATAACCTCTTTTGCCTGGCGGCAGAGGTTTTCCACCCCAGTTGTGATGGCCTCTGCCGCCAGATTCCCCGCGCCCTGGGGGAAGTAGAGCTCATTGGCCGCCAGATTCCCCACACACTCTAACAGCGCCCCGCACCCTGCTGGAAGGCGAAGTTTTTCCAGCGAGGTAAAGCACTCAATAGTTTCAAAGCCTTTTCCCGCCCGCTGGGCCCGGTGGCGCAGGATCCGCTGTTGACCTTCCTCCCCTGTGGGCAGCATGGTGGCGATGTAAATTTTTCTTTCGCAGCCGCAGTTTTGAAGCAGCTCCTCCCCATACTGAGATTTTCCGCTTCCGGCGCCGCCAATGATCATGGTCAGCATGGTTTCCTCCTACTCAGATAAAGGCTGATAAGCCTCCACCGCAATGTCCTCAAAGGTGCTCATCCCCTCATACACAGCCAGGGCCATATCCAGGATGGGCAGAGCCGCCACAGCGCCGGTTCCCTCTCCCAAGCACATGTTCGCGGTGAGGAAGGGGAAAAGCCCCAGTTCTTCCAGTACCAGATGGGCCGCCGGTTCCTTGGAGACATGGGAGGCCAGCATATAGCCGGCGGCGTCCGGGCAAAGCTTCGCCGCCGCAAGGGCGGCCACCCCAGAAATAAATCCGTCGATAAGCACGGGGATATGGCAGGCCGCTCCCCCTAAGAATACACCGCAAAGTCCTGCCAGATCCAGCCCTCCTACCTTAGCAAGAACATCCAGAGGGTCGCTGGGATCGGGATGGTTGAGGGCGATGGCCCGGCGAATCGCATCCTTTTTTCTCCGCAGCCCCTGGTCGGAAAGCCCTGCTCCCCGGCCGGTCATCTCTTCTACAGGGCGTTGCAGCAGCACCGATGCCACTGCGGCGCTGGTAGTGGTGTTGCCGATTCCCATCTCCCCTGTGGCCAGGATGCGGTAGCCATCTGCACCGCATTCCTTTGCCAATCGGATACCTGTCTCGACAGCTTGTACCACCTGGGCTCTCGTCATGGCAGGGCCTTGGGTCATGTTATGGGTCCCCGCCATCACCTTGGCCTGGATGAGTCCCTGGCCCTCCACCGGCCGGCTGACACCGATATCTACAGGAAACACCTGAGCGCCTGCCGCCTTGGCCATCTTGCAGACACTGGTCTGGCCGGTACACATATTCTCGGTGACGATGGCCGTCACCGAGCTATCCGTCTGGGTGACCCCTTCTTCCACTACGCCGTTGTCCCCGCACATGACGATGACGCCACGCTTTTGAAGCTCGATCCGGGCGCTGCCCGTCATGCCGGCGATCTTCACCACGGCGTCTTCCAAAAGCCCTAAACTGTGCAGTGGCTTTGCAATACTATCCCACCGACGCCTAGCCGCTGACATGGCCTTTTCATCCAAGGGTGTAATCTGTTTTAGGGTCTGTTCTAGCATCATATCTTGTTCCTCTTTTCAAATGCAGCGCATCTTTCCAAAAAGCGTCGGGCTGTATCCGGATTTCCGCCTAGATGGATGTGGGGAAAACCGGCAAACAGGGTGTCGGAGGCGTGAATACACTCCCAGCTTGCCTGCCGGGATGCCTTATAGGCCGTACAGCCCCGGCCATTATCAGTGCTGTCATAATAGTGAAACTCATGGGCGGGAAGGGATTCTCCCTTCCCCAGCAGCAGGCTGTCCTCATGAGAAACCAAAGTCTGATAACCAAACCGCCGCAGCCGTCCCGTGGGAAAGCCTCGGCCGGGGAGGGCCCCCGCCATAGGATATTCCTCCCCGTCCTCTCCGGTCAGTGACTCTCCCAGATAGAGAAAGCCTCCGCACTCGGCAATACAGGGCATGCCATTTTCTATCGCATGGCGGATGCTTTCCCGCATAGAGGCGTTTTGAGAAAGCTTCTGGGCATAAAGCTCCGGATATCCCCCGCCTAGGATGAACCCGCTGATTCCTTGAGGCAGGGCCTTATCCTCCAGGGGAGAAAAGGGGACCAATTTCGCCCCCATCCGAGTCAGACAATCCAGGGCGTCTTCATAGTAAAAGCAAAAGGCCCTGTCCCTTGCCACCCCAATGGAGACCGGCGCCGCCAACACTTGGGGGATTTCCTCCCAGCAAAGGGGCGGGGCCTGGGCCGCCAGTCGCAGGATGCCTTTTACATCCACCGTCTGGGAAAGGGCTTTTCCCAGACAAGCCAGCTTTTCCCGCAGGTTCTCCACCTCGTCGGCGGTGACAAGGCCCAGGTGCCGGCTCTCGAGGGCACAGTCCGCAAGCTTTGGCAGATAGCCCAAAACCGCCACGCCGGTCTCCCTTTCCACCTCGTCCTTAAGCTGGGGATACAGCGCTGGGGACAGGCGGTTTAAGATCACTCCTACGATGCCGCTGTCCTCCCGAAATCTTGCAAAGCCCGACACCAGGGCCGCCACCGAAAGGGACATCCCTTTGCAGTCAACGAGCAGGATCACCGGGGTTTTCGTCACGCAGGCCACCTCATAGCTGCTGGAGCGGGTAGTAAGCCCTATGCCGTCATAATAGCCCATGACGCCTTCCAGCACAGCGATGTCGGTTTCCCCTCCATTTTCTCCCAGGCACCGTTTTACCCCTGCTTCCCCCAGGAGAAACAGGTCCAGATTGCCCGAGGTTGCGCCGATGACCTTGCGGTGAAACATGGGATCAATGTAATCGGGCCCGCATTTGAAGGAGGAGACAGAAAGCCCCTGGGATAAAAGGGCCTGCAGCAGTCCACAGGTTAGGGTAGTCTTTCCCGACCCGCTGGAAGCTGCCGCGATCATGATCCTAGGAATCCGTTTGACCTGCATCGCCCTGCCTCCTTTCATGGATGAGCCAGGCCCTGGGCTGTGATGACAAACACGGGGTTCTGCCCCATCATCATGTGATAATTCCCCGCCTTTTTGGCCTTGGAAACGCCTATCTGCACAATCTCCGCCTCATCAAAGGGAAGCCCTGCCAAAGCTTTTAGAGCTTTGCCCACCGTCTCTAAAGTGATGGCGGTCAAAACCACCCTGATCTCAGGATTTTTCTCCTGTAAAAGGATCAGGATTTCTTTCAGATTGCCGCTGCTGCCTCCGATAAAAGCCTTGTCAGGGGCAGGCAGCCCGCTGAGCGCCTGGGGCGCTGTCCCCTCCACAGCTTTGAGGTTCCATGTCCCCGACTTTTCCCGGTTTTGCCGAATGAGGGAGATGCCCTCCGGATTTTTCTCCACCGCGTAGACAAACCCCATGGGCGCCGCCATAGCGCATTCCACAGCCACCGAACCGGTGCCGGCGCCGATATCGTAGACCATATCTCCAGGCGCTAGCCGTAGCTTGGACAGGCAGATACTGCGCACCTCTGACTTTGTCATGGGCACGCTGCCCCGGAGGAAAAACTCATCCGGCAGCCCTGGCACAGTTTTGACCGGCTTTGTGCCCTCCCACTGGGCCAATAAGACCGCCAAAGGGTCAAACTCCCGGTCAGCCAGCTCCTGGGCCCTGCCTGCTGTTATCCTTTCCTCGGGATAGGAAAGCCGCTCTCCCACCCAAATTTTGCACTGGCCCAGTTTCCAATTCACAAGTTCCCG
The DNA here is from genome assembly GCA_904419775.1 of Candidatus Pararuminococcus gallinarum. Taxonomy (GTDB): domain Bacteria; phylum Bacillota; class Clostridia; order Oscillospirales; family Ruminococcaceae; genus Zongyangia; species Zongyangia gallinarum. Next base: position 13,852 of record CAJFSX010000036.1, on the reverse strand, counting down.
ACAGATATCCTGTGCCCTCCAGCGGCCGCCGGTGAGAAAAAGCACTCTTTCATGGCAGAGCACCTCCCCCACCGGATTTGCCTGCCTTCCGTGGGCGCTGACCAGATGCACATCCTGCCAGGGAAGCCCCAATTTGCCGCAGAAATAGACGGGGCTGCTGATGCCGCACAAAGGGATGAGCGCATACTCTTCTCCCATCCGTTTGCGCAGGGCATCTGCACCGCTGTAAAAACCGATATCCCCTGAAAAAACCACCGAAACCGGGTCGAACTGCGGGTTCTCCGCTATGGCGGCGCACACCTCGTCGGTAAGAGCAGCCCTTATTTTCGGCGCTGTGAAGCCTTCCAAGGAATCGATCAGCCGCTTTGCCCCGATGATGCACTGGCTGTGCTCCAAAGCCATACGGGCTTCCGTAGTCATATTCTCAGGGCGGCCTATTCCCATGCCGATGAGATAAATACGGCGTTTCATTTTGCTTCCTCCCCGATCCATTTTCTTTCCACCAGCACCGCCATCAGCTCATCCCAACTGAGCCCCCTCTCCCGCGAGGGGCGGCCGATGACCACAGTGTGTGCTCCTATTTGCTGGGCCGCCTCCATTTTTTCAGGAAAGCCCCCGGCTTTGCCCGAGCGCTTGGTCACCAAAATACGAATATCCCAGCTTTTCATCACCGCGGCGTTGAGCTCTGTGGAAAAGGGGCCCTGCATCAGAAAAAGATGGCTGGGCTCCAGATTCGCCTCTCGGGCGGACGCCAGCGCTTCTGCGCTTGGCAGCGCGCGCAGATAAAGCCGCTGGCGGGGAATCTTTGCAAAGGCCGGCAGCTCTTTGGTTCCAGTGGTCAGCAGGATATTGCCTTGGGTTTCTTCCAGACGCCGGGCTGCCTCTTCAGCCGTTGCCACCTCCAGAGAGCCGGGCATCTCCACATCCTCGCGGAGCAGCCGCAGACAGGGAGTCTCTGTCTTTTGACAGGCGTTTTGAATCCTTCGGGACACCTCGACAGCATAGGGATGGGTCGCGTCGATGACACAGGAAAAATCATTCTCTCCCAGAAGAGTTATCATCTCCTCTTCACCCAGCCGTCCGGCAAGAATCCGGGTACAGGGGACATCCCGTAGCAGCTCCCGTCCATAGCCGGTGGCCACGCTGACTGTGACCTGTGCTCCACGGCGGCAGAGTTCTTCTGCCAGCCGATGTCCTTCCTCTGTGCCGCCAAACAAGAGTATCCCTGCCATTTCTTAGCCTTCCTTTCCTTCCCGCTGCAAATAACCCCGGGGGGTCACCATCCTGCCCTCCACTACCCGGGTGGTGGAACTGCCCACAAACACGGTGGTGAACATATCGGCCTCGGCGTTTCTCAGCTGCTCCAGGGTCAGGATCTGGGCCCGTTCCCCAGGGCGGCCGATGTTTTGCACCAAACCGCAGACCGTTTCCGGCTTCTGGTAGCGCAAAAGGATATCGCATGCCCTCTGCAGATAGTCAGGCCGCAGATGGCTGGCCGGGTTATAAAGGCAGAGGACAAAATCCGCCTGGGCCGCAAAGGACAGGCGCTTTTCGATTTTCTCCCAGGGGGTGAGCAGATCGCTGAGGCTGATGACGGCAAAGTCCTGGGTCAGCGGCGCTCCCAGCAGAGCGGCGCCGCTGCAAGCCGCCGTAACGCCGGGCACCACCTGGATTTCAATGGGATCATAGTCCTGGGCCACCTCATAAATCAGCGCCGCCATGCCATATACCCCAGCGTCCCCGCTGGACACCATAACCACATGTTTGCCGGAGAGAGCCGCTTCTACCGCCAGACGGCATCGCTCCTCCTCCCGGCGCATGGGGGTGGTGATGATCTCCTTGCCGGGAAACCGGTCTTTGATTAGGTTCACATACACGCTGTATCCCGCAATGGCATCGCATTCTTCCAAAGCGTCCATGGCCTCCAGCGTCATCTTTTTTTCACTGCCTGGGCCCATGCCCACTACCGATATTTTCATTGATTTACTCCTCAAAGGTAATTTGAATGTCCCGGATGGCGGCGGCTACCGTAACGCCGTCACAGCTCCGTTTTTGGATGAACAGCCTGCCGCCGCTGCCTTTGACCGCCGCCCGCTCACAGACATTGTCCGCCCCTACCGTCTTCTCAACAAAGGCCGATGGGGCAAAATCCCCCTCCAGCGCCATGAGTTCGGCGGCGGAAAAGGTGGAAAAGGGGAGATTCCGGCGTCCACAGAACTCTAAAATTCCCCCTTCATCTGCCTTTTGGGCAATAGAGCAGACCTTCTCGACACAAAGCCAGGATATCCCGGCTTCCTCCAATGCCTGGGCCGCCAGCCTTTCGATGGCGGAGGCCTGCGTCCCTCTCCGGCACCCGATCCCCAGAGTCACCGCCCTGGGCACCAAGGTCAAGGTCTGCCCAAAGGGAGCTTCTTCCCTTCGCAAGGTGATATGGATGCCAAGAGGGCCGCTTTTACTCTCCACAAGGCCAGAAGGCAAAGGGGACAAAACCGGAAAATCGCTGCGAAATCCCACCGTTTCTCCCGCCAGCAGAGCTGCCGATACAGCTTTAGCCGCCGAAAGGCTCCCGATGGCCAAGCCCTGGCTTTTGGCCCAGCTATCTACCGAAAAAACACCCCGGAGATCCGTAGCTGTGGTGATGACGGGTATGCCCCCTGTAATCCCGGCCACCTGCCGGGCCAACTGATTGGCGCCGCCCAAATGTCCGCTGAGCAGGGCGATTGAAAAGCGTCCGCTTTCATCCACCGCCACCACCGCTGGATCGGCTGACTTATCTGCTACCCAAGGGGCGATGGCCCGCACCGCGATGCCGCAGGCGCCTACGAAAATAAGCCCTTGGACCTGATGGAACATCTCCCCTGCCCATTGGCTGCAGGGGATATTTACCGGGGAAAGCCGGCTTTCCGGCGGCCTATTTTTCATCTTGAGAAAGCCCTGGCATTCATGGCCGCTTTGGATAAGTCTTTGGCAAATGCTTTCCCCTAGGGCCGCTCCTCGGGAGGTAAATGCGATGAGAGACAGCTTCATCGGGCGGCCTCCCGGAACTCATGGCCAAAGGCCGGATCATAGAGCTTGGAACGCTGAAAGTCCTCTTCCAAAAAACCGCCCACCAGAATCAGCGCCGTCTTGGTGATACCGTTTTCCTCCGCCATCTGGGGAAGTTGATCCACCCTGCCCCGGATGACCTTTTCATCCGGCCAGGTGGCTTTGTAAACGATGGCCGCCGGCGTGTCCGGAGCATAGCCGCCGGACAAAAGCTCTTGGCGCAGCTGGGGTAATAGTCCTGTACTGAGAAAAACCACCATGGTGGCGCCGTGGGCCGCAAAGGAGGCCACACTCTCCCGCTCTGGCACCGGAGTACGTCCGGCCATCCGGGTGATCACCACCGATTGAGAGACGCCGGGCAGGGTATATTCTGCGGGCAGCGCCGCCGCCGCCCCGCAAAAGGAGCTGACCCCCGGCGTCACATCAAAGGGAATGCCCTCCTGGCGCAGCAAAGCCATTTGCTCCCCGATGGCCCCGTAGAGACTGGGGTCTCCCGTGTGCAGACGCACCGTCATTTTTCCCGCCTGTTCCGCCTGACAGATGACGGAGAAGGTCTCCTCCAGGGTCATTCCGGCGCTGTTGTGGATTTCGCATCCCTCTTTTACATAAGAGAGCAGGTCGGGATTGACCAGAGAGCCAGCATAGATGACCACATCCGCCTGGGAAAGCAATTGGGCCCCCCGCACAGTGATGAGATCCACAGCGCCGGGCCCCGCTCCTACAAAATGTACCATCTATTCTTCCTCCTTGACAATATATAAAGAAAAATATCCCTGTTCTTCTGGTGTTGTTTCCAGGCTCTGATAGGCCTTTTCTCCCGCCATGCCACAGTTGACCACCAGCCCTGTCCGGGAGCGCAGCCCCCTTTTCCCCAATGCATCCATAACTTCTGCAGCGCAGCTCCCCGCTTTCATCAGCACCTTGGTCCCCGGCAGGGAAAGGGCCTCTTCTGTTCCGTCGTAAGAGGCCGGCAGAATGTGCAATGGCTGGCGGTTTTCGCAGAGCCCCCAGCCCAGCCGGGCCGCAGCCGCGCAGAAGGAGGGGACGCCAGGGATCATCCGAGCTTCATAGCCCATCTTCTCCACCAGCCGGTGAAGATAAAGATAGGTAGAGTAGACAGCAGGATCCCCTAGGGTGAGAAATGCCACATCTTGGCCCAAATCCAGCTTTCTGGCAATTTGATCAGCAGCTTCCCGCCAGCTCTCCAGCAGCGTATCCTGGTCCCGGGTCATCGGCATAGAGAGCAATAGTTTTTTCTTTTTTTCCAGTGCTGGCACCACCTCTTTGGCAATTTCATAGGCGGTACATTCCCCCCGTCCCGACTGGGGCAAAGCAATCACCGGACAGCGCTCCACCGTCCTGACCGCCTTGACTGTCATAAGTTCCGGATCTCCCGGCCCTACGCCCACACCATAAAGGATGCCTTTTGTCATCTCTGCGTGCCCTCCATCTGCGATAATAGCTGATCGGCGCCTTTGGTCTTCCCCAAAACACCGAACCTATTTGAAAACATCACTGCTTCCACCTGCATCTTTTCCCCGGCCCGTGCCGAAAGGTGCAGGCTCATCCTTTCCATGACGCTTGCCATGGTCTTTTCCATGAGACCCGCTTGGCGCAGTATCTCCACCGCTTGATCTGTAGTCGTGCATTCCATCAGTTTTGCCGCTGTCCCGGTGTCCCCGCCACACAGGGCCCCATGGGCGGTCAGGATTTCCAGACGGCCATCAGCCACATGGGAATGGGTATTCATGATGCCGCCCGCCACCTTGATGAGCTTTCCTATGTGCCCGATGAGCAGTAGATTTCGAAATCCCATCTGGGCAGCCAGGTCCAGCGCCTCCCCGATAAAATTGCTGCACTTGATTACCCGGGCATCGTCAATTTTTGTATGGCCTTCGATAAAATCCACCCCATAGTTGCCAGGGGTCAACACAATGCTCTGATAGCCTGTCGCCCGGGACATAGAAAGCTCCGCTTCGATGGTGGCAACAAGGGCGCTGTCGCTCATCGGCTCCACAATGCCGCTGGTGCCGAGAATGGAGATGCCTCCAACAATGCCCAGTCTAGGATTATAGGTGCGCTTTGCCACCGCCTCCCCCTGGGGCGCCCATATCTCCACCCGGATGCCGCCGTCATAGCCCGCCGCGGCACATTCCTGTCTGACAGATTCCGCAATCATCCTCCGAGGCACTGGATTGATAGCCGGCTCCCCCACTGGACAAGCAAGTCCCGAGCGGGTGACCCGGCCAATACCTTTGCCCCCATCAATCAAAACATCCGGTTTCTCTAGCCTGACGGCGGTAGCGAAGATCAGCATCCCGTGGGTGGCGTCTATATCATCCCCGCCGTCCTTGCGCACGGCGCAGGAAGCCTGCTCCGGCGTTCTACTGGCCTCCTCAATCTCCAGATAAAGAAGGATGCCTTTGGGCGTTTCCAGCTTGACCTGGCGGACCTCTTCCCCTGTGAGCAGCATGCGGACGGCAGCTTTAGCCGCTGCCGCAGCGCAGGAGCCGGTAGTATAGCCGCAGCGCAGTTTTTTTTGATTTTTATAGATGTAATGGTCCACTTTTGCCACGGCTACAACTCCTGTAAAACAAAACAACCGCTCCGGACAACCGAATGTTGCCCAAAGCGGCGTGGGATTTCCGCCCATCTTCCCTCTCTCTGCCACACGGACGGTTTCAGTACATGATTATTTTTAGTGTAATAGAATTGGGCGTACCTGTCAAGGATGAGATAGGCCTCAAAACTGGATCCGGTTATAATAAAGATTCTTCCTTCTTTGTGGACTCTTTTAAAATTTTATAAAAAAACCAAAAAATACAGATTCCCTCATCGTTTTATGTTATAATGACGAAACAGACCATTGTAGCCCAGAAACAGAAAGGCGGGAATCATTTTGAAGAAGAAAGTAATTGTCTACAGCATCATTACTTTGCTCATTGCTCTTTATGTGTTTATACAAGCGCCCGTACTGAATCCACTTTATTTTGACGGCGCTTTATTCTACTGTGTAGTCATCACGATTTATATTCTAGCCGCCGTTATCATGAAGTTCGGCGTCATCAAACTTGAAAAGCCAACCCAGGAGAGACCTCTTAATGTGGTGCCGAATTTTCATTTCCCCAAAAAGGCGATCTTGATTACGGCTGCACCTTGGGTGCTGCTACTGATCTGCACTATTGCCTCTTCTGTTCTATTTAATGTTTCGGCTTTCCGGGATCAACTGGGAACGCCGGAAACAAGAATATTCGAGTCGGACATGCAGGCGGTGGATACTGATCAAATTCCTATTGTGGATGTGGACCTGGCAACCAAGCTGGCGGATAAGAAATTGGGGGAGCGCCCCGCTTTGGGCAGCCAGGTAGTGCTAGGAGAGCCTACCATCCAGATGGTGGATGGTAAGCTGGTTTGGGTGGTTCCCCTCCAACATTCAGGTTTCTTTAAATGGATCACCAACCTGGAAGGAACCCCTGGCTATATTGTTGTTTCAGCCACCAGTATGACGGATGTGGAATATGTAGAAGGGCACAAGATCAAATACCAGCCCAACGCCTATCTTTTGCAAAACCTCCACCGTAAATTGCGCTTTAGTGGGGCCCTTTTTACCGGTATCACCGACTATTCTTTTGAATTGGATGACGACGGAAATCCCTATTGGGTGGCTACCACTTATCAGAACAAACGGTTTTTCAGCTTGCCCGAGGCCACTGGCGTTATCGTTATGAACGCCACCACCGGTCAACTAAATCACTACAGCATTGATAATGTCCCTGCATGGGTGGATCGGGTGCAGCCGGAGGATTTTGTCATCACCCAGATCGACAACCAGGGCGAATATGTTCATGGTATCTTTAACTTTGCTAACAAGGATAAATTCCGCACCTCCGAAGGTCATATCATCGTATACAACGAGGGCAGATGCTATCTCTTTACTGGATTAACCAGTGTTGGAGGAGATGACAGCGCCATCGGCTTTATCATGGTGGATATGGTGACCAAAGAGTCGCATCTTTACCAAATGGCGGGTGCTACCGAAACAGCGGCCCAACAGTCGGCGGAAGGTAAGGTGCAACACTTAGCCTATCAAGCTTCCTTCCCGCTCATTATCAACATTGATGGGGAACCGACCTACTTCATGACCCTGAAGGATAACGCGGGCCTTGTCAAACAATATGCCATGGTCAGCGTCACCGATTATACCGTTGTCGGCGTAGGAGAAACTATCAGCGCCACGGTGCAGGACTATGAACAAACGCTGAGAAACTCCAGCGGCTCAGCCTCCTTGGATGCCACAGAGGAAAAGGAGGAAGCTCGGGGTAAGGTGCTGAGAATTGCCTCAGAATTTGACGGGTCCTCTACCGTCTATAAGGTGATTTTAGAAGAACATTTAGACCAGATCTTCCTAGTTCCCGCAGATCTGAGCGAAGAACTTGCCCTGACCAGGGAGGGGGATAGTGTTGTATTAGAGTATACAGCAGATGAAGCCGGCGAAGGCGGTATCTATTCGGCGGTCACCTTTGACAATCTAGAGTTTACCCAATAAAAAATCAAAAAGCTTGTGGATTATTTTTCTTCATCAAGCATTTGCTGCAATGCAATGGAAAGCTGATCCGGACAGGAGGTCTTCTTCATGCCGCACCGAATTCCAGAAAGCGCCTGAATGACCTCTTTCGCCGGGCGGCCTTCGACCAAACGGGAAATTCCCTGTGTGTTTCCATGGCATCCCCCTATAAAATTGCAGGTACGGATCACCTGATTCTCATCTAACTCCAACTGGATCTCACGGGAACAGACACCCCGCGGTCTAAACTTCATCTGCATAAATGCAACTCCTTTTTCAAATTCTTGCTGTCTTTTCTTTATCGCTTGCCTTGGCAGGTAATAAAAGATCTTAAAATTCACCAGGCAAAAAATAGTCCCAGCCGCTACTGCGGCTGGAAATCGATCACTTTTATTCTTTTGCTTTGAGCTTATCACTTAACTGAAATAACCGGTCCAAGGACTCCTGTTGGGTGACACAGGTGCAAAGAGGGTTAGGCCGGGAATTGTACATCCCATGAAAATCTGTTCCTCCTGTTGTGATGAGATCAAAATGATCTGCCAAATCCACAATGCGCTCATAATCCCCTGGCTGATTTTTCGGATGGCTCGCCTCAATCCCATCGATCAACTTTTTTTCCGCCAGTTCCTCCATCAAATCGAAGCTGTTGTAGACTCTAGGATGCGCCAATACAGCAATACCGCCGGACTGGTGGATGAGGTCCAGCGTTTCATGCACGTCAGGATATTCTACCTTTTCATAGCAGAGCCCGGTTTTGGGATCAAAAAGGTGGTTATACAGTTCTCCATAGATACCGTCACAATAGCCCAGATCAAAGAGAGCATTCATAATGTGCTGTTTGTAAATACTTTTGCTGGGCGCATAATATTTGGCAATATGGTCAAGGGTCACCGGATAATACCGCATCACCTTTTCTACCATTCGCTGCCCTGCCTTGGTCCGACTGGCAATCACTTTACCTAGCATTCCCTCCAGCCGGTCTGGCTTAGCTGGTAAATAGCAGAGCATATGGACTTTTCTACCCCGTGCCTTGTCTACGCAGGACATTTCTACGCCGGGGATCACCCCGATGCCTACCCGCTTTCCGATCACGGCTGCCCGGGTTGTCCCCGCCAAGGTATCATGGTCAGTTACTGCGATGAAGTCAAGTCCCATCCGCTTGGCGTAAAACAACAAACTCTCCAAACCCATGGAACTGTCTGAAAGCTTGCTGTGGCAGTGTAAATCACCGATCATTCCAAATCATCCTTCCCGATTTCCACACGGCTATTCTCCGCGCGGTGGCTTCTATCTACCTACAAAGTGCCATTCCCCCGCTGTCCTTTATCATTGATAAGTAATATTATACACCATTTTGTATTTTCTTCGCAACTATCGCCCATACAATCTCGTTATATAACACAAAAAGCGTCGTGATTCACGACGCTTTTTAGATAAATTGGAGCGGGTTACGAGGCTCGAACTCGCTACCTCCACCTTGGCAAGGTGGCGCTCTACCAGATGAGCTAAACCCGCATTTTTGAGTGCTTGATAATTATAGCAATATATTAGCAAAAAGTCAACCTCTTTTTTCTAGAATTTTTTTCATTCCCATTCTCCCTCTTATTTTCTTTTATGGTATAATGGATGCAGCAGAGCTATCCGTGCGGGTAGCTCTATTATATCTCACTTTGGTAATGCTATTCTGACCCTATGGAGGAAATATATGAAACTCTCGGTAAATCTCGGCGCCTGGAACAGTGTTTTTGCGGTTCCTTGTGATATTGTTGATAAGCATCTCAAACTCTGCGGCCCAACTGCTCTTAAAACACTTTTGATTATTCTTCGTCACGGAGGTACTTACATAGATACGGGGAAAATCGCCGATACCTTAGGCTTAACCGACGACGACATTTTAGAAGCTATCCGCTATTGGGTGGATGTGGGCGTCCTCAATTGGGACGAAAACGCTCTCTTCCCGATCAAACAATCTGACTCAGCTCCTCAAAAAAGCGACTCAGATTCTTCTGTATCCTCCGTTCCTGAGAAGATTGTGAAACCTATCTCCTCCAATGTATCCCTTATCACAACATCCCATGTCAAACCTTCCGCAGCGGAGGCAGCCAAACGGGCCCACGATCATCCGGAAATTCAGTTTCTCCTCTCCGAGGCTCAGAACCGGCTGGGGGGGCTTCTTACTCCCTCAGATACATCGACCCTTGTCTATCTCTATGATTGGGCCGGGCTTCCTGTGGATATCATCCTCATGGTGCTGGAATTTTGCAGAAGCATCGGAAAAACCAGCATGCGCTTTATTGAAAAAGAAGCCATCCGCTGGGCCGACCGGGGAATCGATACCCATGAAAAGGCAGAACGTTACATTACGGAAATGACCCATGCTTACGAGATGGAAGGACAGGTCAAATCTGCCTTTGGCATTTATCAGCGAAATCTATCAGCCAGGGAAAAGGAATATATCTCCCGCTGGACCAATGAATTTCACTTTGATGTCCGGATGATCAAGCTGGCATATGAGCGGGCGGTAGATCGCACCTCTAAGCTTTCTTTTCCCTATATTAATTCCATCCTAAAATCCTGGTTTGAAAAGGGCTTTACCGATCCAGCCCAGGCGGCGGGTGAGGTCTCCCCGGCTCAAACGGTGAAAAAAGACGACGCTTCTTTCGATTTGGAGGAATTCGAGCGCAGTGGAAGCAAAATGCTGCAAATTGACTAAAGAAAAATAGGAGGGCAATCGCTTTGGGATATAGCAAAGAAATTCAAAAGAAAGCTTTTGATGTGCTGGAGCAGAGGCGGCGTGGCGCTCAGGATACGGCGCAAGAGCACCGTCAGGAAGTTTATGCAAAAATCCCTCAAGTAGCCGCTATAGACCGGCAGCTTTCTTCCACCGCCCTTTCTGTGGCCCGGGCGGTTTTGGATGAAAATCAAAATGTCGGCGAGCTCATCGAAGGGTTGCGGCAGAAAAACTTATCCCTCCAGGAAAAAAGGGCCGCCCTTTTACGTCATGCCGGACTTCCGTCCAATTACACCGATGTGATTTATACCTGTGAAAAATGCAAAGACCGTGGTTATGTAGGCAGCCAGATGTGTTCCTGCCTCCAAAACCTGCTCAAAAAATTGGCCCATGAGTTTTTGTGTGAACAGAGTGCTTTAGGCAACTGCTCTTTTTCCACCTTCCATCTGGATTATTATCCCGATCAGATCGATCCTGCCTTGGGAATTAATCCTCGTCAGAGAATGGGAGAGATTCTACAGTATTGCCAGCGTTATGCTTCCAGATTTTCTTTGGCCTCTCATTCCATTCTTATGCAAGGGAAAACGGGGCTGGGCAAAACCCATCTATCTCTTTCCATTGCTTCCGCGGTGCTGGAACAAGGATTTGGTGTCATCTACATGAGCGCCCAGAATCTTCTCAGCAAGATAGAACGGGAACACTTTGCCAGAGCTGTCAACGACAATGGAGATACTTTTTCTATGGTCTGCGACGCCGATCTGCTGATTCTGGATGATCTGGGCGCTGAATTCGCTACCCAATTTACGGTTTCCGCCATCTATAATATTATTAATTCCAGAATCCTCGGCGGAAAGCCCACCATTATCAATACCAATCTGACACTTTCCGAGCTCCGAGATCGGTATACCGAACGAATCGTATCCCGGCTGATGGGAACCTATAGTGTGCTCACTTTCTATGGAAATGATATACGTCAGTTAAAAAGGCAGTAATTTCTGTCGGTAGGCTTCTTTCTTCCCGTATTTCCTCAACGAATTCTTAAAAGCAGAAGGTCGAGAACAAATGAAATGGAATAAGATAGAAAAGTCCACCTGGTCACGAAGTGAATATTACGATCATTATCATTCCCATGTTCCCTGTAGCTACAGTATGACGGCAAAGCTGGATATTTCCGCGCTGCGCGAACGCAAGCTAAAACTCTACCCTACCATGCTATTTGTTCTTTCAAAAGTTGTAAATTGCCATGAAGAATTCCGCACGGCCATAAACAGCCATGGCGAGCTAGGTTTTTATGACGTAGTTTTCCCTTCTTATACTATTTTTCATCAGCAGACGGAGACATTTTCCAACATCTGGACAGAATATTGCGGCGATTATCAGGAGTTTTTAAAACGATATCAGGAAGACATTACATGTTATGGAGATAGAGAAGGATTTATCGCCAAGCCGAATATGCCGGAAAATGTCTTTACTGTCTCCATGATACCCTGGGTGACCTTTGAGAGCTTTCACCTGCACCTACCAAAAAGCAACGACTATCTCCTCCCCATCTTTACCATGGGGCGTTTCTTCAGCCAGCAAAATCACATCTACCTTCCCCTGGCCCTACAAGTACACCATGCCGTATGCGACGGCTTTCATGCAGGTCGTTTTGTCAATGAGGTCCAGGAGCTCTTGAATTCACTCGATGACCTTTTCCTTTAAAACACCCACCATTTTTAGATCCAATATACTGTGACCTTTTCATCAAAAAAGCAGCCGTTTCCGGCTGCTTTTTGTCATTGGCTTAATCGATTTGTCCCAAACTTTTGGCCTTGAGATAAGCGTTAATAAAGCCATCAAGGTCACCATCCATCACCGCATTGATGTTGCCTGACTCATAATTGGTGCGGTGGTCTTTGACCAGGGTGTAGGGCATAAACACATAAGAACGGATCTGAGATCCCCAGCCAATTTGCATCTGTTCTCCTTTGATATCCTCAATCCGCTCCAAATGGGCCTGTTCCTTAATTTGAATCAGCTTGGAAACCAGCATTTTCATAGCCACTTCCCGGTTCTGATGCTGGCTGCGCTCATTTTGACAGGCTACCACAATACCCGTAGGCAGATGGGTAATACGGATTGCAGACTCTGTCTTGTTAACATGCTGCCCTCCGGCGCCAGAACTGCGGTAGGTATCCACCTTGATGTCCTCATCCCGAATCTCCACATTGGAGTCTTCTCCAATTTCGGGCATAACCTCCAGAGACGCAAAAGAAGTGTGTCTCCGGCCTGACGCGTCAAAGGGAGAAACCCGGACCAGACGATGCACTCCGTTTTCCGAGCGGAGATAACCGTAAGCATTGATGCCCTCAATCAAGATAGATGCGCTTTTAATTCCAGCTTCCTCGCCATCCAGATAGTCCAAGATCTTATATTTAAATCCATGACGTTCTGCCCATCGGGTATACATCCGGTAGAGCATCTGTGCCCAGTCCTGGGCTTCAGTACCGCCCGCTCCCGCATGAAAGGTAAGAATCGCGTTTTTGTCATCATATTCTCCCGAAAGGAGGGTGGACAATTTTTGCTGTTCTACATCGGCGGAAAGTTTATCAAATGCTTCCTTTGCCTCCCCATAGAGGGAATCATCATTTTCTTCGGCGGCTATGTCAATAATCGTCATGATGTCGTCATAGCCTGTGCAAAGGGCTTCATACCCCTCTACTGTGTTTTTAACCACCTTGGTTCTCTGCATTACCTTCTGGGAACCCTCAGCATCATTCCAGAAATAAGGGTCCTGGGCCCGCTCTTCCAGCTCCTGAAGCTCCGCTTTTTTTGCATCGTAATTGATGGCTTCCTTTAAATTGTCAATCTCAGGCCGCAACTCTGTCAGGGCCTGCTTTAATTCCTCAAATTCCAACAGCATTCCGTGTGATTCCTTTCTCTGCCCCGTTCTTCAGAATCTCTTGATTTTGTGGGAATACAGAATATTTTTATTATAGTGGATTTCCTATGAAAAGTAAAGAAAATCCCCTGGTAGTGGTCATTCGTCTTGGCTTTTTTCTTCCTATCGTTTATAATAGGGTCAATGAAAAGCGCGTGGAACATGGCTGCGCCTGATCATGGCTTTGTCCCTTAAATTACCCAGAAAAATTTCTTTCTTTTCTAGAATTATTCACATGTTTTCTGTACAATAAGATTGTATCATGTTTTCCATGGTATTCTCAAACAAAGGAGGACGTATCTTGGCAAATTTTGTGGGAATAGAATGTCCTGTTTGCAAAAAAAAGTTTGAACTGGCTGACGATATTGTTGTATGCCCTATCTGTGGAACGCCCCATCATCGGGAATGCTATCAAAAACTGGGGCACTGCGCATTTGAAGAAAATCACGGGCAGGGATATCAGTGGGAGCGTCCCTATACTTCGGATTATGGCGCTGCTTCTGGGCCGGAATCTGATGCATCCCATGAAATGGTATGTTGTCCTATGTGCCAGACAGAAAATCCCAAGGAGGCCCTTTTCTGTGTTAAA
>CAJFSX010000035.1:20067-29679 GCA_904419775.1 Candidatus Pararuminococcus gallinarum | reverse complement strand
CTCGTCCACACCGTCCCTCTCTACCAGCATCACCCGGATTTCTTCCTCGTGGGAGGTAGGCACATTTTTCCCAACAAAATCCGGGCGCAAAGGCAGTTCCCGGTGTCCTCGGTCGATAAGGACTGCCAGCTGTACGGCCCTTGGCCGTCCCCGGGCCATGACAGCATCCAAGGCCGCCCTGGTGCTCCGTCCTGTATACATAACGTCATCCACCAGGATAATCTTCTTCCCTGTCACAGCAAAGGGAATCTCACTGGTATCCTCAATGCCGTCTGTCTGCTTAAGATCATCCCGGAAAGGTGTAATATCCAATATGCCTACCGGCACAGTATTCCCTTCAATTTCTCCGATTTTCTCAGCAATCCGGAGGGCGATTTCCCCTCCCCGGGATTTGATGCCCAGGATGCAAAGGTTAGCCACACCGTGATTACGTTCGATAATTTCATAGGTAATCCGCGCTATCGCCCGTCCCATAGACTTTGCGTCCATAATCTGTGCCTTTTCTTTGAACATTCCCGTCCTCCCTTCTCCATCAAAAAAGCCATACTACCGGCAGGCAGTATGGCTGTGCTGTGCATTATTTCCCACAGGATGACGGAAAACATTCTGTCACATCCAACCTTACTGGCCTCACGGGACCAATTTCAAGGCAGTCCTTTATTCGTCTATATTGATTTGCTGGGGGCTTCAGAAAATCCTGTTCTTTCCACCCATTCTATTCGAAATGTACAAAAAAATATAGTTTCTTTTATTGTATATCCCCAGAGAGAGGCTGTCAAGCAAAAGAATACAACCGAAAAATTTTAGGCCTTTGGCACAAAAAAACCAGCCCAAAAGGCTGGTTTTTCTTTTTATTCTTCGGTTTTTTCTCTTAAATCACTCGACAGCATTATAAAAGGAATACATCCCGCTTTTAGTAGAGTTTTGCGCCTGCCGGAATGTGGTCATCTACCATCAAGAGATGGAGCTTTTCTTCACCTTCCTCGTGATGTACGGCGGAAATCAGCATGCCGCAGGAGTCAATTCCCATCATCGCTCTCGGCGGCAGATTTACGATTGCAATGCAGGTCTTGCCCACAAGCTCTTCCGGCTCATAATAGGCATGAATACCGCTTAAAATCGTCCTGTTTTCGCCGCTGCCGTCGTCTAAGGTGAACTTCAAAAGCTTCTTAGATTTCGGCACAGCTTCGCAGGCAAGCACCTTGACAGCTCTAAAATCGGATTTGGAGAAGGTCTCAAAATCAACGAAATCCTTGAACAACGGCTCGATCTCTACTTTGGAGAAATCTATCTTTTCCGGCTCGGTTTTTGGCGCTTCGGACTCGGTTTTGTTTACACCATTTTCGTCCTTTACACCATTCAAGGGCTTCATTGTCGGGAAGAGCAATACATCCCGGATGGAATAGCTGTCGGTAAGCAGCATCACCAAGCGGTCGATGCCGATGCCGATGCCTCCTGTGGGAGGCATACCATATTCCAGCGCGTTGATAAAATCATTATCGATATCGCATGCTTCCTCATCTCCGGCAGCCTTTAACTGCGCCTGCCGTTCAAAACGGGAACGCTGGTCAATCGGATCGTTGAGTTCGGAGAATGCATTGGCATGCTCACGTCCAACAATGAACAGCTCAAACCGTTCGGTATAATCGGGGTTTTCCGGTTTTCTCTTGGCAAGAGGAGAAATCTCCACAGGATGATCCATCAGGAAGGTGGGCTGGATCAGCTTGTCCTCTACAAACTGCTCAAAGAAAAGATTGAGGATGTCACCCTTGAGGTGGTGTTCCTCATACTCTACATGATGCTCCTTGGCAAGAGCACGTGCCTGCTCCAAGGTTTCCACCGTAGAGAAATCCACTCCCGCATATTTCTTCACCGCATCAACCATGCTCAGACGCTCAAAAGGCTTTTCCAGGTCAATGGCAATGCCATTATAGGTGATCTGGGCTGTACCCAGCACCGCTTTGGCCACATGACGGATGAGATTCTCGCATAGATCCATCATGCCATGATAATCGGTATAGGCCTCATAGAGTTCCATCAGGGTAAATTCCGGGTTGTGGCGCACGTCGATACCTTCATTGCGGAAAACCCGGCCAATTTCATAGACTTTGTCAAAACCGCCTACAATCAAACGTTTTAAATGCAGTTCCAACGCAATGCGAAGATACATGTCAATATCCAGGGCGTTATGGTGGGTGATAAAGGGACGTGCAGCCGCACCGCCCGCCTGGGTATGCAGGGTGGGAGTCTCCACTTCCAGGTAACCATGAGTATCCAGATAATTTCTGATCTCCCGGATAATCATGGAACGCTTGACAAAGGTATCTTTAACATCAGGATTGACGATCAGATCTACATAACGCTGGCGATAGCGAAGTTCGGTGTCTTTGAGACCATGCCATTTTTCCGGCAGGGGCTGCAGGGATTTAGAAAGAAGCTTCAGGGAGGTCGCCTTGACGGAAATTTCCCCCTTCTGGGTCCGGAAGGCGGTTCCCTCTACACCCAGAATATCGCCGATATCCCACTTCTTAAATTCCCGGTAGTTTTCTTCTCCCACACCGTCCAACCGTGCATAGACCTGAATCCGGCCGGAGGCATCCCGGATATCCAAAAAGCTGGCTTTTCCCATCTTCCGGCAGCTCATCATGCGCCCGGCAATGGAAACCTCGCTGCCTTCCATGTCCGCAAAGTTATCTACAATTTCCTTAGCGGTGGTAGTCCGGGCATAGGTGGTAATCTCAAAGGGATTTTTTCCGGAATCCTTCAACTCCTCCAGCTTTTCCCTACGCACCCGCAGAATCTCGGACATTTCCTGCGCACTCTGTTCCGGCGCACTGTTATTTTGGTTTTCCTGCATCTTTCACGTCCCCCGTTCATTCTCTTTTGCGCTTTTCTACAGAAACAGATATAAGCGAGCTCTCATTCGCCGCGTATACCGCAGGAGAAAGCTCGCATCTGTCAGATACATCCAATTGCCGCCATCAGGCTATTTTGTGATATCCAAAATCTCAAATTTCAGGATGCCCACAGGAGCCTCCACCTCGACGATATCACCAACCTTGTGGCCCAAAAGCGCCTGTCCTACCGGGGATTCATCAGAGATTCTTCCGGCCATCGGGTCGGACTCGGTAGAACCGACAATCTGATAGATGACTTCTTCGTTGTATTCCAGATCCAACGCCTTCACCTTAGAGCCAATGCCTACATGCTCATTGGACAGTTCATCTTCATCGAGAACCTTTACATTTTTGAGCATAGCCTCCAGCTGAGCGATTCTCGCCTCAACAAATGCCTGCTCATTTTTCGCCTCATCATATTCGCTGTTCTCGGACAGATCGCCAAAGGAGAGGGCAACCTTGATCTTTTCCGCTATATCTTTTCGTTTGACTGTCTTGAGCTCTTCCAACTCATTTTCCAGTTTTTTCAGTCCTTCGTCAGTCAAAACCATTTGTTTTTGATTTGCCACTGCGCATCTTCCTTTCAGTGTCTGGCCTTGGGGGCCACGACAATATTTGTATTATAGGCGAACATTCCTGACCTGTCAAGACCTGGGTCCAGTTTGTTCTGCAAAAGCTTTTTATCGCTCCTTTTGCTGTATTCTAGCCATATATTCACTGACATCTGCCGCGGGAATTGGGTTGCCATTGCAGATGCACCAGTCAATTGGCAGGCTTGCCAATTCCCGCATACCACAGAGCTGCCAAAGGGCTGCCAAAAAATCAGATTCCTCAATCAGCGGTGGTTTCAGGGCAAGGAGCTGTTCAGGGATTACCTGATGAAATCCACTGATCACCCGTCCACGCCCCCGTATATCGGTTTTGTCGATTGTCACAACTGGTGGCAGGATTTCGCTGCTGTGCTGATCCACAAGTCCATGGGGTGCGTAAACCACGCCGGAACGGTAGGCGTCGTCCTGGTTTTGTGAAACTAGGACAGATGCACCATAGGTATCCATCATCTCTTCAGCCACCCCGTCGTACATAGCCTTGTTTGCCGTAGATACCCGCACAATTGTGGCATGGCGGACAGCTTTCCGCACAAAGTCAGCCCCAACGCCCCGCATATCCACAAGGCCAATACTTTTGCGGTAAAGAGGCAGAGGGGCCTGCTGCACACACTGCAGCACAAAATGCCGTGCCAAAGCGTCTGCATATTCCCATACTGAAAGCCGGCAGAGCCCCAATTCTTCCGGAGGCTCCACCTGTCGCGGCAGTACCAGCATCCGTCCGGCCCGGCCAGCCATTTCCGCAATTTCTTCCCAATCAATATCCAAAAAGCTACCCGGCCAGGTGATAACAGCAAATCTTATTTTGTCCACATTGACATAATCTATTTGAGATTCTTTCTTTTCAAATAGACGGCGGATGGAAAAACGCTGCTTCTCCATTCCACCCGAAGCACGCAACACCACAAAGATAATCTCCACCCTCTTCCCATCCTGCCTGTCCAGATCCGTTGAGACAAGGTCCTGCAACATCATCCTATGGGAAGAAGATGAGAAAAAGACCTGATTTTCATCAGGTCTTTTGGAAATTCAAATCTGCCATATCCATTGTTTGAGAGGTATCACCTTTATGCTGCCGCATCCTCTTCCTCTGAAGATGACTCGCTGCTGGTGGATTCGCTGCTTTCAGAAGCGCTTTCTGTCTGTGGTGTAGTCTGGCTTCCCTCAGTGTCATTGAGCAGCATCTGATCCAGTACCGCAATCGCTCTTTGCAGTTGGGCATCTTCCTCTTCTTCCAAATCGTCAAAGGTAGTTCCATCTTCCAGCTGGAGTGCCACTTCATAGTCTGGCTTAACACCTACGCCATCAAAGCAGGAACTATAGGGCGGATTAAAGGTGCCTACGGTCAAATTGATGGCGGATCCATCATTGAGGGTGAACAGTTGCTGGATTTTTCCCTTACCAAAGGTAGTGGTACCCACACACCTGGCCATTCCATAGTCTTTCAGTGCCTGAGCAAAGAGCTCCGCAGCGCTGGCGGTCTTTTCATTCACCAAGACCACCATAGGCGTGCTATAGACATACCCGCCATCGGATTCAGCCAGGACCTCTGTCGTACCATCTTTGTAGGTAGCGGATACAATGGGGCCTTCAGGCAATAGAGTGTCCAGTACTTTGGCAGCAGCATCAATGGTGCCGCCTCCATTATCCCGCACATCAAAAATCAGACTGGTAGCGCCGTTATTCAGCATTTCGTTTAAGGCTTTTCCAAACTGATCCGGAGTCACATCGTTAAAGGTGGTAATCCGGATATATCCCTTTTCCCCAATGAGACGGGCCTCCACCGTGGGAATCTCCACATTGCGGCGGGTCATCTCCAGTTCTTCATCGGTATTGTCCCGGCGGACCACCAGGGTCACAGTAGTTCCGGCGTCGCCTTGAATCAGTTCCGCCGCCTGATCAATATTATCTGTAGTTAGATCGGTGTCATCAATTTTGACCACCATATCTCCCACCTGTAGCCCCGCATTCTGTGCAGGGGAGTCATCATACACCTGGGTTACTCTCAAGGAACCTCCTTCTACTTCAAAGGATGCGCCTACTTCAACCCGTTTGCCAGCCAAAGACTCCTGCAACTCTTGATATTCCTTAGCGCTAAGATAAGAGCCATATTCGTCTCCAATACCCTCAATATAGCTGTGGGCTAGGGCATCGTTGAGCTGGGTTTCATCAATGGTTCCACTGTAATTTTGCCGGACAATCCGGTCCACCTCAGCAATCTTCGCATACATAGTTTCACGCTCTTTGACATTGTGAACCTTTTCGTTGAAGTTGTTCATGGCGAAAACCATGGCGATGCAAAAGGTGACGGCTGCGGTGATAATCATAAATGTAATCGCCGCACCCAGTGATATTTTTTTACTCATGAATCTGCTCCTTATGGCTGCTTTCCCTGCTAGCCTTGCAGGTAGGGCAGCGGATTTACATCATCTCCATTGATACGGACTTCAAAGTGGAGATGAGCGCCGGTGGACCATCCGGTAGAACCGACATAAGCGATGGTATCGCCCCGGCTCACCTTCTGTCCCTCAGAAACCGCAATGCCGCTGGTATGGGCATACAAGGTACTGTAACCACCGCCATGGTCGATGATGACATACATACCATAACCCACGCCATCTGTATAGGCGTAATTGGTTTTGATGACAGTGCCGTCATTGGCCGCCACAATGGGAGCACCATAGACACTGGCACCAGAAATGTCAATGCCGGTATGGAAATCAGTATTGTTAAAACGCCAACCGTAGTAAGAAGTAATATTACTAAAACCAGGCAGCGGCCATCCGAATTCACCGCCGACAAACTCACTACCCTGACCAGATCCACTATTCTGGGCATCCTGGATAATCTGGGATATCTCTGCCGATGCAGCTTCCATCTGCTGTTGAATGGTGGCTTGGTTCGCTAAATACTGCTCCTCAAGCTGGGTGATGTAATCGATCTCATCTTCAGTCTGGTCGAGTTTGCTATCCAGATCCTGTTGCTTCGCATCCAGCTGTGCCTTATCGCTCTCGATTTCTGCTTTGGCATCATCTAAAACAAGCTTGTCTTCTTCCAGGGACTTCTTGTCTTCCTCCAGCTCTGCCTTGTCGTTCTTTAGGTTATCAATCAGTTCCTTATCTTGATCCGTAATCCGCTGGACAACATCAGCCTTGGTCAAGAAATCATAGAAACTGTCGGCACCAAGGATCAATCCTAGGGAACTTGCTTCCCCACGCATATACATGGCTCTGAGCCGCTGCTTAAACAGCTCGAAGTTGTCGTCGATGTTCTTTTCCTTTTGCTGAATATTCTCTTCTGTCTGGGCAATCTTTGCCTCCGTGGTGGAGATGCTGTCCTCCAAAGCCCCTATTTTCTCGGTGAGGACCGATATTTCCTGTCGGATAATGCTGATCTGGGAATCCAGCTGGCTTTTTTCTGCCAGCTTCTTTTCCCGTTCTGTCTTTGCGTTGTCAATCTCAGCCTGAAGGGCATCCTGTTGATCCTGCAAATCCTCTAGCTGGTCCTGCAGTTCATCAATCCGGTCCTGATCTACTGAAGATTGCTGAGAGGATTCTTCCTCCGCTGGAGGCTGTGTCTCCTCATCAGCAGCATAGGCACCACAGGTGGCAATAATCATGCATATGCATAGTAGCAATGCTGTCCATTTCAGTTTCCGCCTTTTGGGCATGTCGCATCCCCTCCCTAGAGTTTGATTTTATCCCATTATTTGTTTTCGGTAATGGTGTCAAAACACTATACCTTCAGATATTTTCTCACAAACACAAGGCTCCCTAATGCTCCTAGGAGGATGCCTCCCACGCCAAAGCCAAGAGCCAACTGTCTCGCCACCGCCGTAAAAGGCACCACATTCATAAAAGCCTCTTGAATCCACTGAGAGGAAACAGGCGCCTGATCCACATAATAGATCAGGAGGTTATAGCCGCCCCACAGCAGGAAAAAGGATAGGATAGCGGAAATGAGCCCCAGAAGGATTCCCTCCACCAAAAACGGCATCTTAATAAAACCATCGGTGGCTCCTACGTATTTCATGATATTGATCTCTTTTCTGCGGTTGAAAACGGTGATCTTGATGGTATTGGAAATGATGATCATGGATACAACCAGCAGAATTCCAACAATAACGATTCCCGCCACATAGACAATATGCTTGATTGTAGTCAGCGTACCTGCAATTTCGGTAGGCGCCCTAGCATAATCCACCCCGTCGATTTGCTCAATGGCCTGCTGGGTCTCCGCCAGCTTAGAAAGATCGTCTACCTTCACCCGGAAGGAAAAAGGCATGGGGTTTTGATCCTTCAAATCTTCAAAAAACTCGTCCTGCTCCCCTACGCTTTCCAGCGTCTGAGCCAGAGCCTCCTCTTTGGAAACAAAGATCACGTCGGTTAGATTATCTGTCTGATTGAGCTGCTCTTCGATGTCGTCCACGTCCGATTCGGGAACATCCTCCTGGACGAATACCACCATCTCATTCTGATCCTCTACATATCCCACAATGGAATTAATGTTGATGGACACCAGCACTGCCGCCCCAATAAGAAGCATGCAGGCGATGAGAACGCCAATGGAAGCCAAGGACATAAGACGGTTGACCCAAAAGCCGCGAAACCCCTCTTTCAACAGATAACGAAAACTACTTGCCTTCATCAGTTGACCTCCAATCGTTATGGTCAGACACAATCCTGCCACTATCTAATGTGATCACTCGGCGGTTAAATTTTGCGACCAGGTCGTGTTCATGGGTCACCATAATGATGGTGGTGCCGCAGCGGTTAATTTCATTCAGAAGATCCACAATTTCAAAGGACAATTCAGGGTCAATATTGCCGGTGGGTTCATCGGCGATAATCAGAGAGGGGTTGTTCACCAGGGCCCGTGCCAAGGCTACCCTCTGCTGTTCACCACCGGAGAGCTGCTCCGGTAGAGATTT
This sequence comes from Candidatus Pararuminococcus gallinarum, assembly GCA_904419775.1. Lineage (GTDB taxonomy): Bacteria > Bacillota > Clostridia > Oscillospirales > Ruminococcaceae > Zongyangia > Zongyangia gallinarum. Next base: position 21,244 of record CAJFSX010000035.1, on the reverse strand, counting down.
TGCCTTGGAGGCAAGCCCCACAAGGCCCAGTATGTAGGGGACACGCCGGCGGATATCATGATAGGAAACATTGGTTACCCGCAGCGCAAAGGCCACGTTGTCATATACATTCATATTGGGGATCAATCGGAAATCCTGGAACACCATGCCCAGGGTTCTCCGGAATTTAGGAATCTGTCGGCGCTTAAGGCTCCCCAGGTCAAACCCGTTGACCATCACCTTTCCTGACGTAGGCTTTTCTTCCCGCATGATCAATTTGACCAGCGTACTTTTTCCCGCGCCAGAAGCCCCGACCACAAAAACGAATTCTCCCTTATCAATGAACAAATTCACATCTTTGAGCGCATGCGTGCCCGTAGGATAATCCTTGGACACATTGCTGAAACTTATCACTTTTGCACCGCCTCTTGGATTTCAGTTGGTTCAACTGGGACAAAAGGATATCTCTATCCCAGCGAAGGGTCGATCTGAAAGATAACATCAAAATGCGCCTGACGGCGCATTTTTCATTGCGGGGATGTTGTGTTCCCGCATCTCTTATTTGTTGTCATCAGTATTTCACAGGGTTAGCCGTCAAATATTTTTTCACCATCAACGCTACCTTAAAGATGATGGCATGGTCGAACTCCCGCAAATCCAAACCGGTCAATTTCTTGATTTTTTCCAGCCGGTAAACCAGGGTATTTCTGTGTACAAACAATTTTCTCGATGTCTCGGAGACATTGAGGTTATTTTCAAAGAACTTTTGGATCGTGAAAAGAGTCTCATGATCCAGGCTCTCAATGGAACCCTTTTTAAAGACTTCCCGCAAGAACATCTCGCATAAGGTAGTGGGAAGCTGATATATCAACCTTGCGATTCCCAAATTGTCATAGCTGACAATGGATTTCTCGGTGTCAAATACCTTACCCACTTCTAGCGCCACCTGGGCTTCCTTGAAGGAGCGGGCCAGATCCTTGATACCGGCCACAGAAGTACCGATACCTACCACAACCCGGGTGTAGAACTCGCTGCCCAAAGTATCCACAATAGAGCGGGCCAGCTTTTCCAGGTCTTTAGATTCAATTCCAGGCTTAATCTCTTTGACCAGCACGATATCGGACTCGCTGATGTTGAATACAAAGTCCTTCTGCTTGTCCGGGAAGAGGTTCTGGATGACATCAAAGGCAGAAATGTC
>CAJFSX010000035.1:0-20035 GCA_904419775.1 Candidatus Pararuminococcus gallinarum | reverse complement strand
ACAATGCGGATGAGCAGTACCACACGGTTGATGTCCGTATTAAAATGGAGCTCTCTTGCCTTAACATAGATGTCCCCAGGCAGGATGTTGTCCAAGATGACATTCTTGATAAAGTTGTTGCGGTCATACTTTTCGTCGTAGTATTGTTTGATGCTGGACAGGGATACCGCCAAAATGCCGGCAAACTTAGCCGCCATGTCGTCCGTTCCCTCTACAAAAACGGCATAGTCGGGTTTCATTCTTGTGCCGAACGGCTTATAAGTATAACCGTCACGGACAAAAATGTCGTTGGACTCCACCAGATCCAGTGAAATGTATTCGCTGGTTTCACCGATCCTAGTCAGATCACTGCACGAGATAATGGTGGCAGTGTCGTCCACTACGCCGATCACCCGATCCAGTGTGTCGCGCATCTGATGTACTACGCCTTGAAATAATCTGTTCGACATAACCTTTTATTCCCCTTCTTCTACAAATTGCGGACGCATAACCTGCGAAAAGCTTTTATGTAAAATGTACGAAACTGCTCTTATATATTTTACACAAAAAAAATACAATTTGCAACATTTTGATGAATAAAAGTTGTTAAAATCTCCTGATTTTTTGTAAAACCTCCAACTTTGGCGTAATACAGGCCTTATTTTACCCCAAGAATTTTGAGATTATATGAACAGAACATAAAGAAATCCGAGGCTTTCCAGTAAATCCCTTTGGATTTTTTAGCTTTTTCGTATACGTTCAACAAATTGCACAAATCCCTAAAGTAGGCATTTCAGCTGCTGTAATTCCGCCTCTGTCAGCTCCCTACACTGGCCAGGAGCCAGCTTCTCATCTAGGTCCAGATTCCCCATCCGGATTCTTTTGAGGGTGAGCACCCGGCCGCCGAGCGTCCCAAACATCCGCTTAATTTGGTGGTACATTCCCTCTTGGAGCACCACAATGCATTCCTGGCGTCCTTCCTTCTCCACCAGGCGCAGCTGGGCACTTTTGCAGATTTGGCCCTGACCGATATCAATCCCCTGGGCAAAGGCCTCCACCGCCCGCTGATCCAGGGGAATGTCCACTGTTGCCACATAGGTTTTGGGAATATGCTTACGAGGAGACAGGATATCGTGGGCAAACTGGCCGTCATCTGTCAGCAGGACAAAGCCCTCGGTGTCTTTATCCAGCCTTCCCGCCGGAAATAATCCTTTGCGCCGCAGAGATTCCGGCACCAGATCTACTACGGTAGACGCTTTGGGATCACTGCTGGCAGAGATGACACCCTGGGGCTTGTTCATCATCAGATAAATGTGCTTTTTATATTCAATCAGTGTCCCATCCAGCAGAATTTTGTCCAATTGGGGATCAATTTTTTCGTCAGCTGATCTCACCGTTGTCCCATTGATTTTGACCCTACCCTGCCGCACCAAAGCCTTGACCTCTTTTCGGGAGCCGCAACCTGCGGCAGCCAGGATTTTGTCCAGACGTTCCATATAGCCATCTCCTTTCACAACAGTATTCGTCCTCAGAATTTAGGATTATTATAACACACACATCCGAAGTCATCACCTTTTTCTCCCCAATGTAGAGCATATCCGCTTCCTATCCCGCATATAGATAGGATAGTTTCGAAAAGGCCCCGGTTCCCCGGGTCCTTGCTCCTGTGACACCATTACGATTCGGAGAGGAAGGGGAAACCATGTTCGTCAAATCCTTTAAAACCAACAAAAAAACGCTCATCGGCGGGCTCTGTGTAATACTGGCCACTCTTTGCCTGTGTATCTGGGCCCTGTCTTCTGCTGAGGATGTAGAGACCACGTCATCTCAAAAAAAGACGGGGACCCTGACCTACAAAGCGGCTACCAACGAGGAGCGATTGGCCTTTCTTTCCCATTTCGGCTGGGAGGTAGAAAGTGATCCCGCCGAAATTGTGGAACTCATCATCCCCTCTGAATTTAATGAAATCTATGAAAATTACAATGCCATGCAGAAAAAGCAGGGGTTGGACCTGGAGAAATACAAGGGAAAAACAGCAAAGCGCTATTCTTATGTTGTGACCAACTATCCCGGTGTACCAGAGGGAGTCAGGGCTAATATGGTAGTCTACAATGACAAGATCATTGCCGGTGACATCTGCAGTCTGGAACTGGATGGCTTTATGCATGGTTTTCAGGCTGAGCAATCCTCATAACGTTCCTCCTATCGTCTCAAGCAGAAGGCCCGGAAAAATCTTCCGGGTCTTCCGCTTTGATAGTGGCGGGGGATCCTTCTAAGGTTTTTCTCTTTCATTTCTCGATACAATAGATTTTCGGCAGCTTAAAATCCGCAAAAAGCCGGCGCTATGCGCCGGCTTTTTATGTCTTTTGTCTTTTCATTTTCCTTCCAAGCCAGGAAAGAATATCAGGAGAAAAGTTCAGCAGGATAAGGCCTACCGTTGTGACCAAGACATCCGCACTATACACAAAATCGGTGAAGCCGCCCTGAGACATAAGGGCAAACTTACTCGCCATCACTGCAGCCAGGGTCACCGTTACTGGTGTCTTGGGAAGCTTAATCATCAGCAGGAATCAAGTTAATTATTATTAAGCAATCCCTTTCATATCTTCTGGGGAAGAAGTGAAACTATTTTGAGAACCTATCATACGTTCTTGCTTTACTATACCCCACTCTAAAATCATGAGTGCTACAAAAATCCAAAAGTGCTTTTCATAGATATAGCTATAACGTCCAGAAATCATACAATTGATGAAAACAATACATAGCCCCACCCCATAGAAAAGGGAACGACTGGTTTTGTATCGGAGTAATTGTACTAGGCATAATGCGATACAGCTCCATACTCCTAACGAGGCTCCTAATTTTAGTATCCCTCCGCTAAGAAAATCAGAAATAAGGAAATTATGAGGAGTCATCCAATATTGAGCTTTGGGCTCATAACTTTCATAAAGTTGATCTAATTTCTCACTCGAACGAACATCATATAGATAAGCTTCATAAGAAGTACCTCTTCCTACCACCATTTCCATAGGAGAGTAAGAGGCAGCTTCGTCTAAGGCGAGTCCCCAAATAGCTGCTCGCTTAGCAAACATGCTTCCTTCTCCAATACTATCAATAATAGTATCAATACTTCCCTCGGTCATTTCATTTCCAGTTTCCTCAACATAGCTTTCATATTTTGATTGAGACAAATTTTGGAATGCTCGAGAAAACGGAGCATTAATAGAAAAGACCATAAGCGCCACCAAGACTAATGCTGCCGCATTCTTCCACACCTGAGACTTTTTACCTTTATAGGCAGTACTGATAATCTGATATCCTGCAATAATTATCAGGGCAGGAATTAAAGTCAAATAAGTTCTCCGGGAACCACAAAGATAAAGGACGGGGAAATTGACCAAAGAAACCATAAATATTGCAAAATACTTTTTAGCCAAAGACAAATTGGAATTGAGGAGCAAAACCAATAAAACCAAAAAGCCAATAAAGACTACAGTAGCAAAACGGTTGTAATCTACCAACATAGAAAGTCTGCGATAGTAAGGTACAGGAAGAATTTCCCACACAAAATAATTAAATAGAGTAAATACTGCCAAGAAAGTCCCTGAAACTCCTATGTTCCATAAGATCCTAGTAATTTTTCCCCTATTCTCACAATAAAAAACTAACATAACGCAAAAGAACGCCATAGGGACGACTACTATATATTTTACTACTGCCAAATCTTTCGCAGGGGAATAAAAGATACCGATAATGTCTAAAAGAATATAAGCCGACAAAAAGATAAGCAGCCATTTAGATGCCGCTACTCGGCGGATTAAAAGCAAAAAGCGCTCTTTGGCTTTTCGCCATCCTCCTCGTAAAAACAATACCAGAAAAAGTACTGCCGTAACAACAAAAGGGACTTCAAAAATAGAAAATGGCAGATGGGTGCCAATTTCTAAAACCATAAAAAACAGGGTAATATGAAGAAAAGCTTCAAATATACTGGGAAGCTTTCCGTACTTCCTCCACCAAGTTTTACTAACCATAGGATTCCCCTTCCTCTACACGATTTATTTTTCTTTGCCTAAATATTATAAATCAAAGAAGAATTAAAAATGTGAATCAATTCTAAAAAAACAGCCGCATAAGCGGCTGTTTTTCTTTTTTAGCCTTCAATGGGAGCGATATCCCAAATATCTTCGGCATACTCCCGGATGGTCCGGTCACTGCTGAAGCGTCCGGCAGACGCCATATTCATCCAGCAGCGGGATGCAAATTTCATCCTGTCCTTGTATTCCCTATTGACCTTCAGCTTGGCTGCAATGTAGGAAGGCAGATCATATAGCAGGTAGTAATTGTCCGGGTCGTGCCATGATGCCCCTTTGAGTAGACTATCATAAAGCTCCTGGAACATTCCTGTTCCTCCGTCGTCAAATGTGCCGTCGATCAGGGTGTCCAGTATCCGCCGGATCCGCGCATTGCCTTCATACAGGGCCGCCGGATCATAGTCCTTCAGCGCTTCGAGTTCCTCCACCCGGGCGCCGAATATGTAGTTATTCTCCATGCCTGCGGCTTCTACAATTTCCACATTGGCTCCGTCATAGGTACCCAGGGTTACGGCACCGTTGAGCATGAACTTCATATTGCCCGTTCCCGAAGCCTCTGTCCCCGCTGTAGAGATCTGCTCCGACACATCTGCCGCCGGGAAGAGCCGCTCTCCATAAGAAACATCGTAGTTGGTGACAAAAATCACCTTCATCAAATCATTGACCTCCGGGTCATTGTTGATGAGCTTTGCCACCTCGTTGATGAATTTGATGATAGCTTTGGCCCTCATATATCCAGGAGCGGCCTTGGCTCCGAAAATGAAGACAGTGGGGGTAAAATCGGCGATGACTTTGTCCTTCAGACAATAGTAAATATCCAAAATCGCCAGGGCATTGAGGAACTGCCGCTTGTATTCATGCAGGCGTTTAACCTGGATATCAAAGATAAAGTCTGGGGAAAGTTTCATCCCCTCTCTCTTCCAGATCATATCACACAGGCGCTGCTTATTGATCTGCTTGATGTCTTGGAAGGACTTGAGAACCTGTTCATCCGTACCAAATTTTTTCAGCTCCTCCAGCTGATCCAAATCAGTAACCCACTGGTCGCTGCCCAGCAGCCTGGTGATATAGTTGGCCAGATGAGGATTGGCCAGCACCAGCCAACGCCTCTGGGTAATGCCGTTGGTCTTGTTGTTAAAACGCTCCGGATAGAGCTCATACCAATCGTGGAGCTCCCGCTGCTTGAGGATTTCGGTGTGAATCCTTGCCACACCGTTGACCGAATGGCTCAAATAGATAGCAAGACGCGCCATGTGGATTTTTCCATCCTGGATGATAGCCATTCCTTCCGCTTTTTCCTCGGGAATGCCCGCCGCCGCTAGATCTTTTTGGAGCTGTGCGTCGATCATGGTGATGATCTCCACCATACGGGGAACAATGCCTTCCACCAGCTCAATATCCCATTTTTCCAGAGCCTCGGCCATGATGGTATGGTTGGTGTAAGCAAAGGTATTGCGGACAATATCCAGGGCATTTTCAAAGGTGACGCCCTCCTCATCAATGAGGATCCGCATCAGCTCCGGAATGGAAAATACCGGATGGGTATCGTTGAGCTGGATGGCGTTGTATTTGGCAAATGCGGACAGAGAGCGTCCGTTTTCTTTATGAGTACGAACAATGTCCTGCAAGGACGCACTGGAAAGGAAATACTCCTGTTTGATTCTCAGCTTTCTTCCCTCATCGGTGCTGTCGTTGGGATAGAGCACCCGGGTGATGTTCTCCGCATAATTTTTTTCTGCCACAGCCGCGTCGTATTCATAGTCGTTAAACTTCTCAAAGTCAAATTCTTCTACGGCCTCGCACTGCCACAGGCGGAGGCTGTTGATGGTCTGGGTATGATAGCCGATGACCGGCATGTCGTAGGGCACCGCCCTGACCTTTTTCCCTTCCAGTTCCACCAGACATCCTCTGTCCTCCCTGCGTAAGCTCCAGGGATCGGGATATTTGAGCCAATTGTCAGCATACTCCTTCTGGAAGCCATCCTCAAACTCCTGCCGAAACAGGCCGTACCGATAGCGCAGGCCATAACCGTTCAGCGGCAGGTTCAATGTGGCGCCGGAATCCAGGAAACAGGCAGCCAGACGACCCAAGCCGCCGTTGCCCAGACCCGCATCGCCCACTTCTTCCAGCAGGTTAATATCCAGGTCCAGTTTCTCCATTTCCTCTTTGAGCTCATCATAGATGCCCAGGTTGATCAGATTGTTCTGAACCATCCGGCCCATGAGGTACTCCGCCGACAGATAATAGGCGTTTTTTACTTCCCGCTGTTTCTCTACCGTCTCATCGTGGAGGGGAATCAGTTCCCGCATGATGGCCTTGGACAGCAGTACACTGATCAATTCCCCTGTCAGATCTTTTTTCTGCACCCGGCATAGCTGGATGTCGCGTTTTACTTCTTCTGCAATTCTCTTGGTGTCAAGCATTCAGATTCCTCCCATTTCTCCGGCGTATTCGTTTCGTTTGTCCACTAAGAGGGTTCGCCGGTACTCCCCATTAGGGTTGGCGTCTTTTGCGCCTTGGCTATCTCTCGTATATACTGCACAGTGCTTTCAGCTTCTCTGAAAGCGCCGGGGTTAGCATTCCTTTGTTCATCCTCCACTGCCAGTTTTTCCCTACGGTGGAGGGTTCGTTCATCCGGGCCCGATCTCCCAGCAGGAGCAGATCCTGCATCTGAACCACAGCCAAATCCGCAACGCTGGCAAAGGCACAGCGGATCGTTTCCCAGGTGAGAGGCTCTGTTTCGGCCTTGCATCCCAAATAATCCGCTGCAAAGTCTTTGACCTTGTCAGACGCATGGAGAAAAAATCCGCAGAGGGTTTCATTGTCATGGGTTCCTGTATAGACCACGCTGTTCTTTTTATGGTGATGCGGCAGATAAGCGCTGCGCTCCTCTGGGGAAAAAGCGAACTGCAGCACCTTCATGCCAGGAAGCCCCGATGCCTCCAGCAGCTCTGTCACCCCGTCGGTGAGCTGGCCCAGATCTTCCGCAATCATGGGCCGGTCCCCCATCTGCGCCTTCAGTTCCCGGAAAAAGTCCATTCCAGGCCCTTTGCACCAGTGCCCGCCCCGCGCGGTTCGATTGCCCCAAGGAACTACCCAGTAATCGTTAAATCCCCGGAAATGGTCGAAGCGGATCATATCACAGCGCTGGAAAGCGGTGCGGATTCTCTGCATCCACCAACGGTACCTATCCCCACGGTGGATTTTCCACCGGTAAACTGGATTTCCCCAAAGCTGTCCATCCTCGCTGAACAGATCCGGCGGCACCCCTGCACAGAGCACTGGCCGAAGATCCTCATCCAGCAAAAACAGCTCCGGATGGGACCAGACGTCCGCACTGTCATAGGCCACATAGATGGGAAGATCCCCGATCAGTGTAATCCCTTGTCGATTCGCGTATAATTTTATTTTTTTATACTGTTTGTAAAACAAAAACTGTGTAAAAACGACATATTGGATTTCGTCTTTCATTTCTTGCGCCAAGGATTTTAGGGCTTCCGGCTCCCGATTTTTTGCTCCCTGTTCCCATTCATACCACGGCGCATTCTGAAACTTCCGTTTTCCCGCCATGTAAAGAGCATAGTCCTCCAGCCAGTATCCGCTGCTCCGGCGGAAGGCCTCCACCTCCTTGGCATAGAGGTTCCATCCCCGCTCATAGGCTTTTCGCAGCAGTGGCAGCCGGTGGTCAAACTGGGCTTTGAAATCCACCTTGTGCGGATCCCCTACCAGGAGGCGATCGTCGATTTCCTCCTGCTCCAGCAGCCCCCATTCCACCAGCAAATCCAAATCGATGAGATAGGGATTCCCCGCAAAGGTGGAAAAGGACTGATAAGGAGAGTCTCCGAAGCCGGTAGGGCCCAGCGGCAGCATCTGCCAGCAGGAAATACCGCTTTCCTTCAGAAAATCGACAAACCGATAGGCTTCTCTTCCCAACGTTCCGATGCCGTGGTTGCTGGGGAGGGAGGTAATATGCATGAGAATTCCCGCTTTTCTCTCTTTTTCTTGGGGCTTATGGTGCAACTGCACCTTTACCTTGGTCATGATGCTCCCCCATTTCTCTGTCAAGGTCTTCGCCTTTATATCCGTTATCTATCTTTTCTTCCGTCCATCCGGTGGAACCCCGTTCAATAATCTTGCAGGGATACACGGAATGGCGGTGGTTTCCCTTCTGCTCAATGATATCCAGTACGGTGGTCACCGCCTCCAAGGCCATCTGTTCACTGGGCTGGCAAACGGTGGTGATCCCCGGATAGGTAAACTCGGTTAAATCTAATCCGTCAAAGCCCATAATGGCAATGTCCTCCGGAATCCTTTTGCCCGCCTCCAGAACGGCCCGCATAGCTCCTACTGCCATCACATCCGAAATGGCAAAGATGGCCGTCACATCTGTCTCCCGGAGAAGAGACCGAGCCGCCTCGTAGCCGCCTTTGTAGGTGAAGTTACAATTTTTGTGGATATGCTCATCATAGCCAATACCATACTCCCCCAAAGCCTTGAGATAGCCTTCCAGCCGCAGGCGATTGATGCTTTTTTCCTCAAAGGCGCCTGCCAGGATACCAATACGGCGATGGCCCCGCTCCAGAAGGTAACGGGTGGCCCGATAGGCCTCCAGGGTATCATCAATGGAAATGGTGGAGTAGCATTCCCCCTCCATATCACTGGATACCTGGATGGTGGCAAAGACAAAAGGAACCTTCAGAATGGAAAGCCTCTCTTTGGAATACTGGAAAATTCCTCCCAAAAAGATGATACCTTCCAGCCGCCGCTCCATCTGCAGCTCCGCCGCAATGTGGATTTCATCCGCAAAATCGTCGGCCTGGGTCAGAAACATGGCATAGCCTCTCCGGGCTAGCTCTCCTTCAATAACCCGCAGCATAGGAGAAAAGAAGGGGTTGGTAATTCCCTTGACTACCACACCGATGGTCCGGCTTTTGATCCTTTTCAAGTTACGGGCGCTGTTGTTGGGCATATAGTTGTGTTCATTCATTACCCGCAGTACCTTTTGCTTGGTTTTGGCATTGACATCCGGGTGGTTGTTGAGCACCCGGGACACAGTGCTGACTCCAACACCGCTGAGCCTGGCAATATCCCGGATATTCATACTCCCCATGGCGTCTTCCCTCCTTTCCCTTTCAAGATCATCCGTTGAAGGAAACGTTTCCGGTAACCATACCGGAAACGTTTCCAACTTTTGCGGATATCATATCACAGCGTCTTTTTTTTGTCAACATGCAAAAATAAAAAAACAGCCCGAAGGCTGTTTTTTTCTCTCTTCTCGAATGAACCTGTCATCAAATAAGGATGGCAGCCGGCCGGAGAAGGGGCGTATATTTCTCCGGCCGAGCGACCACCAAAGGGGCTCAATCCGTTTTAATTGCCGCATCGAATTCAATTTCTGAAGGAGGAAAATTGATTCTGCGGACAAAGGAGATAGCTTCTCTGAGACCAAAAATTCGATCCATCCCGTTGTCCTCCCATTCAATAGACAGAGGGCCAGTATACTGCATGGCATTGAGTTCCCGGATGATCTCTTCAAAGTTGACATCACCATGGCCCAGTGAACGGAAATTCCAGGCACGCTTGGTGCTGCCAAAAGGCAGATGGGAACCGAGAATACCCCTGCGGCCATCATAGCTGACACTGGCGTCTTTCATGTGAACATGGAAAACATAAGGGGCAAAGTCCTGCAAAAACACGGTGGGATTGACCCCCTGCCAAATCAGATGGCTGGGATCGAAATTAAGTCCAAAGGCCGGATGGCCATTCATCTTTTTCAGCAAACGCTGGGTGGAGTAGTAGTCAAAGGCAATCTCCGTCGGATGAACCTCAAAGGCAAATTTGACATTTTTCCGCTGGAATTCATCCAAAATAGGGGTCCAGAGGGAAACAATCCTATCGTAGCCCTCCTTGATCATCTCTTCTGTAGTCTGGGGGAAAGAGTAGAAAAACTTCCAGATGGGGGAACCTAGAAATCCTGTCACAATGGAAACGCCCAAATTGTTACAGGCCGTGGGCACCTGCATCATAAAGTCAATAGCCCACTTTCTAATTTCTTCTGGTTTGCCAGCAAACCGGGCAGGGGCAAAGTTATCCAGACGCGGGTCATAGAGATCCCCTACACATTGTCCTGCCAGAGCAGCGCAGATAGCCCACATCTTCAGGCCATGGCTGTGGAGGATCTCCAGCCGCTCCTCGCAATACTCCTTGCTGGAGGCCGCTTTCTCGATGCTCAATACCGACTCGCTTACCGCGATTTCCAGCCCGTCAAATCCCAGGCTACCTGTGAGTTCACAAAGTTCCTCCAGTGGCAGATCTCCCCACTGGCCGGTCGCCAGTGTAATTGGTCGATTCATAGCAGTGCTCCTTTCTATTGACGCAGGCTTTCCTTGCGGTTATAGGCAGCCAGCAGAACAATGAGGATGGCGCCCATAATAATGTCCCGAACGGCAGGGCTTGTATTGATAGCGGTCAGGAAGTTGGAAAGCACTGTCAGAAGCAGGGCTCCAAACACCGTACCTGTAAAGTTTCCTTTGCCGCCGGAGAGGAGGGTGCCGCCGATGACGACAGCAGAAATGGACATCATAGAATAGCTGTTAAATGTAGCGCATTGGGCCTGGCTGTAGTATCCCGCGGCGATAAATCCACCGATGCCCGCCAGCATACCGCCCACTGCGTAAGCAATCAAACGGACCTGTTTTACCTTGATTCCGCTCAGGTAGGCGGCCGCGTCGTTGGTACCGATAAGCATGAGCCGGTAGCCGAAACGAGTGTATCGAATCAAAACCACTGTGAGGATGAAAAAGCAGATGGCCAGCAGGAAAATGCCGGGGATAAAACCAAAATACCGGGTGGTCAGCAGTTTGGTCATCTCTTTTGCCGCTGTTCCTCTAGGTGCTCCGCCGGATATAATCAGCTGTACCTTGCCTAGGATGTTAGAAACGCACATGGTCATAATGAGGGCAGGTAATCCGACATAGGAGACGCCGATGCCATTGATGGCGCCGATGACAACGCCTACCAGAATACAGACAATAAGGGTGGGAAGGATCATTGACGCATCCCCTTTCATCATCTCTACACTGATGACCGCCGTGGTGGACATGACTGCGCCAGCGGAAAGGTCAATACCGCCGTTGCCAGAAATAATGATGATGCACTGTCCTGCGGAGGCAAAAACCAGAATGGAGGCGATGGCGGCAATACTGCTCACCGCGCCCATATTCATGGCCTGGGGACGGAAAACACCTGTAATGATAAACAGAAGAACCGCTAGAACAAGGGCCATGATGGCTTGATTTTTCCAGAGATCTTTGATATGTTCTCTCATTTAGAATCCTCCTCCTTCCCAGTGACCAACTTTTTCAGTCGTCGCCTTCCTTTTTTGCTGGCAAGAACCGATAAAGTCAATCCCAGCAAAATAATCATTTCTGAAATCAGGTCCTGATAGAAGTTGGAAAGCTGGAAGCCCGGGATCAACGCAGGCAGCAGCTTGATGAACAAATAGGAAACCGTGTTGGTGACAAAGGCCAGGAAAAGGGCACCCAGCATACCGCAGATCATGCTGCCCCATCCTCCGCTGATCAGCACGCCGCCCAGCAGGCAGGCTGCTACAGAAGTAAGGGTCATGACATCACCCGAGATCGGGTTGCCGCTGGCGATCATTGCAGTCATGCAAAGTCCTGCCAGCCCCACAAAGATACCGCAAATAAAGTAAGAACGGATGGTGATTTTCACCGTATCCAGGCCGGTGGCATAGGTGTTCTTTTCTGATCCGCCTAAGGCATAGATTTCTTTGATCGCCGGATAGCGTTTCAACGCTGTCCACACTCCCAATACAATGAGGAGCAGATACAGGGTGGTGGGCAGTCCCAAAATGGTTCCGTCATAGAACTTCCACACCGCCTGCGGCACACTGCCTTGCGGCTCCGGCATTAAGATAACATTGATTCCTTTGATAATATAGCTCATTCCATAGGTGGCGAGCATGGGAGGAATACGCAGATATCCTACAATGATACCGTTGAGGGTGGAAACAACCACGGCCGCCAGGAATCCGACGATCCAGGCCAGCCAAATCGGCATTCCCGTATAAGTAGGCAGCATTACGGCCAACACATTGACCATGGACATCTGGATTCCCACTGAAAGGTCGATATTGCCTGTTAAGATAACAATACTCTGGGCCATGGTCAGCAGGATCAAGGGGGTATTCTTTGAAAAGATCATGCTGAAGTTATTGGCCGAAAAGAAACCGGCGCCTTGGGTAATGATGTTTAAGATAATGACAATCAGCAAAAGAATCAGGCCCATAAATTCGGGAGCTTTCCGCAAGGACGCAAATCCTTTTGCCGCTTTTTGGCCTTTTCCCGTCATGATCTCTCCACCTCCTGCTCTTCTGGTTGCAGTCCCATCATGGCTGCCACCAGATGGTCTTCTGTCAGGGTATCGCCGGACAGCATACGGCTGATCTTTCCTTCATAGAACACATAAATCCGATCGCAGATGGCCAGCAGCTCTTCATTGTCGCTGGACACCATCAGCACTGTCATTCCCGACTGGATCGCCTCCCGTAGGAAACCTTGCAGCTCCCGACGGGCCGACACGTCAACGCCTTTGGTTGGGTCGTCCAACAGCAAAAAGTCAGGCGCCGCGGAAATCCAGCGGCCAAATGCAACCTTCTGCTGATTGCCGCCGGAAAGGGAGCTGATCGGGTCGGAGAGCTTTCCAATTTTAATGTTGTGACTTTCTACCACCTGTTGGGCGCTACTGTTGATCTTCTTTTTGGTCATAGGGCCAAATACAAGGCCCTTGGACAAATTGGCGCTGTAGATATTTTCACTGATGGGTCGGATGGAGAATACCGCCTCTCGATTACGGTCGCCAGAGATAAATCCCATGCCATCCCGCACCGCATCCGCAGCATTCCTGTAGTGTACAGGATGCCCTTTGAAGGTGATTGTCCCGCTCTCATGAGGAAGCGCGCCATAAAGTGCCCGCAAAAATTCCGACTGGCCCTGGCCCTGGAGCCCTCCAATGCCGATGATCTCGCCGCAGCCGATCTCTACGTCCACGCCGCGGACCTCTTTTCCCACATAAAGCTGTTCGGTTTTGAGGATGCATTCGCCCCCTACTATCGCCGTATGCGGCTCTCCAGCGCTTCCCTGCTCCGGCATCTTCCCCGTCATATGGAAGACAATTTCCTCCATGGGGGTTTCCTCCAGATTTTTATCAGCTACCGATTCTCCGCCCCGCAGCACTACAGCTCTGGAACAAATTTGATAGATTTCCTTCAGCCGATGGGTCACCATGACAGTGGAAACACCTGTCTCCTTTAAACGGAGCAGATATGTAAACAGGGTTTCAACCTCATCATAGTGAAGCGCTGAGGTAACTTCATCTAACAGCAGAATCTTAGGCTGCCACGACACCGCCTTGGCGATTTCCACCAGGCTTTGGGTGGAAGGCGGAAGATCTCCCGCAAAATCATCCAGGGAACATGGAGCCTTCAGTTCATCCAGGAAGGACTGGGCATATTCCCGATTTTTCTTTTTATCTACACTGCCGAGCTTGGTTTTAAAATAGTGGCCCATCATAATATTGTCCAGCACCGTCATCCGCGGAAGGAGGCTCAGCTCCTGATACGCCACCGATATGCCCAACTTGCAGGAACCGCTGCTGGATCGAATTTTCACTTTTTTTCCATCGATCAAGATTTCTCCTTCATTGGGGCGGACAAGTCCTCCCAATGTCTTGACCAACGTGGACTTTCCGGAGCCGTTGGCCCCCAAAAGGGCGACAATTTCTCCCTCTTTTACCGTCATGGAAGCTCCATTTAAAGCCGTAACCGCCCCGAACTGCTTCTTCATATTCTGAAGTTCCAGCAAAATTGAGCCCTCCTTTATTAGTTTTAGCCCGCACATACAATATGTGCGGGCTAAATTCAACTCATTTTATTGAAATAGCGCATCCGCTTCTTCTTCGCTCAGATAGCTGGAGATTTGGTCTGTCTCCGCCATATCCTTGGTCGTCTCTATTTCTTCTTCCATATTCTCATAGGTGATGATATAGGTGGGCTCATAGTAGTAAGTATCGTCCTTAAGAACGCCCTCTTTAAATTCTTTGCCCTGAGCCTTGCGAACCGCCAGTTTCAGCGCAGTAGCACCGATTCCAGGCGGGTTCTCAATGATATAGAAAGGCAGCACCAGTTCATCCTTATTGATCTCGCCGAGCATCCGCAGATATCCTACTTCTTCGTCAGAGGTAATGGCCTTGGGATAAGGAGCTCCTGCCTCCTGGATGGCCTGAAGGATACCGACACAAGCCTCTTCTGTCAGGATGGCGTCATATTCAATACCAGAGGCCAGGAATTCGGACATTGCCTGCTTGGAATCCACCTGGCTCCAGTTGTGGGTGTGCTCGCCGACGATCTCGATATCGGGATACTGGGAGAGAACATCCATAAAGATATTGTACCGCAGGTTAGAGCCAGAAACGCCTGGCATACCGGTAAACAGAACGACCTTGCCCTTACCGTCTAACTGCTCACAGATAAACTTTGCATTGTTGCCAGCCCAGACTCTTTGGTCGGTCTGCACTTTCAGCACGCCCTCATAATCGTAGAGGTTATCGATGCTGACCACAGTAATGCCCTGATCCAGTGCCTTGGCAATCTGCGGATCCAGTCCGGTAGCACCAATGGCGTTGATCAAAATGACATCATAGCCTTCATTGATAGCGGTCTCAAACATCTGTACTTCTTGAGCCTGATCTCCATTGGGGCAGAAGGTATCATATTTGGAGATGATGCCTTCCTTCATGTACTCATCGGCTACCGCTTTCAGATCATTCTCATAGGTCATACGCCAACCATTGTGGTTGTACGCATTAATAGAGGCCACCTTTAGCCCCTCGGTCTCTGTCCCACCAGAGGAGGTGGAAGAATTGCTATCACCCGTTGTGCTAGAGCTTCCCGGATCTGCAGCACATGATGCCAAGGTTAGGACCATCATTACTGTCAGTAGGAGGGCGATCAGTCTTTTCATCTTATTTCTCTCCTCTCGTTATACCGATTGCTTTGGCCCTTCTGGAATCTCATTTTATCCCAAGGGAAATTAAATTCCACCTCATTATTAAATAATTTAATAAGTACTTGAATTAATTTATTAACTATATTATAATAATGTCAAAGAGAATTGTATAGTGTGAAAGATCACAAATTTTTCTCCTCTTAACTGGCTTTTTGTATAAACCAACTTTTCTTTTTTCCCTCTGATTTAGGAAAGATGTATTTTCCTTTAAGATGAAATGAAGTATCTAATGCCATCTTTTTTACTTTATGTAAAAGGGTCGTCCAGGATGCTTCTACTCATAAAATTTATTTATAAGGAGGCGTTATTATGAAAATCTATCGTGTGGCTGTAGCTGGTACCGGCTTTATCGGCGTCGCACACATCGATGCGCTCCGGCGCCTGGGGAATGTGGACGTTGTCGCAATTTGTGACAACCGCAACGCCCAGGAACAGGCAGCCAAGCTATATATCCCACACAGCTTTGACGACTTTCGGCAGATGTTGGATACCATAGAATTGGATGCCGTCCACATTTGCACGCCCAACCACACCCACTATGAAATGGCTTTGTATGCTCTCCAAAAAGGCCTGCACGTGGTATGCGAAAAGCCTTTTACCGCCACAGTGGAACAAGCTCAAAAGCTAATGGAAGAAGCTGAGCGGCGGGGCATCCGGTGTGCAATTAATTACCACAACCGGTTTTATCCCATGCCCAACCACCTCCGGCATTCTATTCAGGCGGGAGAGTTGGGTGACGTAATCTCCGTCAGTGGAGGATATGTCCAGGATTGGCTACTTTATCCCTCCGACTTCAATTGGCGTCTTCTCAGCACCAATGCCGGCCAGACCCGGATTGTAGGGGATATTGGCTCCCATTGGATGGACCTGGCCCAGTTTGTCACCGGCCAGAAAATCACGGCGGTCATGGCTGAATTTTCCTGCGTTTATCCCCAGAGGGTTCTGACCCATCCGGACGGCACCCAGGAATCGGTACAAATTGATACCGAGGACATCGCTGTCATCATGTACCGTTTTGCAAACGGTGCTATCGGCAATGCGTTTGTCACTGCAATGACAGCAGGCAGAAAGAACCAGACCGTCCTCTCGGTAGCTGGCACCAAAGCCGCCGCGGAGTGGAACAGTGAGGATTCCAACAATCTTTGGATCGGCCACCGGGATGAACCCAACCAGGTTCTGACCAAAGATCCCTCCCTGCTTGGCGATCAAAGTCGTCCCTACTCCTCCTATCCTGGCGGACATGTGGAGGGCTTTCCCGATGCATTTAAAAACCATTTTGCCCACTTTTATTCCACCTTGGATGATCCCAGCGCTCCCACAGAATACGCCACCTTTGCGGACGGCCTCAATGGGATGCTGCTGTGCGACGCCATCTACCGGAGCAACCAGGAAAAACGGTGGATTTCACTATAGAAAGACTCAATATCATGTTGTTCTAGTGGCAATGAATACAAAATTCTTAGAAAGCATTGCATAAGTTTGCAAGATAGTATAGGATCATAATAGACAATATTGGTAAAGATGGGGTGCGAAGTGAACAATACAAGTGAGTTAAAAGCCCGCAATATGAAACGATGCGTCCGTGAAATCTGCCTTGCCGGAAAAATTACCAAACCGCAGCTGGGGCTCCAGACAGGATTGACCTCTGTCACAACCCACAAATTTGTCAATGAACTTTCGGAAATGAATTTTGTCCGGGAGGCCGGTGTCAGTAATACCAGTGTGGGGAAAAAGGCGATCTTTTACGAGATTAATCCTAATTATGGTTATTTGGTAGGCCAGGATATTTATGATGGAGAAGTGACCACCTGTCTCTATGATTTTTCTCTTCACTGTCTTCGGGAAAGGCACAGCGTCATTCCTAAAGAGTATAGCGAGCAGGTACTTACCATCCTTTGTACAGAGCTTGAAAACATCACGGAAGGCATCCCAACCCATAGCATCCATCAAATCGCCATTACAGTGTCCGGTGAGGTTAGCTTTGAGGAAGGTATCATCACCAACAGCATTGGTATGAAATGCTGGCGAGGAATTCCCATTAAGTCCCTCCTTGAAAACCGGCTCGGTATTCCTGTTGTAGTGGAAAATGATATCAACGCGTCGGTCATCGCCATGAAGTGGCGCAACAAACTCACCCATGATTTTGTTCTTCTGGACATCTCTTATGGAATTGGTGCCGGTATTCTACAAAACGGCAAACTCTATCGGGGAGCCAACTCCTTCGCAGGTGAAATTGGCCATATCCCGGTGAAACAGGATGGAGAAATCTGTCGGTGTGGAAACCGGGGCTGTATTGAAACCATTACCCTTCAAAACAACATCACAAAACGAGTGGGAGAAACCAGCATTGACCGTGTCATCAGCCGTGCTCTGGAGGGAGATGATAAGGTGCTGGAAGTGCTGCGCAATGTAGTTCACTACATCTCCTGGGTGGCTGATCTTGTGGTCAAGGTTTACGATCCCGGTATCCTTTATATCGCCAACTCCTGGTTGGCCCATTTCCCCAATTTTTGTGACGAAATTTCAGAATACATCTTTACCCATTCCACCTGGCTGACAAGAGATCAACTGGCTGTCTATTATATTCCCGAAGGCCGTGTTGCCACAGCTTACCATGCGGCAGGCTATCTTGCTTTTGATACCTATCTTGAAAAAGGCACCTATATTGTCTGAAACACGGACGGCGGTGCCACCGAAAGGAGTTTCAAAGCATGAAGCTGAAATTAGGTGTTGCAGTCACCCGTAGAGACTGCTTCCAGAACGAAAAGACTCTAGAAAACCGCGACCGTATCCTCCAAAAAGTAGCCGAACTTTCCAAAGAGCTTGATTTTGATTATGTAACCACCGACTTTTTAGGCGGTGAGCGGATGATGATTGAACTGTCTGACGCCGCCAAGGTAGAAGAATATTTCAAGGCCGAGAAAGTCGACGCTCTCTTCATCCCCCACGCCAATTTTGGGCAGGAGGAATCCGTGGCCCGGCTGGCTAAAAACATGGGACTGCCACTTCTGATCTGGGGTCCCCGAGATGAATGCCCCAAGGGCCAGGAGCTGCGGCCAACCGATACCCAATGCGGCCTGTTTGCCTGTTCCAAGGTACTGCGTCGCTATGGTGTCACCTTCTCCTACATTGAAAACTGTGATGTGGAGGATCCCGCTTTCCGCAAGGGGCTGGAAAAGTTCCTAGCTGTCGCACGGGTAGTCAATAAATTCCATCATCTGCGGATTGGCCAGGTCTCTGTCCGGCCCCGTCAGTTTATGAGCGTCATGTGCAACGAGGCTGAACTTCTTGAGCGCTTCGGCATCGAAGTGGTCCCCATCCCTGCTTATGACATCGTCGCCTCCACCAGGAAGATCCGGGAGGAGTGGGACAGCGAAACTCAGGAAATTCTTGATGCCATCCACGCCAAAGGCATTGATACACGAGAGTTCGGAGAAGAAAGGCTCAAACTCATGTGTGCCCTCGAGACGGCTTTGCTCCGTTTTGCCAGAGAATTCTCTCTGGATGCCCTCAGTGTGGAATGCTGGGATGTTTTCCTCAACGATCTCGGTTTTAAACCCTGTTTTGTTTTTGGCGATCTCACCGATCGGATGCTGCCCTGTGCCTGTGAAAATGATATTCACGGCGCAATCATGTTGGCTCTTGCCGTGGCCGCCAATAACCAGAAGGAGCCCCCCTTCTTCGCTGACCTGACCATCCGTCATCCCCACAATGACAACGCAGAGCTTCTGTGGCATTGCGGACCCTTCGCTAAGTCACTGATGAAAGAGGGGGCCTCTCCCTCTCTGGCTCAGGAGGGTCAGGGGTTCTATCCCATCCATGGCGGTCAGGTAACCCTGCTTCGGTTTGACGCACTGAAAGGCAACTACACCCTCTTCGCGGATTCCGCTCAAGGTACTGACGGTCCGGAAACCTGCGGCAATTATCTGTGGGTTGAGGTAGACGACTGGGTCAAATGGGAAAAGAAATTCATCTTTGGTCCCTATATCCATCATGTCACCGGTCTTTTCGGCGATTATGTAGATGTCTTCCAAGAAGTCTGCCGTTACATGGACATTCCTTACGACAACGCAGACAAACCCCTATTTTAAACGCAAAAAAGTGCCTCCACAAAAAATGTGGAGGCACTGCTTTTTTCCCTATTTCTTTTATTTGAGGATGGGTACGTTTTTGATGCAATCATACACCTGCTCCAGGGTGGGCATGGAGGGGATGGCTCCTTTCCCTGTTGTGGTAATAGAACCGGTGGCGTTGCCAAAATCAATGATATCGTGCAGTTCCTGGGCGTTTACCTGATCCACAGGTTTATCCAACTCCAGCACCTTATACAGGACACCGGAGAAGAAGGAATCGCCCGCACCGTTGGTATCAATGGTTTTCACGTCATAGGCGCCCAATTTCACGGTGTTGTCCCCGACCCGGCCGTAAGCGCCGTCCGCAGCCAGGGTAATGGTCATCATTTTGATGCCATACTGCTCCATCAGCAGTTTAGACCCCTGATCCAAATCAGTCAGCCCCGTCAGGAACTCCAGCTCCTCATGGGAAATTTTCACAATATCAGCATATTGCATAGCTTCCAGCATGACATCTTTAGCAGTACCCAGATCCGGCCAGAGGGATTCCCGCAGGTTGGGATCGTAAGAAATAATCTTGCCCTTGCTCTTGGCATACTTGGCGGCTTCCATGGTAGCGGTGCGGGCCGGTTCATGGGTCATGGACACAGAACCAAAGTGGAAAATCTTGGTGTTGTCAATGAGAGAAAGATCCACCTCATCAAAGGCCAGCATCATATCCGCGCCCGGATTGCGATAGAAGGAAAAACGGCGGTCTCCGGAGGGCAGCAGCTTGACAAAAGCCAAAGTTGTATTACACGCATCG
>CAJFSX010000034.1 GCA_904419775.1 Candidatus Pararuminococcus gallinarum | reverse complement strand
GAGACAGGATTATTACCACTGGCAGGTGGAAAACTGCGGCGGTTATCTGGTGGAGCTTGGCCGGGGAGGGCTGGTGGCAGAAGGCTGCCGGATTGTAGAAAAAATCGGGGAGGAAAGGCCATGATGATTTCCCTCTACGCCCTGTGTTTGGGCTTTTTGTTGGACTTGATCTTTGGCGACCCCCACTGGCTGCCTCACCCGGTGCGGTTGATGGGAAGGGCGATCTCGGGCCTGGAAAAGGCCCTCCGACCTCGGTTTCCGGATACACCCCGGGGCAGAAGGAGCTCCGGCAGGGTTATGGTCATACTGGTGCTGTTTATTTTTACTGCGGCCCCTCTGGTCATTCTCCTCCTGTGCCAGCGGATTTCTCCCTTTTTACGCCTGGCGGTGGAGGCGGTGATGTGCTATCAGCTTTTGGCCGCCAGAAGTCTGCGGGACGAGAGCATGAAGGTGTATGACGCCCTTTGCCAAGACGACCTTCCTCTGGCCAGAGAGAAAGTTTCTATGATTGTGGGGCGGGATACCCAGAAGCTCAGCCGGGAGCAGGTGGCAAAGGCGGCGGTGGAGACGGTGGCGGAAAACACCTCTGACGGGGTGGTGGCGCCTCTGTTTTACATGGCTATCGGGGGCGGTGTCCTGGGATTTTTCTACAAAGCGGCCAACACGATGGATTCGATGGTGGGCTACAGAAATGAGCGGTACGAGGACTTTGGCCGGGCAGCGGCCAAACTGGACGACATTGTCAACTTTATCCCATCCCGGCTGTCGGCTCTTTTGATGATAATAGCGGCGGTACTGCCCGGCTACTCAGCCAAAGACGGATGGAGAATTTGGAGAAGGGACCGCTTTCAGCATAAAAGCCCCAACAGTGCCCAAACGGAATCGGTGTGTGCCGGCGCACTTGGGGTGCAGCTGGCGGGGGACGCTTCCTATTTTGGCGTCCCGGTCAGAAAGCCCACCATCGGAGATCCCCTGCGGCCTGTGGAGGCCCAGGATATCCGGCGGGCCAACAGGCTGATGCTGACGACAGCGCTTCTTTCCTTACTCTTTTTGGGCGGGGCTAAGGCGCTGATCATCTTGGCTACAGGAGGATTTTGATGAAAACGATGATCCACGGCGGGGATATCTATTCGGCCAGAGAGCGATTTTCAGGGGAGATCTTAGACTTTTCCGCCAATATTAACCCTTTGGGGATGCCGGTTTCGGCAGTGGCGGCGGCAAAGAAAGCAATCGAGGAATGCGAACATTATCCTGACCCCCTGTGCCGGACTCTAACATCCGCCATTAGTGAGAAAGAAGGGGTATCCTCCTCTCAGGTGATCTGCGGCAACGGAGCGGCGGATCTGATTTTCCGGGCTGCGCTGGCATTGCATCCCCGGCGGGCATTGCTTCTGGCCCCTTCTTTTGCCGAGTACGCCCAAGCGCTGGCTGTCGTAGGGTGTGAAACATCCTGCCATTTTTTGCGGGAGCAGGATGGCTTTTCCCTCACCGCGGAGATTCTTCCCAAGCTGACCGCCGGCATCGACCTTCTCTTTCTCTGCAACCCCAATAATCCCACTGGGGAGGTCATCGAGCCTTCCCTGTTGGAAAAGATTCTCCGAAGGTGCCGGGAACAGGATATTTTTGTGGTGCTGGATGAGTGCTTCTGCGATTTCTTGGAGGAACCTGAAATTTACACCCAGGTGGGACAGCTTGCCCAGTACCCCAATCTTCTCATTCTCAAGGCCTTTACCAAGATTTATGCCATGGCTGGACTGCGGCTGGGATACGCCCTGTGCGGGGAGAAGATGGGCCGAGCTATGGAGCAATGCGCCCAGCCGTGGAGCGTCAGCATCCCGGCCCAGGCGGCGGGTCTGGCTGCTCTGGAGGAAAAGGATTATCTGATCCGGACAAAAGAGCTTATCCGTACCCAGAGAAAGGGCTTAAAAGAGGGGATTACCTCCCTTGGATGGCGGGTCTATGGCTCCAAAGCCAATTTCGTCTTCTTTAGAGCCCCGGGACAGGGGAACCTCAAAGCCCGACTGGAGGAGAAAGGCATTTTGATCCGTGGATGCGGCAATTATCCGGGCCTGGATGAAAGCTATTACCGGGTGGCGGTACGCTCTCCCCGGGAAAACCAGATGCTGCTGGCGGCGCTGAAAGAACAGGCGCAAAACTAGAGAAAAGGAGGGGATATCTTGGGCGCGGTCATGGTCATTGTAGACGGCATGGGGGATATTCTCTCTTTTTATCCGCCGGAGCTTGTCCAGATGGGAAAGCGGGGGGCTTACGGCGCCTTTTGCACCTGCCCTCAGGGCTTTTCTGTGGACACCCTTCCCTGCGTTTTGACCCTGCTGGGAGTTTCATCTTCCCGTATCCCCCAGGGCCGTGGGGCGTTGGAGGCAGCCGCCCGAGACATCCCTCTCTCGCAGGGAGAAGCAGCTTTCCGCTGCAACCTGGTAACGCTGGATGGGGAGGGACGCCTTGCCTCCTCCTGCGGGGAAGGGCTGACGGCAGCGGAGAAAAGGCGGGCTTTTACCCTGGCAGCACCGATTTTCCGAGAGGCTGGGATGCAGTTTTTCCCCTTGGAGGACTACCGGGCTCTGGTGATTGTGAAAGCGGACCCGCGGGAGCTGAAGAACATCCGCACCTATCGCCCCCACGCACATTTGGGAGAGCCGCTGTCCGCCCTGTTGCCCAGAGGAGGGGGGCTGGCGGAGCGCCTTGCCGCTTGTGGAGTCAAAAGTCAAAAGGCGCTGGCCCCTCTGGGTCATGGGGCGGTCCTCCCCTGGGATGGAGCGGGCGCTCCCAGCCTTCCTCGATTTTCTTCCCTCCACGGCTTAAAAGGGGCGGCTGTTTGCCGCACCGATGTGGTGCAGGGGCTGGCAAAGGCGATGCAAATGGACCTGTTTGTCCCAAGCCACGCCACAGGGGATGTAGACACCGACCTGGCGGAAAAAGCC
Organism: Candidatus Pararuminococcus gallinarum; assembly: GCA_904419775.1. Classification (GTDB taxonomy): domain Bacteria; phylum Bacillota; class Clostridia; order Oscillospirales; family Ruminococcaceae; genus Zongyangia; species Zongyangia gallinarum. Next base: position 18,726 of record CAJFSX010000034.1, on the reverse strand, counting down.
GGTATGGCAGCCCGGCTGTCTGAAGCGTATGATTTTGTTCTGCTGCATCTCAACGGAGCGGACGAGGCCTCCCACCGGAGAAACCGGGAGGAAAAGGAAAAATTTCTCCGCCGGGTAGGGAAGCAGGTAGTTAGTCCCCTCCTCCTGCGAGAAGAACTGCCGCTGCTGGTCTGTTCGGACCACAGTACCATGGCTGCCACAGGGGAGCATAGGTCTCACCCACAGCCCTTTTTCCTGCGAAAAATGGGGGTCAAAGGAAACTTAGGGCTGCTCTCGGGAAAAGGGGCTGTGGAGCTTGTGACAGAGCAAAGGAAAGGGGAATGAACGAGTGGCGAAAGCGATTATGATCCAAGGAACCATGTCCAATGCCGGAAAAAGCCTGGTGGCGGCGGGGCTTTGCCGTGTGTTTCATCAGGCAGGATACCGGGTGGCGCCCTTTAAGTCTCAAAACATGGCCCTCAATTCCTTTATCACTGCGGAGGGGCTGGAAATGGGAAGAGCCCAGGTGATGCAGGCCCAGGCGGCGGGAATAGAGCCGTCGGTGTTGATGAATCCCATCCTTCTCAAGCCCACCGGGGAGATGGGTTCTCAGGTGATTGTAGGAGGCAAGCCGGTGGGCAACATGACGGCGGCGGAATACTACCAACGTAAGAAAGAGATGATACCCGCCATTTTACAGGCCTATCACGCCTTAGAAAGGGAATATGACATCCTTGTCCTGGAAGGGGCTGGAAGTCCAGCGGAAATTAACCTGAAAGCTGACGATATTGTCAATATGGGGATGTCCAAAATGGCCAAAGCGCCGGTGCTGTTGGTGGGCGACATCGACCGGGGCGGCGTTTTCGCCTCCCTGGTGGGCACCATGCAGCTGTTGGAGCCGGAGGAAAAGAAGCTTGTCAAAGGCGTTATCATCAACAAATTCCGGGGGGATAAGGAGATTTTAAAGCCCGGTCTTGTAATGCTGGAGGATTTGATCCATCGCCCGGTTGTAGGGGTGCTGCCCTATCTGCACCTGGATATTGACGACGAGGACAGCCTGTCCCAGCGGCTGGAGAACAAGGAGCAGGGGCTCATCGACATTGTGGTGATCCGCCTGCCCCGGATTTCCAACTTTACCGATTTCGGCCCCTTAGAGCGTATCCACGGTGTACAGGTGCGCTATATAGACAAGGTACAGCAGCTGGGCAATCCTGACGCTGTGATCCTCCCAGGCACCAAAAACACCATGGAGGATCTCCTCTGGATGCGGCAGAACGGCTTGGAGGCGGCTGTGAAAAAATTCGCTCAGAGGGGAGGAATTGTGCTTGGCATTTGCGGCGGCTATCAGATGCTGGGACAAACCCTGAGAGATCCCCACGAGGTGGAATATGGCGGGCAGATGTACGGCATGGGCCTGCTCCCCATGACCACCGTCTTTGGAAGAGAAAAGGTACGCACCCAGGTGCAGGGCCGTTTGCTGCGGGTGCATGGCCCTCTAGAGGCGTTGAGCGGCTGCCCGGTGGAGGGCTATGAAATTCACATGGGCCAAAGTGATGTGCCGTGGCTTCGGGCTCTGTGCCGGATTGAGAGATGCAACGGGAAAAAGGCGGAGAAAACCGACGGCTGTTCTTCCGGATCAGTTTATGGCACCTATCTCCATGGCTTCTTTGACCGGACAGAGGTGGCCAGCGCTTTTGTGGGAGCCCTCTGCCGCAGAAAAGGACTGCCGGCAGAGACAACGGTCATGGACGCAGCGGCTTATCGGGAACAGCAGTATGACCTGCTGGCCGACGCGATCCGCGAGAATTTGGATATGAAGTGCATCTACGATATCCTGGAAAAGGGGATAGAAGAATGAATTTAGAAATGGAGCATGTGCTGCCGCAGGACATCGAGCGGCGCAGCATGGAGATCATCGCCCAGGAGCTGGGAGACAGACGGTTGGATGACGCAAACGCAGATGTCATCAAACGGGTGATTCACACCACGGCAGATTTTGACTACGCGGATACCCTTTGTTTTTCTCCATCGGCGGTAGAAAAGGCAAGAGCGGCCCTGCAACGAGGTGCGGACATTGTCACCGACACCCAGATGGCCAAAGCTGGCATCAATAAACAGCGCTTAGGGAATCTAGGCGGGCAGGTCCACTGTTTTATGTCTGATGAGGATGTGGCAAATGCCGCCAAGGAGCAGGGAACGACCCGCGCCGTCGCCAGTATGGATAAGGCCCTTTCCCTTCAAAAGCCGCTGATTTTCGCCATCGGCAACGCGCCCACCGCCCTCATCCGCCTGTATGAGCATATCCAGGAGGGACGTATCCGGCCGGAGCTTGTCATCGGCGTGCCGGTAGGCTTTGTCAACGTGGTCTACGCCAAAGAATTAATCATGCAGGCGGATGTCCCCTTTATTGTGGCCCGGGGCAGAAAGGGAGGCAGCAATGTAGCGGCCGCCATCGTCAACGCCCTGCTCTATGGCATGGGAAAAAGATAGAGGATTTTTCTTGTAAGTTTAAACTAAACATGCTATGATGTAGACATATATCTATAATTGCATAGGAAAAACGACAAAAGCGAATGGGAAGTCGGGTGCAAGTCCCGCACAGTCGCCGCTGCTGTAACTGTCCGCCATCGGGGCCCGCTATGATGCCACTGGAGCAATCTCTGGGAAGGCGCGGATCCTGGACAGAAGTCAGAAGACCGGCTTTTGTTTGTTAGGAAGAATCTTTCGGTGAAAAAGAGCCTACCAGCTTTTAAAATCAAAGCCTGCCCATTGGATAGGCTTTCCTTCTGGTGTCCTGCTTTTACCGAAGCGGGGCTTTTTTATTGCCCAAGGCCAGGGATAGGACAGCTTTTCAGAAGCGAGAAGATATAGGGGGTACTTGGATGGAAAGAAAGGGGACAACCCAACGGCCCAGCGGCCTGGGAGAGGACAGCATCCGGAGCTATCGGACAAAAAGACGGCGCTGTCTTGTGATCGGCGCCCTGCTTCTGGCGGCCATTCTGCTGCTTTTGGTGGCATTTGTAGGGATGGGAGCCATGAACCTGGGATTTGCTGAGACCTGGGATATCCTCTTGGGGAAAATTACAGGGGATGCCGGACGTCTGGCAGCCCATGGAGCCAACGAGGTAGCCGTTGTCTGGGAAATCCGGTTGCCCAGAATCTTATGCGGTATCCTGGTGGGCATGGGACTTTCGGTGGCGGGGGTGATTTTTCAGTCCCTGCTGCGCAATCCTCTGGCCGATCCCTACACCCTGGGCGTCTCCACCGGGGCAGCCTTCGGAGCGTCTCTGGCCATTTTACTGGCCCTTACCGCGGGCATTGTGGTTTCTACCACAGCTATGGCTTTCCTTTTTGCTTTTCTCACCCTTGTGGTGGTCATCCTCATCTCCAAGAAAGGGGGAGGGATCGCTTCCTCCAACCTCATTATCGCCGGAATCATTGTCAGCGCTATCCTCTCTTCCGGGCTGAGCTTTATGAAGATGGTGGCCGGGGAGGATGTCAGCGCCATCGTTTTCTGGCTCATGGGGAGTCTTGCCTCCCGGGAATGGGGAGATGTGGCCATTGTAGCGCCGGTGGTGCTTTTAGGAAGCCTCATTGCTTTTGGGTTTGCCGGGGATCTTAATGTGATGGTGCTGGGTGATAAGAGTGCCCGGAATTTGGGGGTCAATACCGGCCGGATCCGGTTGCTCTACCTTATTTTAGGCTCCTGTATTACGGCGGCCTGTGTCGCAGTCAGCGGCATTATCGGCTTTGTCGGGCTGGTGGTGCCCCACATGCTCCGCTTCTGGCTGACGTCGGATAACCGCCTCCTGCTGCCCCTTTCAGGGCTATTGGGAGGGCTGCTGCTTTCGGTCGCGGATAACGCCACTCGGCTTCTCTCGGTCAGTGAGGTGCCGGTGGGAGTTCTCACCACCCTCATCGGCGGCCCGTTTTTTATCTATGTCTTTATCAAACGGCGGGGCGGACAGGGGGTGTTCTGATGGCGCAGACGGAAAAAGAGCTGCTGTGGGCCCAAGATATTAGCTTCTCCTATGGGGAACGGCAGGTGCTTTGGGACATTAGCTTTTCGGTGGAGTCCGGGCAGTATGTATCTCTTATCGGGCCTAACGGCAGCGGAAAAAGCACCCTCTTTGAGATCCTGTGCGGCAACCGCCGGGCCCAGGAGGGAAATGCCTACTATAAGGGGCGGGATATCTATGAAATGGATATCCGGGGCAGGGCCCGCCATTTGGCGGTCATCCATCAGAATGAGGGCATCAGTTTCCCCTACACCTGCATGGAAATGGTCCTTTTGGGGCTGCATCCCCACAGGGCCCGATTTGAGCGGATGGACGACCAATCCCTGCGGCAGGTGACAGAAATCATGGAGCGCACCGGCACCCTCCCCTTTGCGGAGAAGCTGGTGACCCAGCTATCTGGGGGAGAGATGCAGCGGGTGGCGCTGGCCCGGGCATTGGCGCAGCGCCCGAAGCTTCTTTTGATGGACGAAGCCATGTCCGACATGGATATCAGCGTCAAGATGCAGATGATGGCGCTGATTAAAAACTTGGTACGGACAGAAGGCTTGACGGTGATCGGCATCCATCATGACCTCAATCTGGCCTACCGCTATAGCGACCAGGTACTGGCGCTGCGGGAGGGCCATCTGGTGGCCCAGGGAAAGCCGGTGGAAGTGATGACGGAATCTTTTTTTCAACAGGTATTTGATGTACAAGCCGAAGTGTATCCGGGAAAGGGCTTCTTTATTTTATAGATGAAAGCCCCATGACAAGAAAGGAAAGAACAATGAAAAAGTTAGCACTGATTTTGATGAGCCTGCTTGTGTGCCTCGGGCTATTTGCGGGATGCGGGACCCAAGGCGAATCCACCAGTAATACGGCTGGAGATAGCAGCAGTTCTTCCTCCCAGGAAAATGGGAGCAGCGAGGCGGTACAAAAGGGTGACCCGGATAAAAAGGCGATTTTGGTGGTCAGCTTCGGCACCAGCTATAATGATACCAGGGAAAAGACCATCGATGCCATCGAGCAGGAAATTGCCGATGCTTTCCCTGACTATGAAGTGCGGCGGGCTTTCACCAGCCAGACCATCATCGATAAGCTCAGTGAGCGGGACGGCCTGGAAATCGACAATGTGACCGAGGCTATGGAGCGCCTTGTGGACGACGGTTTTGGCACCGTTATTTGCCAGCCCACCCATGTGATGAACGGGCTGGAATACGACGACATGGTGGCGGAGGTCAGCGCCTTTGCCGGCAATTTTGAGACCCTTAAATTCGGCACGCCGCTGCTTAACTCCTCTGAGGATTACCAGTTGGTGGCGCAGGCGTTGGTGAAAAATGTCCCCACAAGTGAGGATGATGAGGCGGTAGTCCTCATGGGCCATGGTACGGAACATTTTGCCAACGCCGCCTATGCCGCTTTGGACTATACGCTTAAGGATCAGGGCAACAGCCAGTATATTGTGGGCACAGTGGAATCCTATCCGGGACTGGAGCAGGTGCAAAAGCAGGTAGAGGCGCTGGGGGCAAAAAAGGTAATCTTGGCGCCGCTGATGATTGTGGCGGGAGATCACGCCACCAACGACATGGCCAGCGATGAAGAGGGTTCCTGGAAGATGGAGTTTAAAAAAGCGGGCTATGAGGTGGATATTGTCCTCAAGGGTCTGGGTGAATATCCTGAAATCAGGGAAATCTATGTCAGCCACGTCCAGCAGGCCATCGATGGGGAATAATTTTGCATTCTAACAGCAGATAGGAGAACTTATGAGACATCTTTTCAAAAAGGGTTTGGCAGTGCTCTTAGCGGCGGTTTTGTCCTTTGGAGTTCTGACAAGCTGCGGCACAGATCAAACATCAGGGGAAACCTCCCAGACCTCCGCTTCCCAGCAGGGCGGGGAGGCGGCCATCAGCTTTACCGATGACGAGGGGCGGGAGATCCGGCTGGATCAGCCCTGTGAGAGGATCATCTCCCTTTACAGCGCCCATACAGAAAACCTGTTTTCTCTGGGTGCGGGAGAAAAGGTCATCGGCGTCAATGACACCTCTGTCTATCCTCCGGAAGCGGCTTTCTTGGACGTTTACGATTATGAGTCGGATCCGGAAAAGGTCATCGCCGCCCAGCCGGATCTGGTGCTGATCCGCCCCTTTATTACGAACAAAGCCCCTGAGTTTGTCAAAGCAATTGAGAATGCGGGAATCACGGTAGTTTCCCTTTATCCCGAAAGTTTCGACCTGTTCGATGAATATATCACCCATTTGGGCGCCTTGGTAGGGGAAGAGGAGACGGCTGAGGAGAAGCTGGAGGAATTTCATCAAAACTTGGACGAGATTACCCAGCTGACCTCCACTCTCACCCAGAAGCAGAAGGTGTTTTTTGAGTCCACCGAGGTGAATTTGCGCACCATTACCCCGGATTCCATGCCGGCTCACGCCATCGCCCTGGCAGGCGGGGAGAATGTGGCCCAGGATGTAGAGCCTGTGAAGGAGGGCAGCTCCATCGCCCCCTTTGGGGAGGAGCGCGTCCTCTCTTTGGCGGATGAAATCGACGTCTATGTCTCCCAGAGCGGCGCCATGAACGCAGGGGGAACGGTCCATAGCATCTCTATCCGCCCGGGATTTGACACCATCAAGGCGGTGAAGGACGGCCGGGTTTACCTCATCAATGAGAAGATCATTTCCTCCCCTACCTTCCGCTTTTATAAAGGGGTGCGGGAACTGGCGCGGTATCTCTATCCCGAGGTGATGGACAGCCTGGAAGATTATGAGACAGACCAGCCCGCTACCCGGCGGGATCTGGCCAACATTATGGTCAAAGCAGCCCATCTGCCCATCTATGTGACCTCCTCACGGTACTATCAGCAGGAGCACAAGGGCCATACCTATGGGCTCTTTGAGGATGTGGAGTGGACCGACCCGGATTTTGACGCCATAGAAACGGTGGTGGTTTCTGGCTATTTGGACTGGGAGAAGGACGGGGAAAAGGAATATTTTCGTCCGGAGGATCTGGTGACCCGGGAGGAGCTGGCCCAGGCGATTTTCCTCATGGGGGACTTTGAGGGGAAGGACGCAACGCCTATCCAGGATTTGGAGGAGTGTGAAAACCAGAACATCGTCCAGATTATGGTGGATAACGGTGTGTTTGCGCTGGCTGACGGCAACTTTGAACCCCAGCGCACAGTGACCCAGCAGGAAATTGTAGACGCCTTTTCCAAAGCGGGCCCGCTGGCCCAGGGAGAAGAATAAAATAGAGAGGGCAGGCTCAGATTTTTTGGGAGCCTGCCCTCTTTGCTTCATAACGGCTGACAGCTTTTCATATATTTCTACAAGGAAAATAAGGAGATACGGTGAAATATATGAAAAGACTCCGGGCTTTTTTGCTCAACGGCCTGATCCTAACCATTACATCGCTGCTGATGAGCAGCATTAGTGTCTGGTTTAATGTCTATTTGGGGAATAAAATCGGCAATGAGATGATGGGCGTCTTTCAGCTGATTATGTCGGTGTACGGCTTTTCCATCACCTTGGCGACAGGAGGCATTAATCTGGCCACTACCCGGCTGGTGGCAGAGGAGATGGGGAGAAGCGCGCGTCCAAACCTCAAGAAAATCCTGCGCAAATGCCTTCTCTACAGTATTAGTTTTGGCACGGTGACGGCGGTTTTGCTCTATCAGCTGGCGCCCGCCATCGGGCTGCAGATGCTCCAAAACGATCAGACCGTCCTGCCGCTGAAAACCCTGGCCATCAGCCTGCCTTGTATTGCCATGTCCTCGGTGCTTTCCGGCTACTTCACCGCGGTGCGGCGGGTGGTGAAAAACGCTTCCATCCGCATTGCCGAGCAGTTTGTCAAGATTTTCCTCACCATTGTGGGCTTGACGGTGCTCTCCCCCGGCGGGCTGGAGCAGACCTGTCTGTGCATGGTCTGGGCTGGCGTCATCTCGGAAATTTTCTCCTTCCTCTTCTCCTTTATTATGTACCAGATGGACGCTAAAAGGTATAAAAAGTGTGATCGGGCATCCCAGGGCATCACCCGCCGGATGTTCGGCATCGCTTTGCCGGTGGCCATGAGCGCCAATCTGCGCTCCGGCATCCTGACGGTGAAAAATCTGTTGGTTCCCATCCAGCTGCGGAAGTTCGGTGTCTCGGAGAGCGAAGCCTATGCGGCCTTCGGCGCCATCCATGGGATTGTGCTGCCGGTGATCCTGTTTCCCTCCGCCTTTTTATTCTCTTTTTGTGACCTGATCGTCCCGGAGCTGGCCGAATGCTTTGCCGTAGCCGACAACCTTAAGGACAATATCCGGATTAACTACATGGTGACCCGTATGTCCCAGATGACCCTGCTTTTCTCCATGGGAGTAGCAGGCATCATGTTTTGCTTTTCCACCCAGGTGGGAGAGCTGATCTCCAGCAGCGATGAAATCGGCCTTTATGCCGATTATATCCGGCTGTTTGCCCTAATTATCCCCATCATGTACTTTGATCACGCGGTGGACGCCATGCTCAAGGGGCTGGATGAGCAGCGAAGTTCCATGCGCTATAATATTATCGACTCCACCGGTACCCTGATTCTGGTCTGGTTTCTCCTGCCGGTTTCGGGAATTCAGGGCTATGTCTTTGTCCTTTACATGAGCGAGATTATCAACTTTGCTCTGAGCCTTCACAGGCTCATCAAGGTAACGAGCTTCCGGGTCAATCTCGCGGATACCATCTTAAAGCCAGCTTTGTGCATCGGCTTGGCTGTAGCTTTGCCGGCTTTGGGCATCCAGCTTATGCCGTCTTTGGATGCGCCCATCTTCCTCATTGCGTCTTCCGCCTTTTTGTACCTGATTTTGCTGTGCGTCACCGGCTGTCTGACGCCGGAGGACATCAAATGGCTCAAAAGCATCTTTGCCAAGTGATTCGCTCAGAAAAAAACTCTCTGTCAGCCGCTGGAAAGGGTGGTTTCGGCAGGACCTGCGCATTGCAAAATACGAAAAGCAGCAATGAAAAGCAGCCTTCCTCTTTCGGGAAGGCTGCTTTTCCTATACTTTCACATAGTTTGCGTTGGCGAAACCGGTAACCCCGTTATAATTAACGCTGTACCAGTCCTTCCAGCGGCCGTAGACAGTGATGGGATTGCCGTTATAGGCGTGGGCCACCACCTGAGAAGAGGTGGTGGGACGGGAACGGATGTTGAGGGATCCCTGGCCCACCGAAACAGTGCCCTGGCGGACGGGCCCAGGAGCGATAAAGGGGAGGCCAAAGTATTCTGTCAGAGAGAGGACCACATTCCGGGCGATGGCATTGATGTTATTTTTAATCCAATTGGCGTCCTCCACATTGTCGTGATAGGCAAATTCGATGAGCACAGCTGGGGCCTTGGTTTTGGTCACTTCGCCTAAGCTGGTCGTGGTCAAAGCCCGGACCCGGTCAGGCAGGGGATAGATGGCTTTTAAATTCTTGGCGATAATTTCGGCAGCCTTTTTGCCGTAGACGCTGCCCGGCGCATAGTAGACTTCCGCGCCCCGGACATTTCCTGCGTTGGCGTCAGGGGCGGCGTTGGAATGCAGCGCCACATGCAGATCGTAGTTGCCGGCGTTGGAGGCTCGGATAGAGGAGGCGGCGGTCATATCTGGGGTATTGCGGGTGAAGGCGATGCCGCTGGCACGCAGATAGGGTTCCATGGCATCGGCCACCAAATTCATGTAATACTCCTCTGTGCCTCCGGTTACATAGGGATTCCACTCCTGGGTGGAAGGGCTTAGATAGATGCTGGGCATGGGGATCGCTCCTTTTGGCAGAAGTTTGGATCATTCGGTGGTTTACAAACGCGGATACCCTATTTTATGTAAAAAAACCGATGGGGTGAAAATAAAAAGAAAAGGACCCCGTCAGGGGTCCCAGAGGAGGGAGAGATACAGTGAAAGTTACTGTTTCAGCTGAAAGGATTTGCAATCGGTGCACTGATCCGCTGTAGGATTCATCTCGTGAGTACCAATGGTAACACAGTCAAGAGAGCAGTAGTTCTGCTGCTGGCAGTGATGCGCGCACTGCTGCACGGTACATTTAATGCTTTCGTTTGCCTGAAATTGAGTATTCATATTGACGGCCTCCTTAAATTTGCTTATGCTGGGATCAAAGGAAATGCCTCAAAGAGACTTCTCCTTTCCATTCCAGCTCTCCTTTATTCTGCCCATTGGCACCATACTCTATGCATATACCGGGAAAAAGCGGAAAAGAATTTTAGGATAGGCCGGAGGGAGGAAGACCTGAAATCCGCAGAACAGACAGGGATATACTTACCGATTCCTCTTGATCCTCAAACTGAAAAGGCGATTGACTGCAAAGCTGCAAGACACAGGGAAGACAGGTGGGAAAGATCGCCTGCCCTGTTAAGGATAGGCTGTCATTTCCCGCCTTATGGACGGATGTGGGAGAACCGGGCAGTATTTTTCCGCCTAGGGATAGGAAAAATACTGTATCGATTTGAAGGTGTGATGGAAGATTTACTATATAGTCTGCGCGGTAGATACCGGGTGTTTGGAGCTGGATAGAGCCGTTATGATGGGATATTTCCGGAGAGACACAATCACTTTTGTCAAAGCGTATCGCTTCTTGGGGAGTTTCAATGGACAGGCCGCCAGTTTTATAGAAGTATCCATAATGATTTTTTTCTGAATCCCGCAGCCTGTTTACAATCTCCTCGATAAATTCAAACAGGGTCATTGGAACACTTTCTTTCCCGGGGACGAAAAAACGACCCCAATTGCAGATGGATTCCTTATAATGTATGCCCAGCCTACTGTATGGGTGACAGTTGTCCTCACCAAGTAGATGGAAAATGCATAGTGATAAAGGGGGAGAGACACTCAAGATCATACCCCCAGAAAGGAAGGGAAGAAAATGATACAGGGAATTGATGTTTCGAAATACCAGGGAAATATCCTCTGGAAAGACGTCAAAGCGGCGGGAATACAATTTGCCATGATTCGGACAACATTGCGCCATACCGATGGCATTTTAGCCACAGATACAACGGCGCTAGCAAACATTACCGGAGCGCAGGCCGCAGGTGTCCCTGCGGGCGCCTATCATTATACACGGGCTAAAAACCAGGCGGAGGCGATGGAGGAAGCGAAATACCTGCTTTCTGTCATCCGACCCTATCGGCTGGAATATCCAGTGGCCTTGGATATAGAGGATAACGCCTTGATAAACCTGGGAAAGGAGACGCTGACCAATATCGCCGCGGCTTTTCTCAAGACGGTGCAGGATGCCGGATATTATGTCATGCTCTATTCCAATAAATATTGGCTGACCAGTATTCTTGACGTAAGCAAGCTCAGTCAATATGATGTGTGGCTCGCTCAATATAATTCCGTTGTGACCTATGATGGTCCCTATGGCATGTGGCAATATACGTCTGGTGGCCGTGTTCAGGGGATTTCCACCGATGTGGACATGAATTATGCCTATCAAGACTATGCGCAGATTATCAAAAGCGCAGGGCTCAACGGATTCCCCAAGCCCATCGAGCCCCAGGAACCCAATGTGCCAGAGGAGCCTGAAGGGCCGGAGACACCGGAGGAACCGAATGTACCTGAAGCGCCCACTGTGCCCGAAGAACCAAACACCCCGGAAGAGCCTACCGAGCCCGAAGATCCCAATCTTCCGGACCAACCTGCACCAGAAGCCAACTGGCTGTCCCGCATTTGGCAGGCGGTTAAAAATGGCTTCAAGAAAATATATCGGTGGATCAAGGAATTATTGAAATGATGATAAAAAGCGGGGCAAAGCCCCGCTTTTTATCTACTGCTGTGTTTGGGTCAGATTCTGAGCGCATTGCTGCAGCTCATTTAGGTTGCTGAATTTTGCTCCAGACTGCTTGATGTTTTCCTGGACATATTTGGGCAGCGTATTGAAATACTGCTGCATCTGAGGATCGTTTTCCAGAGCATTGATCTGCTGATTCATCTTTAAAGGATTTTGCATAAGAAACTCCTTTCTGCCCATTTTTTGCTGCGGGATATCATTAATGTTATGATTCCAATTATGTACAGAAATAAACTAGTAAAATTATGGATAAAATATCAACTTTATAATGTAAATTAACATTTCAAAAAAATCAAAATTTTTCTCAAATTTTACTTGCTTTTTTCAGGAGGATCATATATAATATTAAAGGTAATTCCGGGTGTAGCGCAGCTTGGTAGCGCGCTTGAATGGGGTTCAAGAGGCCGCAGGTTCGACTCCTGTCACTCGGACCAAAAAAAGACCGAGAAATGGCGAGGATAAGCCGTTTGTCGGTCTTTTCTTATTACCAATTTGTAAATTTTCTCATGTCGTTGCACAGAAATGTGCAACTTTCGTTGTTTGGGAACCTGTATGTAGAAGGATTTGTTCCTTACTACATACAGGAGGTTCCATATGACCGAAGAAAACTACAACTACCGAACCAGTCAGACGTTGCTTCGCAACCAGTTTCCCGGCAAAGGAAAGTTAAAAATACCCATCATTCCTAAGTTCCAAGAAGAGCCCGGAGACTTTGATGATCTTTTGTTAATCGGTTTTGACAAAACCCACTTGGAGGACCAGCATCACCCTGACCGCATGGTACACTTCTTCCTATATGACTATCGCTTTGAACGGGTCTGGAAGAACCCGGACAATGACATCGAAAAGCTGTCCCGCTACCGTGCGGTGCTGTCGCCGGATTTCAGTATGTACCTGGAGATGGCGCCTGTCATGCAGCTTTACAATGTATTTCGCAATCGCTGGTGCGGCGCTTACTGGGCTTCCAAAGGGATTCGTGTGATTCCTACCGTCAACTGGGGTGATGAATCCACGTTTGATTTCTGCTTTGAGGGGATCGAAAAAGCCAGCGTGGTGGCGGTTTCTACCTATATGGCGTCCGAACATGACAACCGTCAGAATCAAAAAGAGTGGTTCATGGCTGGCTACAACGAGATGATGCGGCGCATCGAGCCGGAGAAGATCATCTGTTATAACACACCGTTCCCCGAGATGCAGGGAAATATTATTTATGTGGACTATGAGCGCAGCTCCTGGCGGCACATGAACTATGAATGTAGTTTCCATCGCGAAGATTTAGATGCCTTTAAAATTAATAGCGGATCAAGCGGGAATCGTGATACAATAGAGCCATACTTAATTGGAAAAGGCGGAGGAAGCGCCTATGGTGGGAAATGGAGACCAAACCCGAATAAGCCACAGGACCAGCGATTTTTAGGAAGTCCTGGTGAAATCAAAACGACTGTAATGAAGAATGGTGAAACATTCAAAACAAAAATCGGTGATAGCGGCAGAGCAGAAATAGAGCGTCACGAAACAGATCATGGTCGGAGCGATAAGCATTCAAATCCACACGACCATAGAATCAATTGGAATAATCCTGATGAACATCCAGAGCCGGGATCCCCCATCAATTATCCTAATGGTGCTCCCGAGTTCAAACAATACCGGAGGCTGTTTTCTATGGAAAAAATGATCGTCATTCCAGATGGAAGTTTGAATTTTGAAACGATCAGTGAGTTCAAGCGCAGTTTACATTGGGGCGGCGAAATTGAGTTTGTCTGGAAGGGTATCACTTACGGCGTGATTCGGTATGGCACAAATAACAAAATTACCATTTATGTGGCGAACAGACCTGAAACCGAGAAAGTCTGTGAAACTGCAGATGATGCATTAGAGTATATGGTTGGAGAAGATCGTCTGCGGGATGTGATCACGAAGGTAAAAGTGATTTCTCGTACTGTATAAGATAAAACCTCCTGCTGACGGCCTGCAAACCATTGACACAACTGGATTTCTTTAAGTCTTATAATTACACTCGGACCAAAAAAAGACCGAGAAATGGCGAGGATAAGCCGTTTGTCGGTCTTTTCTTTTTTGTGAACAACGAGTGGGAAATAGAGAAAAAGATTTCTATTACGTATCCTATTACGTATCGGATTAGAAGCTATCCGAGATCTTTTCCCCTTTACTGCATTTGAATATTCAGTTCATTTTTGTTTTTACCGTTGCCTTCTTCCCACCTTTTTACGCCGTTTATCAGGTACTGAAAAAGGACGGTGGCAGCGGGATCGCCAATAGCATCCCCTATATTCCCAATAATCCGCCGCCTGCTGCGGACCTCAGACACGATACTTCAGAAGCTTTCAGACGAACCGGAAGAAAAAATAAAAAAAGCAAGTAGTAAAGGGAAAGAGCTGTCTCGATGATGAGACAGCTCTTTCCCTTTATGAATCATTTGTTTATAGCGATGCTTTTTAACTGGCTACTTTTCTTAGATGATATCTCCGATTGGCAGCAGACAACTTTCTTAGCCTTGTCGCAGTGCTTTTTTGTCATCCGAAGGCCCGGATATTTGTTTTAAAGCTTTCCGGAATTGGAAAGTAAAGAGTACGATGGTGAAAGAAACAGCTAAGAAATCTGCGACTGGCTCTGCCATATAAACAGCGGTGGTTTTATCGGCAGAAAAGATCAGGGGCATGATATAAATTAATGGGATCAATAAGATGAATTTCCGCATGACTGCCACCACAATAGATGCCTTGGCGTTACCAAGGGAGGTGAAGGTCATCTGACAGGCAACCTGAATACCGAACAGAAGCAGGCAGGCCATATAGATTCGCAAAGCGGTTTTGGTAAACGCAATCAGTGGCTGGGAATCGGTAAACATAGCGGCAAATGCTTGGGGGAAGACCATGACACAGGCCCATAACAGGGTAGAGTAGACGAGGCTGGCCTTCAGTAACAATTTAAAGGCAGCCTTTACCCGATCAGGATTGCGCGCGCCGTAATTGTAGCTGATGATGGGCTGTGCTCCCTGTCCCAATCCTTGCAGCGGCAGCATAGCAAACTGCATGACACTGGTCAGAATGGTCATGGCGCCAACGGCAATGTCACTGCCATAACGCAGCAGTGAGGAGTTGAAGCAGATGGAAATGACGCTTTCACTGGCCTGCATAATAAAGGTTGAGAGACCTAACGCCAGGCTGGGGAGGACGATTTTCCGCTCCAGTCTGAAATTCTTCTTGCGGAGTTTTAAATGGGTCTTTTTGCCGCAGAGGAAAAGCAGCACCCATACACAGGACATTGCCTGGGAAATGATGGTTGCCCAGGCGGCACCCGCAACACCCATATGAAAACCAAAAATAAAGATGGGGTCGAGAATAATATTGGCCACTGCGCCGATCAGTACCGAAAGCATACCAGTTTTAGCAAAGCCCTGCGCAGTAATGAAAGCGTTCATTCCCAAAGTCATCTGGACGAAAAGGGTACCCATGGCGTAGATATTCATGTATTCGACGCCATATGCAATGGTGTTTTCGCTGGCTCCAAAGGCCATGAGAAAATCCCGGTTCCAAATCAGCAGCGCCGCTGTTAGAACGACAGAAATAATGAGCTGTACGACAAAGCAGTTGCCCATTGTCCTTTCTGCTGCATCGTGATCACCTCTTCCCATATGGATAGAGGCTCTAGGCGCGCCGCCATATCCCGCAAAGGCGGCGAATGCTGTTACAATCATAATCAAAGGCATACAAACGCCAACACCGGTCAGCGCCATGTCGCCAATCTTCGGAATATGGCCAATGTAAATGCGGTCAACAATGTTGTACAGCATATTGATGATTTGCGCTGTTACGGTGGGAAGGGCCAATTTTAAAAGAAGTCTGCCTACCGGTTCCTTTCCCAGAAAATCTTTCTCTTCTGTCATATGATTTCTCCTCTTTCCCCAACTATTTTTGTATTCTCAGCAATTCGCTCGTTAAATTTTGCAAATTGTTTTATTTCTTCTTCGGTGAAGCCCCGGAAGATTTGTTTTAGGAACTCCTTCCGCACAGCTTCAATTTCATGGGTGATAGGCGCGGATTTGGATGTTAGAGACAGATGGATCCTTCTCCGGTCCTCCGTATCCTGGCGGCGCTGCAACAGAGATTTCTGTATGAGGCTTTCCACCGCCTGAGAGACATTGCTTTTTGAGAGCATCCGAAACTCTACAATATCTGCGGCGGTATCTCGGCCGGGATTGTTGAAAAGGAAGCTGATGATGGTGACTTCGATGGGCGCCAGGCCATGCCGATCACAGACAGGTTTCAGCATGCTGTCATACAGCTTGATGATCCGCCGGATGTTGGATAAAAGCGTATTCGTCCGATGCATGCGGTAAGTCCCTCCCCATTCATGGTTTTTAATAGTACAGTTTTTTATAGAACTGTTTCCACAACAAACTATTTTATCTCAAAATCCAAATGAGTCAAGCCAAAAGCCATGCTCCCCTCAAAATGTTTACATTTAGTTCATAAAAATACACCTACAAAAGAAAGCCATTCTGATGGTTTTCGGCCTTTCTGCGGTGCCCTTGCGTATAAGAGGTTTTGCCGCCTCATTATAAAAGGTTGGCCAACGGAGAGCAAGGCCAACCTTTTGTGTTTTTCTATGTTGCTGCTCGGATTTTTTCGTGGGTCCAGCAGCCTGTATTTACAATTTTAAGTTGATTTCTACTATTTCGCTATTGGTTCCTAAACGTACCGGCAGCTGGAAATATCCTGTTCCTGCTGAAACGACAGTCTGGGCTTCCCCTAGGGCTGCATGTCCGTAAAAATGGTTTTTTTCATAGGCTAGCCGGGTCAAGAAGGTCAGAGGAAACATCTGCCCACGATGCGTGTGGCCGCATAAAATGAGTTTTGCTCCATTTTCTATGGCCTCATCAATGCCGTCTGGATTGTGGTCCAAAACAATGAGCGGCTTTTGCTCTGGTTTTTTGCGCAATAATTCATTGAGGGGAGTACGAACCTCTGAATATTGTTTGCAATGGAGCAGGTCGTTTCGCCCCACCAAGGTAAAAAAGGGAAAGGGAAGGAGTTCGTTATACAGCAGCCGGATATTCGCTTTTTGAAAAAAACACCGCATCTTTTCATCGGAATAGGCCGGATCATGGTTGCCCAATACCGCATAAACGCCGTCCTTGGTCTGAAGTGTCCCGAGTACCGCTCCAACCGCGTCAGGAGATCCGCATTCTTCCGCATAACCGTTATTAAAGATGTCTCCTGTGATTACCACCATATCGGGAGAAAGGCTGTTGACTTTTTCGACTACTTTTTTAATATATCCTAGGCCGACAAAGGCCCCGATGTGCAAATCGCTGAGCAAAATCATGCGGTAATCTTTTTTGCCTTCTCCCAAGCGCACGTCATAACGAACTGTTTTGAGACGCCGGGCATGAACCATTCCATAGGCCACAAGGCCCAGGCTGATTCCAATGGCGAAACACCAGGAAATTGCGAACGCCACCGAGTTCTTATGAAAAAAGAAGACCGCCACTGCGGCAGCATCGCAGATCAAAAGGATGAGGACAAAGTAAAACAGAAAACAGAACAAGCTCCCCTCCAGACGTATCCAAAACCGGCAGATCGGCGGAAAAGACCGCTGCCGATGGAAAAACCATGAGAGGAAAAAAAGAAGGAGATAGAATACCGCAACTGCTCCGTAAATATGTAGGCCCCACAGCTGCCATACAGCATTTTCGGTGCGGAAAGCAGTATAAACAGTGGTAAATAGCAGGAACAGAACAAGGCATACAGAGAAAAATTTTTCTGATATATACTGGCTGAGTTTTGATTTCATGGCATTGATTTCCTTTTCGGATATGGCGGGAGCAGCTGACAGCGGAGGACCGCCTTATTTTTATTTTCTTGCGAGATGAACCATGCTTTGCTGAGACAGCAGGGGCCCTAGCTTTTTTGAGGTGATTTGCAGAATCTCTTCCAGCGGATGGAAGAAGATATTGTACTGCTTGTCTTGCCGCAAACCTTCATGGGTGCGCAAGTTCCCATCCTCATCGAATCCCACCATACACTCTCCGTCAGAAATAATTCTGTCGATCCTCAGTGTATCGTGTTTGATATCCATGAAAATCAGCGGATACCGCTGTTGATCACGAACATCTGCCACATATTGATAAACTTCCTGCTCCAACTGGGACGAACAGGAAAAATCCGCACACAGAAAGGCAAACGCCGGATGAGATGGAACGACAGAATGCAGCCATTGCCCGCTGAGAATATTTTGCTTATCCTGCTCCATATAACGCCGATTCACTGCATAAAGCAGTCTCGCGTCCCGAAGCTTTTGACAGGCAGACGCCATATCCTCATCGGCATAGATGGAAATCATGACATTTTTGACCTCTTTTATTTTGTTGATAAAAGAAGGGGTGATCTGAGATCCGTGGAGGAAGAGAATAAAGGCGCAGTCCGATTCTTTTTTGATGATGGGGAGTACCTGCTCAGCATCCCCGGTAACATAGAAAAGATAGGTATAGATCCCCAATTCCATTGCCTGCTGCAACAGAGAAGGATAGAAATCCGGCTGTGTTTCCAGCTTTTCTTGGTTAATAAATACATGCAGAGCCCAGGGAATGTTGAACTTTTTTTCTTCCTCAATATCCCGGATCACCACTGCGCCTTTTGTACAGCTGTTATAGCCCAGATTGACGCCAAAGGTGGTGATAATATCATGATCCACCGTTGCGGCAAGGTCTTTGACAAGATCATAATAAGCGCTTTGCTGATCCTGCAACATCTTCTGTGCCTGCTTTAGTAAGTTTGTTTGGAATCTTCCATGGGAGAATTGCAGCCCCAGGTCGATGAGATTGCGCGTCATACGTTTTGGTGATTGCTGTATATTTTTTAGTGTTCTGCGGATCGCCGATTCCACCAATACCCTAGTCATGTCTTTCTTCATGGGAG
>CAJFSX010000033.1:21902-22879 GCA_904419775.1 Candidatus Pararuminococcus gallinarum | reverse complement strand
GGGAAAGGATGATCATCAGCAGATACCAGCCTTTATATTTCCGGGATCGGGCCATATACGCCGCCGCTTCCTTCTTGCAGCTTTCACTGCAACAAAACCCGCCGCCGTTGTCCAACTGGAAGATGGGCGCTTCGCCGATCTCCTTGTGACAGTATAAACACCTAGGCATATGGTTCCTTCTCCTTTGTTTCATTGCAATATGTATTATTATAACATCTCCTGTCAAAAAAAGTCTCACAAATCACCGCCGAATTTCTGAACCTTTTCTTAATCTTTCATGACAAAATTTCCTTTTTTCCCTTGACAGGGCCCTTTATTTGTTCTATTGTAATTTTTGTGTGTATCCGGCTCTTTGCCGTATTTTTCCGTGCTTTCATACGGTTTTAGGAGGTCTATTCTTTGAACAGCAGTATCAAAAAGCTGGCTTTTGCCGGCATATTTACCGCATTGGCAGTGGTTTGCAGTGCCTTTTATATCCCCATCGGCGTCTCTAAATGTTTCCCCATCCAACATATGGTCAACGTCCTGGCCGGCGTTTTTCTCGGCCCTTGGTATTCCTGCGGTATGGCCTTTGTCACCTCTCTCATCCGGGTGCTCATAGGCACTGGCAGCATTCTGGCCTTTCCAGGCAGCATGATCGGCGCCCTTCTCTGCGGACTGGTCTACCGGAAGACCAAAATGCTGATTCCCACGGTCATTGGGGAGGTATTCGGTACCGGTATCCTAGGAGCGCTTGCCGCCTATCCTCTCGCCACCTTCTTCCTCTCCCAGGAAGCCGCTGTTTTTGGCTTTGTCATCCCCTTTGGCGTCAGTTCTTTTGGCGGCGCGCTGATCTCCCTGGTCATCCTGCTGGTGTTGCAGCGCACCAGGGCCTTGGATCAGCTTCAGAAAAGTCTTTCTTCCCGATGACTTGCTAATTTTTGAAAAATCGGCCCGAAGCCTGGTTTTGTTTTTCTATATTGTCCACAAACATTGCC